>JAIDSL010000203.1 GCA_029061255.1 Muribaculaceae bacterium
TCCGGGTGGGGGATCATACAAGTGGCTTTGGGGTGGGAGGATGGCCTATATTTACCTTTTAGGATTTGGAGAGGGTTAGGGTGAATTCGAGGCCGCCGGTGGGGAGGTTGCGGACGGTGATGTCGCCGCCGTGGAATTGGGCGGCGCTCTTTACGATGGCAAGGCCGATGCCGGTGCCACCTTTCTTGCGCGATCTGCCCGATTCGATGCGATAGAAACGGTCGAAAAGATGCTCAAGGTGCTCTTCGCCAATGCCGGTGCCGTCGTCGCCTATGATGATGCGATAGCTCTTCTCATCTTCTTCCTGAAGGAAGATTGATATGGTGGAGCCTCCTGAATAGAGGATGGCGTTGTTGACAAGATTATTGAATATGGCCTCAAGAAGGGGACCATTGCCAAGCATCATCATTGTCTCAGGGAGATTGATGTCGAAGGCTATGCCTACGTTCTCAGCTTTCGGGAGCAGAGTGTCGGTGGTCTCATCTACGACGTCGCGAAGCGACAAGAGTTCCCTCTGGATATTCTCTGCGCCGTCGTCGAGACGATTGAGCGTGAGGATATCCTGGATCATCTTGAGAAGACGGTCAGAGTTTGCCTTACATCTTGAGATGAGCATGTTGCGCTGGGCATCCGTAAGTTTGTCCTTATGCGTAAGGAGAGTCTCAAGCTCAAGGGATATGGCAGAGACAGGGGTCTTCAGCTCATGGTTGATATTATTGGTGAGCTCCCTTTTCAGCTTGGCTTTTTCCTGCTCTTCCTTAGCCGCGATAGCAGCCTGACGGTCGCGCTCGGCAAGAGTGCGCTGCCAACGGACGTAGATGATGACAATATTGTGAGCGATGGTGCCCAGCTCATTTCTTGGGAATACCTTCGTGTCGAATATCTCCTCCCCTTTTTCGGCAGCCTGGGCAAATTCGGAAAGGCGCTTCACGGTGTTTCCGATGCGTGATGTGGCATACCAAGTGATGGCAATAATGAAGATATAGATGAGAATGGCATACCAAATGAAAGTGCGGTCGATGCTCATGAACTCAGCCAAGCCTACGTCATGGCCCAAGGCACCGGTGCGTGCATAGAGATCCCCTTCCTTAAGGGCAGCGTAGTAATAGAAATCATCGTCGTCGACTTCATCATTGTTATGGACTGAGAAGCCACGATGAAGCTCTGACTTGTCTGCCATCTTAAGTTCCTCGAGTTCGAGGGGGTTTTCAAGGTGACCGATACCGGTGTTGTCGTAAAGGATGTTGCCTTCGGAGTCGAAGATGGCAAGCTGGAGCTCCTGGATAGGAAGGTCGATGGTGCGCTCCCACAGCTCAACATTCACCACTCCCCCTTCGTATTGGTCGAGAAGCTGATAGTTGAGGATCGTCAACTGGGCGTTGAGAAGGTCCTCACGGTAGCGCTGCTCACGATTGAACTGGAAAGCAATGAAAGCCACTTCACAAAGAGTGAGGATGGCAATCTCCATTAGAAGGAGCTTTGTGCTGTAGCTGATCTTTAGACGACGCACTTATCTAAGGGTTAAGGGTTAAGGGTTAAGGGTTGAGGGTTAAGGGCGCAGGCTGGAAAGCCTGCTTTCCATGGTTAGACTTTGAAGCCGTAGCCGTAGCCGGAGCGGGTGACGATGAGCTTGCCGTATTTGCCGATTTTGGCGCGAAGGCGGGTGACGTTGACGTCGACTACGCGGTTGACGACAACCACTTCATCTGACCATACTTTCTGAAGGATGTCTTCGCGAGAGAAGATCTTCCCGGGGTTGCTCATGAAGAGTGAGAGCAGTTCGAATTCCTTGCGCGGCATGCGAACGGGAACTTCGTCGATGGTGCATACAATCTGGTCAAGGTCGATGACAAGACCCTCTTCACGGATGATGTTCTTGGGTTTCTCCACTTTCTTTTGCTCCATGATGGTAGACTGAGACTGGGCACCGGAACCTGTGCGTTCTGTGCGACGGAGCACGGACTTGATGCGGGCGAGAATGTTGCGGATGTTGTATGGCTTGGGGACATAGTCGTCGGCACCAAGGTTGAGACCTGCAATCATATCGTCGTCGGCATTCTTGGCGGTGCAGAATATGATGGGGATATGAGCCGTGGCGGGATTGCGCTTGAGAATACGGGCAAACTCGAAACCGGACATCTTACCCATCATGACATCGAGCATGATGAGGTCGTAAGAGGCAAGATCCATTTCGAGTGCTTCTTCAGCGGAGTAAGCTGTGTCAGCTTCGTAACCTTCTATCTCAAGGTTTAGTTTGAGACCTTCACAAAGGTCCGGTTCGTCGTCGACGACAAGTATCTTGTAGATTTCCATAACTTTTGTTTAATTCATAATTCATAATGCATAATGCATAATTATTACTTTTGCAGCAATGAATTTCTGTAGGGTGTAGATGGCCATAGAAATTTATGTTGCAAATTTAATAAATATTTTTGGATAATGCAAATTAGTTTTGCGTTTTGCGTTGGACGTTGGACGTTGTTTGGGATGCGGACAAGCCGCTTGGGGGGAGGCTGGGAAGCCTCCCTTCCATAGCGGCGGTTGGGAAACCGCCGTCACATAAAGGAAACCGCCGTCACATGGAGTCAACCTTTTGGGGGGATTTGGTGTTATGGTGGTAAGTGATTTTATTCTTATTAATTCTTTTTAATTTAATTCTGCTATGAAAAGTATCTACAAAGCTATTGCGCTTGGCGCTATCGGAATCAGCGCAGCTGCTATGCCGGCTCAGGGCGATGCCTGCACACGAGTGATATATGAGGGGGCTGACAGCCTCTACATCATTGGACGTTCGCTCGATTGGAAGACTCCTATCCCTACTAACATATATGTGTATCCTGCCGGAATCTATAAGCAGGGTTCTTCAAAAGCTGATGGCATCAACTGGACTTCCAAATATGGAGCTGTGTATGCTGTGGGCTATGACGGTGGCATCACGGAGGGTATGAATGAGAAGGGACTGTCGGTAAATGGACTTTTCTGCAAGGGCACTATCTATAATAATGAGGTGCGCGAGAAGAACCCTCCTATCTCGTTGGCGATGATCGTAGGTTGGATCCTTGATAATTGCGCGACTACGGATGAAGTGCAGACCCTGCTGACCTCTACCCCATTCAGCATCGAGGGGGCAACGTTTGACGGAGGCACGGTGTCGACGCTCCACTGGGGAGTGACCGACGCGAGCGGCAAGAGCATCATCTTTGAGTTTGACCATGGCAACCTGAATATCTATGACCCGGGCGATATACGCGCTATGACGAATGACCCGCAGTGGCCTGCAATGACAGCGATCATCAATTATTGGGATAAGATCGGCGGCAAGAATATGCTTCCGGGTACAGTGTCGAGTCCTGACCGCTGCGTTCGCGCCAATTATTTCGCGCATCGCGTGGAGAAGACTCCGGATGCACAGCTGGGGGCTGCTATCACTCGTTCGGTGCTCGTCAACAGTTGCGTTCCTTATACTTATACTGTAGAGGGGGAACCGAACGTAAGCTCTACACAGTGGCGCAGCTATTCAAACCTTCGCGATAAGCTTTATTATTTCGATATCGTGACAAATCCGGGATACTACTATGTGGATCTCAAGAAGTGCGATCTTAGTCCGAAGGGTAAGATATTGAAGTTGGATACTTCTCATAGTTCGGACATGGTGGGGGATGTGACTAAGAAGTTTGTGAAGTCGGATGGGTTTAGGCCGATGTATTGAGTGAGTGGCGCGTAGTGCGTGGCGCGTAGCGCGAGGATAGAAATAAGTTGAGAGCATCGCTTGGGCGATGCTCTTTGCTTTGGTGGGAGAGGGTGTCGCAATTAGATTGGTAATCAACAATATAAAAAAACGGACGCACGAGCCGTGCGTCCCTACAAGATGCGGAGAATATAGTTCTGCAACAACTTCTTCCCATATCATTGCCCTACCATTTTAGTTTTTTATGGGGGATGGGGGGTAGGGGTTGGAGGATTTGCGAGTGTCGAGGGTCATGATGGAGAGGGTGATGCAGAGATTTGCAAGGAAAAATCTGCGGAGCGTGTAGATCATGGTGTGAAGCTCCTGGAATGCGTTGAGACAGTATTTGAGGGCGATGCGACGCTCCGGCTCGAGGATGTTTCTGCCGTCGTGGATGAGCTCGTAAAGACGCTGGGTGTGGGCATACGACTCGTCGAGCATAATTGACATGCGTTTCCTAAGCTCCCTCATGCCTGTGATATCCCTTGTGCCAATGAGCGAGAGGCATGTGTCGCAGATGTTGCAAATATCCCCTACAAGAAATTCCAGCTGCTCATTATATATCTCCGGGAATGGTTCGGAATAGTTATTGGCGTAGTATATGCAGACCTCGGAGAGATGCAAAAGTCCGTCGTTGACGCTAAACCTACAGTTGTTGGAGAGATTGATCCAGGCAGAGGATTCAATGTAGTCGGGCTGGTCAATTGTAGCCATGCAATCCATCTGGGCAGCCTTCTGATCTTTCAGCTCGGTCTTCATGTCTTTTGCTTCGCTTATACACTTTTCAAGGCCTTCAAGATTGCCGGAAGTGTATGTCTGGCTGGTCCTTGTCAGAATGGCTTTGACGTATTCTATAAATAGCCTGTTGTTTGTGAAGATATATTCTACAAAGAGGCTGTAGGACTTTGCTGAGTCAGGTGTGTCTTTGATGGTCTGGTATATTACGGCGGTCTGGTCGTTGATATACTTGCCACGCTCATGTTTCATTCTCATCATCTTGATGGCATCATCGCCCATGAGTTCGAAGAAAAGAAGTATGGCTATCGCCGCAACGGCGATTATAGCGAGAAGTATGATAAACCAGTAGTCCATGTTTGAGAGTTAAGAGTTAAGAGTGGAGAGTGGAAGGGAGGAGAGGTGGGGGGGCAAGCAGAAGCTTGCAGCGGAGACGGCTTCGCGCTTTGGGATCGGCTGACTTTCGGGGGATGGCCGGAAGTCGGGGAGTGATCCTTGGGGAATCGTGGTGCAAAGTAATAAAATTTTTGTTACAATGTTGTTACAGTGGGGTTGCAATATTATTAATTAACAGTTGGGCGTGGGGCGTGGCGCGTATCGCGGGTGGCGATTGCGGACAAGCCGCTTGGGGGGAGGCTGGGAAGCCTCCCTTCCATATGGGCGGCGGTTGGGAAGATTCGGGGCGGCGGTTAGGAAACCGCCGTCCCATAACTGCCGTCCCATAGTATAGATGAAAAGGACGCACCTTTTGGGGGTGCGTCCTTTTTATTTTGCCGCAGGCGGGGAGGCCTGGGTTCCATGAGTCTTTTTAGAAGAGGACTTTTTCGGCTTTGTTGCCGGTCTTCTTGATGTAGATGCCCTTTTCGGGGTTGGCTACGCGACGGCCCTGGAGGTCGAAGTACTGAGCGTTCTTGTCAACAGCGATTACATTGACGGCATTGCCCTCGCCTTGATTTACAGTCAGAGAGTATGTAGCACCAAGACCTTCGATAGATATAACACCAGTGCGGTCATCACCAGCTTCAGCTGTTACTGTCATTGTCACAGCAAGTGTCTGAGGATCAGGTTCGGAGAACTCAACACTGAGCCACTCGGGAGCTGTCACCTCATAATATCCTTCTTCAACCAGACCCTTAACGTCGTACCAATATGCCTCTATATCAACATCAACAGATCCACCATCTTTAGCTATACTTACTTTTTCTACACCATCAACAGAATGAATAAATGCAAACACTGCGTCAACATTAAACTGATGATATGAAAGCATTGAGGTGGTATCATCATCGGTTGGTATATCTTTATCATCAAAAGCATAAGCTGTATAATCAGCCTCGAGGGTAGTCACATGCTGACCGTCAACGTCGAAAGAGAATTGCATATAGAGAGTAGGACTTTGAAGCATTACGCCACCAAGCTGCTCATATGCATTCCAGCTGAACGGATAGTAACCTGATAATGGACTAATCGACTTTATAGCATCATTGCCAGCAAATCCCTCAACTGTAATTACCACTGCAGAATCAATGTAAATGTCATCTTCAATTTCATCACCGTTCTCATCAAGAGGATTATATTCGAAAAGCAACCAGCCATTTGTACCCTTTTTAATTGGAGCATAACCAAGGGCAATAGGCATTTCTGCCATCATCCCATCTTCATCAAGCGGATATATATAACTGATAAGTTGAGTATCGCCAGAAGCATCTACCTGCATTGGACCCCACATTCTTGTCATCGTATATGTGCTCTGAGGGGCAGGCATCATAAGAGAGTAGTTGTCCATCACAAGATTTGTCACCTTGCTTCCATCTGCCATCTGTTCAAACTGAGACTGCCAATTGTTCCAAGCTTCCGCATTAACATAAACTCCAGCTGCATTATAACCATTAGCGGAAGGCATATAAGAACTTACATAAGTCTTGCCCGCTGTATATCCTCCAGGAGTTTTTAGACCATAATTCTGATAAGGTGACACACCAAAGTCTCCAGATGTTTCGTCTGATCTTATCCACATGTTGGCGCATCCACCACAATAATAAAATTGGGGTTCTGCAATATATGAAGTGCTTCCTGACTCACCTTTTATCTGAATAGACGGAGTATTTACATTACCAATTCCACTCTTGATCTGAAGATTAATATCTTTGGATGTCTTTACATTCCATACGGCAGCATTATCGACAACTTCATAATCATTGATGTCTGAATACTCCCATTCCACTTCAGCTCCTTCAGAAGCATAGCCATAGAAATTGAGACTTCCATAACTGCTCGCGAAGCCAAATGTGACATCGTAGCCATATCCATTTACAGAGCTTCCGATTGACCATACGCTTGGACCAACACGATAGCCTCCTACTACAGAAGCAGCACGAGTGGCACCAAAATTATTCTGCATTCTCATATTATGCAGAGCCTTGAAATCTTTAGATGCTGATACAGTTTGCACAGCTGCAGCTTTTTCCCCGATTAGATTTTTCGACGGGATTGCCTGCTTTTCCACTGCGGAAGCGGAAGCTGCCACACATGCGGCAGACAGGAGGATGTAAATTTTTTTCATATTAATAAAATAATAGATGAAAGACGAGGACACCACAACTAAGTTGCAGTGTCTTCGTCATATTAAATATTTATTTTGAATTCATTTTGAAAGATGAAGCGGAATCGTTCTTGTCGGTAAATATAACTGATGAGGGACATAGAGGGTCAACGGCAGTCATCACAAAATTGCCGGACAAGTACTCTTTCAAAGCCTTGTAAGCCGGAATTTCATCATTATACTTAATCGACGTATTATTGCCCCCATTAATAGAGAAATGGAACTGGTCTGAAGGCAATATATTGCCATTTTCATCTTTTTTAACCGAATATTCGATATAATCGCGGCACACACGGTTGCCTATTCTTGTGACAAGCTGTGGCACCATCTTACCTCCTACCGATCCATAAGTCAATTCCGTTTTTCCCAATATATCCTTGGAGGTAAGAGCAGCTACAAGCGCGTTGTTGGCAGTGTCATAAAGAGTCTTTGCCTTTCCGGTAAGGGATTCAGAATCCAAAGTCCAAGTAATATCAGCGCGGACGATGTTTTCGAGGGGTGAGGTAGCGCGGAGATCGGTGATGTTGTCGCCGGTCATTGCTCCTGATTCAGTGAAAAAGAGATGTTCTATCTCGAAAGTGGAGTCGTCGGCCCTCTTGACTTCGACAGGATTCATGAAGCGGAAGCCCTCAAGAGTGAAGATGCCATTGGCTGAGACTGTCTGAGACACAGCATCACCTGCAAGAGGATAGATCGACGGAACACCTGTGTTCATATCATAGACACGATAGAGATTGCCATCGGCATCTGTCATTGTCAAGTCGTTGAACGTAGTAGAGAAGCGAGAAGAAACATCCTTCACAGACGACATATATGCCTCTATGTCGGTGTTTGGGTCGAGGCGGTGGAGGAAGATGTCGTAGAGGCGTTTTTTGCCGAGGAGGCGGACAGTCTGGCCGTCGTCAGAGACTTCCATGAACTGGAATTCGTAGTCGCCTTCGTGGCCGTAGCCTGTCTCGTTGATATCGTCGCCCATCTCACCCAAGGGAGCATCCGGACCTACGATGTTGGCAGGGTCTGAGAAGATGTGGAAAAGATTATTGTATGAGTTGAAAGAGAGCACGGGGCCGTTGTCGGCAATCATCTTCCAAAGGGAGGTTTCCTGCTTGAATGTGCCGCCAATCCATTTGTGATTGGCTGAGATAGTCACTGCACCGTTTTTTTCAAACTTCATGACGAATACATAGCCGGGCTCGTCAGTATTGGAGAAATACTCCATCGTCCAAAGTCCGCCTTCAGCAGTGAGAACGTCAGCATAGTCTTTCTTATACTGCTCGAGGCGGTCGGCGGCAGACTTATCAAAGATATCGTTGTCGTCGCTGGAGCAAGCAGTAAGGGCAAGAGATGCGAGGGCTGCGAGATATATTGATTTATTCATTAGGAGTAAAGAGTTAAGAGTAAAGAGTTAAGAGTTAAGAGTATATTAACACTTATTGGATGGAGTTGACTTCGTTGCGGAGGGCGATGATGTCGAAGTCTTTCTGACGACGCTGAACGATGTTGCGGAGATCGTCGAAAGAAATTTTCCATTGATCGGTAAACCAGTTGCGTGCGATCGATTGCTTTTGCATGATCACTTCATATCCGTTGACCTTATCTTTATCCTCTACGGGGAAGATCTCGCGAGTCTCACGCAATTTTTCAAGATATGCCTCAACTTCTTCAACCGATGTCAGATATTCACCATTCAGGCCAACCATACCCATCTGGCAGTTGCCAAATGTTTTCTCCTCTGAATAGAAGAAATAATGCTTGGAGTCAAGATCGGAAGGATCGTCGTAGAAATAATAGCAAAAGTAGTTGGTGTCCTCGTCGTCAAGATCCACGTCTTCATTGTCAGAACCGTTGGTCCAACCCTGCTTTGACATCCAGAGGATAAGCTCCATCTGCTCGGGTGTACGGGTCAGATAGTTGGCGATAGTCTCAGCGAAGTCCTCACGAGCCTGTGAAGAAGCATAGGGAGTGATGAAACCGAGGGATGCCACATATCCGGGCTGTTTTGACTGCCAGGAGCTGTCGTCGTAGCGTCCGGTGGAGAGAAGGTTGAAGTCGGTAGGATAAGACTTGGTCTGGTGGAGGATGTGACCGAACTCATGGTGCATCGTACGGAAATAATACTCATTGAGCATATTGATGTCTTCGAGGTCCATCTCATTCACCTTGAAGAGAGTCACCTTCAAGCCTCCTTCGGCGAGACCGAGAGTCTCAGTGCCGGAGTTAGGGTTGTAGGCAGGAGAACCGACGAGGTGCAGGATGCGGGGACCATAGCTCTTGATGAAATCCTCACCTGCCAGCTCCTTATATGAATCATACCAGAGGTATTTTGTGAGGAGCGCAAGGTCGCGGGCGTTCTCATACGTAGCCGGGACAAGATTATATTCCATGTCAGCCTCAACATCTTCCATCAGATATTTAAAATCGACATTGTAGATGTCGCGGAAGTTGACGTTGAGCCACTTGTCAAACTTATATGTGAAAGAATTGGGATCCGGCTCATCGCTGACATCAGGGAAGATGGAAGGACCGAGGTCGTCGCTGGAGCAAGCTGCGAGAAGAGGGGCAGCTAATGCAGCTATTATGTATTTTGGAAATTTCATAGTTTTGCGTTGTGCGTTTTACGTTGTGCGTTGTGCGATTTAGTTACCTACGAAGACGTAAGAGCTTGAAGACTGGAGCTTGGTCTCGGTGTCGGTCAAGCGAGGGTTTTGCTGCAGACCGGCAGCGATGATTTCTGCAGGAATCTGAACAGCTTTTCTCTCATCGAAAATGCCAAGGTGATCCATGCCGTCCTTACCTATCTTGCGGTCGAACTCAAGTCCGAGACGCTTGATGTCAAACCAGCGCATGCCGGTGTGGAGCATCTCGATGCGGCGGAAATGCTGGATGCACTGAAGCATAGCCAAGCCTTCAGCTCCGCCAACCGACCAATTGGAAGGGCATACCTGATCTATGTTGATAGTCTTCGCGATTCCATACCCGGGATCATTGTCGACATAGAACTGACGGATATTCTCGATGGTGAGATCACGGAATTCATCTTCCATGCCTTCAGCAGCCGGACAAGAACGACGAGCTTTTTCCCATATCTTGATATCCTCAAGGGCACCGTTGATGTCGCCAAGGAAAAGCTTGGCCTCAGCACGAGTGAGGAGCACCTCCTCGGCAGTGAACTCAGAACGAGTGACATGGCAATAACCAATGCCAGCGATCTTATCGGTGTATTCAAACTGCTCGGAAATGTTGCCTGCATAATAGTTGCCATATTCGCTTTTGCCGTTGATGCCGCAAGAGCCATTGAAACAGGGGTGCATCACGAAAGTGCCACCCTTGCCGTTTGAATTCTTCCACTTGAAATTGCTCCAGGCGGGGCTTGAGCCGTGGATGGTAGAATTAAGGGCATCACGGATCACTGCATATCGGTTGCTGCCTGCGAAGTGACGGAAAGCGACAGAGTATGTGGCGATGAGCATGAAGTTGCGAGCCTTGTCGCTGC
Source organism: Muribaculaceae bacterium (assembly GCA_029061255.1). Taxonomy (GTDB): domain Bacteria; phylum Bacteroidota; class Bacteroidia; order Bacteroidales; family Muribaculaceae; genus Lepagella. The sequence goes on from JAIDSL010000203.1 coordinate 10,558, forward strand.
CCTGAGCAAACTTACCAAAGTCTGAGATATAGAAGAAATTGGCAAGGTTCTGGAAAATGGTGTTCATGTAGGAGGAAGCGTCCACCTCAGCACCACCAAAAGCATTGTTGCAGTGCTCAAGACACTTATCGTATTCGCGAGTGACCAGATAGAAACGAGCAGCATAAGCTTCGGCAGCCGACTTATTGAAGTGATACTTGGGTATCTCGTAGAGGCTATTGTCGATAAGGGGCAAACCAGCCTCAAGGTCGGCGCGGACATTGTCATAAGTCTCCTTAAGAGTGCCACGCTGATACATCGGCTTGACAGTAGTCTCAGGCTTCTTGATGTAAGGGATACCGAGCAGAGTCTCATTGACAGCATCGCCGCGATATGGATGGCAGAACACCTGCGCGAGGATAAAGTGGCAATAGCTACGGATCATCAGGGCCTCACCTTTGACGGCACGCTGGGTGGCATCGAGAGTCTGCCCTTCGCTCTCCCACTTATCCAGCACCTGAAGCACGGCATTGGCACCGGCGATTGCGTTGTAGTGGCTTTCCCAAATTGTAGAAGGACTATCGGAGGAAGTGTTGCTGACGCAAACTTCCCAGCGGAACATCTCATCGTCGCCACGGTCGTAGGGAGAAAGATTATAGCGAAGGCCATCATCATCAGGAGCGTTGTTGTCTTCCATATTGTCAGACATCAGCTCGCAAGGCCAAGCATAATTGTTCTGCGGATAAGATGAGACAAGAAGCATTCGGAGCTTATCGGTGGAGTCGAGTTCCACACGAGAGTCTGTCGGAGTGCCGAGGAAGTCGCTTCCGCAAGAGGAGAGACCAAGAGCGGCAGCCAAAGACAGAGTATATATGATTCTTCTAAATTTCATAGTTCGTTATGCGTTTTGCGTTGTGCGTTTTGCGATATCTTTAGAAACCTACGCGGACGGTGAATGTGAACTGCTTCGGGTTAGGAGAAGCCACACCACCTGTGTTGAAGAACTCGGGGTCCTGTCCATGAAGCTTCTTGTCGGCATAGATCAGGAATGGGTTGGTAGCAGCAAACTTCAAAGAAGCTGAGTTGATTCGAAGTGCCTTATTCCAGTTTTCGGGGAAATCATATTGAAGTGAGATTTCCTTCATACGGATGAAGTCGCCCTTTGCGATACGTGCTGTAGAATAGTTGTAAGCGTTGTATGCAAACGAGAGGTTGCTATCGTTGTGATACTGACGCAAAGAAGCTATAGCCGGGACTGATGTGTACTTTTCGTCGCCTGAAGCTACCCAACGGTCCATGAAGTCCTTAGGCATTGCCGTGAGGTCGGAGTAGGCAGCTGCGAAAACCGGATCGAGACGTATCTTATTTCCAAACGCATAAGTCATGAAGATATTGAGGCTCCAATTCTTATAGTTGAAAGTATTGCCGAAACCACCAGTGAAGGGAGGATCAACGGGACCTTCATAAACAAGATGGTCGAGTTTTTCCCATTCCTGCATATTGAGGTCGGAAGTGGTCACTTCGCCATTTTCATTGATGAACTGCGGGATACCGTCTTCAGTAAGGCCTACAAACGGGATAGAGAAGATGGCGCGCACGGGATAACCCTGGAGTGGGAAACCGGTGCCCTGAACAAGGTCGATCACGCGAGAACGTGAAGTGAGGTCAGTGATCTTATTCTTGGCGTAAGAGAAAGTGAAGTCGGTGGACCAGTTGAAATCCTGAGTCATGATATTGTGGGTGGAGAGTGTGAACTCCACACCGTGCGACTCCATGGAAGCCACGTTGGCATACTTCATGATCTCACCACCTACACCCTGAGTGTAGATACGCCCGATAAGGTCGAAGTTATTACGCTTATACCAGTCGAAGACAAGGTTGATACGGTTGTTGAGGAAACCGAGGTCGGCACCAACATCAAACTCATGCTTCTTTTCATAAGTGAGCTCACCATTGGCAAGCTGGCTGAGGATAAGAGCCTGCTCATAAGCAAAAGTATCCTGTTTCCAAGGACGAGAGGGATAATAAACGGCAGACGCATTCGATACAGCAGCGAGACCGGAGTCGGCAGTCAGCGAGTAAGACAAACGGAGCTTTGCAGTAGCGAGCACCGGGTTAGCAAACCAAGACTCAGCATCGGCATTCCATGCGCCAGAGATGTTCCAAGTCGGGAGCCAGCGAGACTGCGAAGAGCGGCCGAGCTTGTTAGAGCCCTCGTAGCGGAGCGTACCGTTGATGATGTATCGGTTGTCGTACATGAAAGTAGCAGTACCGAAATAAGCCATGTTTCGGAATGTGGTAGGAGTATATGAATAGTAGTTCATATTTTCCTCATTCTGCTGCTTGAAGAGCTTCCAATCAGTGAATGGAATGTTACCGTTTTTATAGCATATGCCCCAGCCTTCATAAGACTCAGTCACGCGGTCGATGCGAGAAGACTCCATACCAACGAGAGCGTTGATATTGTATTTTCCTTCGAAATCGCGGCTATAAGTAGCAGTAGCGCGGAAGTCCCACTGATTCATACCGTAAAGAGTGTGACGGAGTACACCGCCGTTAGGAAGGACTGAAACCGGGAGAGAGTTAGGATCATCGGGGTCGGTATAAAGATAAGGGTTGGAAGCGCGGATTGTAGCGTTTTCCGGGTTGACACCTGCACGATAAGCCATGGCCTGGTTTGAATCGTCCATAATATAATGATTCTGCGCAGAAGTGCTTCGGCGGAAAGAACCAAGAGCCATAAGAGTAAGACCTGTGATAGGCTTCCAAGTTACTTCTCCCTGGAACTTGAGGTCCATCACATTGAGATCGATGTAGTTGTTGTCAAGTTCCTTGAAGATATTGAAGTCCGCATAGTTTCGGGTCTGCAGAGCATCGGGGTCGGTGGTGCGGGCAGTATTCAAAGCATAAGAATAGGGGTTGATATCGAACGAACGGTTAACTGCACCTGAAACGACATCAAGTTCCTGCGACAGAGTACCCGGGGCCTTCTGATGGCGGTAGCTGTCAGAGGTAAGGATCTTCACCTTAAGTGTACGGGAGAGATTGTAGGAAGCGTTGGCGTTGAAAGTGTAGCGCGAAACGTTGGAGGACTTATACCAGCCATCGTCGCCCATATAAGAGAACGAAGTATAGAACTGGCCTTTGTCAGTACCGCCTGAAATAGAGACGGCATGGTTCATCATCACATTGTTGTTGAAGAGGAGGTCGAACCAGTCGGTGTTGCGGAACTCTGCCTGACGCAGGTATTCATTTTTCGCAGACTCAGTATTTGCAAGGCCGAACTTACCGGTAGCCGGATCGTAGGTATTGATGAGCTTATACATAGTGCCATATACACCGGAGTTGGAAGAGTTGGCGAGAGAAGCGAATGAGAGCCATCCTTTCTCTTCCATTTCCTTGTAGATACCCATCTGCTCCTGAGAGTTTGCAATGTTATAGTTGCGATAGCTGGGCTTGAGACGATATGTGAACTCGCCTGTATAGTTGATATTGGTGTGACCCTGACGGCCCTGCTTGGTGGTCACGACAATCACACCCGCCATGGCGCGTGCACCGTAGATAGATGTGGCCGAACCATCCTTAAGGATCTGGAACGACTCGATATCATCGGCGTTAAGGCCGGCGATAGCAGAAGCGATAAGAGTCTCGGCATTACCTGAAGAGAGATCGTCGGAGTCGAGCTCAACGTTATCCTCGAGGATCACGCCGTCAACGACCCAGAGGGGCTTGTTGGTGCCATAGATAGAAGTGGCGCCACGCACACGGATCTTGGGAGCGGTACCGAAAGTACCGGACACGTTCTGCACAGACACGCCGGCAGCACGGCCCTCAAGAGAGCGGGAGATATCGGCGACACCGGTGAGGTGGCTTTTTTCAGCGTCGATCTTGGTGGTAGAACCGGTGAACATACGACGGTCAGTGGTACCCATACCGGTGACTACGACTTCGCCGAGCTGCTGGGCATTCGACTCAAGTTCAATCTCAAGAGGGGTAGTGGAAGCCTTTACCTCAGCTGTGCGATAGCCGACGTAGGAAACTTGGATAATAGTTTTTTCATTTGGCACGGTAATCTTGAAATTACCTTCGTAATCAACTTGCACGGCAGTCTTGGGTTTACCCTTAATCGCCACCGTAGCACCGATAGCCGGTTCGCCGGGTTCGTCCTTAAGCGTGACTATACCCGTGACCACGATATCGGCATACATGCCAATAGCCATGAGTAGGCTAAGGGACAGGAGGACTAATTTTTTCTTCATCGTTCGTTCCGAAAATGGTACTAAATTCAAGCCATGTCACAATTGGGGACAAGAGTGAAATGGCAAATTTTTGTTATTGTTATCAATCAAAAAGCGCCTTAAAAAACAGCAATCATGGCGCATCAACGAGGCGGGGAAGAAGTCTCCGCAATGTTTCATGATGCAAAGATACAAAAAAACATTTGAATAAAAGAATTTTCACAGGACTTTTTTAGTTAAAAACAAATAACAATATGTTAAAAAACATACATTTTAAAGTTAAATAACTTGATAAAATAGAAAAATGACACTTAAAGATGGATAAAGGTAAGATAACGGGTATTTTTAGAGGGATAAGACCAATGGGGACGGGTATGTTTGTAGCAAAATGAAATAGGACTTTTTAAGGACTCAATTTTCGCAAGCTCAAAAAAAATCACGCTGAGGCCGCAAAGAAGCAAAGTTTCAGTGCGTTGAGAAGCTTCGTGACTCGGTTATAGTAAGCTCGCTGAGAGAACAGCCTGCTTCGCATCGGCTGGAGCACGCAGAGAAAGCTACGCATTTTTAAAGAATGAGGTATTAAATCACAATGAATTAAGACAAACGAAACTTAATTTAAGGATAATATAAGCCCCGGGCTTTTATGAAAGCTCGGGGGTATGATCTTTTTGGGCGGTTAGGAAACCGCCCTCCCATATTTAGCGGACGAGGACCTTGACGGTGCGGGAGCCGTAGCGGACTACGTAGACGCCGGGGGCAAGGGCCTCGGTAGACAGACGCTTGCCGGACATGTCGAAGACTTCGGCACCTTCAGGAGCATTTATGCATCCGATGCCTCCGGAGATCTCAACAGAGTCATCCCCTATTCCTTCAACGGCTGAGCCCTTATCGAGAGACTTGGGCACAAAACGAACTATATTTGAGATATCTGAGCAAGGAATGCCCTTGACTGCACGCACATAGACCTCAATCTCATTGGTCCAGAATGCGATAGGCACACTTACTATCTTCATGGAAGTGACATTGCCTACATTAAACTCATCGTAGACACCAAGAGCCTTGCCCGTGCTGACGCGCTTGATTGTGATCATATAAGAGTCTGCATCCTCAACAGGATCCCACTCTATAGTGAAATTGCGGGCGCCATTCTCGTCGGCATATGGGGTATCGTGGAGCAAGGGGGCACCTGTAGGAGCTTCCGTGAGCATATTATAATTGAAAGAACCTGTCTTGCTGTCAGAATCATATGAGATATCCATGAGGATAGGCGACTTCCAAAATTCATAATCCTTTGAGGGGATCAACTCGGAAGCACCACCGGGATATATCACGCCCCCGGTGAAAGCCGGGTTCTGATCTCCATTGGCATAGTGAATCACCACGTTGCTTGATTTGGATGAATTGACATTATTGTTTGCCCAGAGGTTCTTATTATAGTTGATACGCCACACTACGAGGCCGGACTCAGGGAAGCAAGCATCCCATTTGGAAGCGTCGCGAGCCTCAACCAGAAAATACTCTGACTCAATGTCATCGCCATCTGCCGACTTAGGAATGCCTATCCTCACAGCAGTAGGGGTATCAGTGTTGCCAAGCGCAGTGAGGTCGTAATGCGTGGCATCGACAGCCTCAGTATAGTCGAGCCAACGGCAAAGCCATTGTTCATAAGCAGAATAAAGGGGAGGCACACAACCATCAAAATTATAGCAGCCTTCAGCCATCACGGACCATTGTCCGGGAGTGAGAACCTGGACTCCCTCGGTGTAGTTGACATCATAAAGGTCAGGAAGGCCAAGCACATGGCCGTATTCATGCACGAAAGTGCCGATACCATCCACCCAAGGCTGCGAACCATCTTGCCATGGGAATCTCCCTGTCGTCGGATTCCAGCCCTTAAGTTCGTTGGCGCAAGCATAAGGACCTACCCTCTTGCCATCGAAGCGAAGCGAACTGGAGCCAAAAGAATTCAAGTAGCGATAGTCGTATTGATGAGGCCATATGGTCTCAGTCTCAGAGTCTGCGCTGCCATAGCCTGCATAGTAGAAGAAAACAGTGTCGACCACTCCATCCTCATCAAGGTCATAATTGGTGAAATCTATTTCCCCCGCGTCATGGAGAGCGGTAAGAGATTCCCTTATGAGAAGCGACATCGTAGGGGAACCCATATCCTTGAAATATGAGGCTCCCCTGCTGACCTTAACAGGACCGTAGACATCAAACTGAGGAGAGTAGAGGCCATTTGATGCGTCAAGATAATAGTCGAGGGCTGAGCCTTTGCCGCCATAGTCGGAAAAGCCGGGTTCGTTGAGCTGACGAGTGAAATATTCCTTAGGGTTCTCGACTGTGAAATCTACATCCTGGAACTCCACGAGGACCACAAGAGAGCGATTGCCCTTTCCGATGGTAGGATAATTTGAACGTCCTTCAGAGTTGAGTGTCGCCATCTTATGCATGGAAGAGCGAGAGGCGGGGGCATCCGGAATCGGGAAGCGAGCCTCGGCTTCAGCCCTGAGCATACCGATTGCAGACTCTGAATAAGCGAGAGCCTTTCCATTGCGAACGGCATCGGCAATGAACCCACGGGAGTCGCGCTCAAGGATACGGGTGCAATCAGCATCTGTCATATAATGGAAGAACTCGTTGCCATGAACGCGGACAGTTACTTTTGAGCCATCAGGATTAGTGACTACACGTGGGCGTGGATCGGCCGGGACAGCGGCCATCAGGCCGGGAAGAGAGAGAGCCATAGCGGCTATGATGTGTTTTATTTTCATTAGGTTTTGGTGTTGTTAGGTTGTGAGGTTTTGGAGAGGTAGTATTTATGAGTGTTTATCAATAAAGGCCTCCTGCAATCGGGAGGCCTGACAAAGTGGGAGTTGCCTTACCAAGATTCGAACTTGGACAAACAGAACCAAAATCTGGTGTGCTACCATTACACCATAAGGCAATCATATGCAGCAGGCAGAGAGTCACTGCCTCGAAGCGGATGCAAAGTTACGCAATTTTTGCGGGATATGCAAATATTTTAGGTTTTTTTTGCATTTTTATAATGGAGTTTTCATCGTTGTCGTCGTTTTCATCGTTGTCGTCGATGAGTAAACCAGCGCATAAACTCATTAAGACTCAACTTTTGCAGATTCTAAAATAATCACGCAAAGAACGCAAAGGCGCAAAGTTGCAATGATTTGGGAAGCTTCGCGTCGCGGTTATGGCAAGCTCGCAGAGGGTACGGCCTGCTTCGCATCGGCCGGAGATCGCAGAGAAGGCTACGCGATTGGCTAATAAACCAGCGCATAAACTCATTAAGACTCAACTTTTGCAGATTCTAAAATAATCACGCAAAGAACGCAAAGGTGCAAAGTTTCAGTGATTTGGGAAGCTTCGCGTCGCGGTTATGACAAGCGAAACTTGAACTTAGAGCTGACAGGATCAGAAGCGGTCGAGGACGGTCTGGAGGAGCTGGCGGACGCGGGGTTTGTAGTCGGTGTTGGCTTTTGTGGCGGTGCGCTCGGCTATGATGCAGCAGACAGTCATGGCGCGGTGTCCGAGCATCTTTGCCATGCCCTGAAGGCAACCTGATTCCATCTCGAAGTTGGTGACAGGACGGCCATTGAAACGGAAACTTTCTATCTTTGCATTGAGTTCAGGGTCGGCAAGTGCAAGACGAACCTGACGCCCTTGCGGAGCATAGAAACCAACGGCAGATATGGTGAAACCGCGGACCATGTCGTCGCGACCGATACGGTCTACGAGTTGCGGGTCAGCATCCACCGTATAAGGGGCAGCCCAAGTCGGGAGCCAACCTGTATGCCGCATTAACTCACGCTGGAAATCGAGGTCGCAAACCTCGTCGCGCATGGCATAATAGTTGAGAATGCCATCTGTGCCGGTAGCCTTCTCGGCTATCACATAGTCGCCGATATGAAGATCGGGCTGAAGGGAACCGGATGTGCCGACGCGCACCATATTAAGGGTGCGGTGTTCGGGCTTCACCTCACGAGTCTTGAAGTCAACATTGGCAAGGGCATCAAGTTCGGTGACCACAATCTCAATATTATCGGAACCGATGCCGTGGGAAATACACATCACATCCTTGCCTTTATATTTGCCGGCAACAGTATGGAACTCACGCGACTGGACATCATAGTCGATAGAGTCGAACATCTCTGCCACCATAGAAACGCGACCGGGATCGCCTACGAGGAGGATATTGTCGCGAAGTTGGTCAGGACGGAGGTGTATATGAAACGCAGAGCCATCTTCATTGATGATGAGCTCGGAAGGGGGGATTGTCTTTTTATAATTCATAATGCGTAGTGCGTAATGAGTAGCGCGTAATGCGTAATGCGTAGCGCGTAGTGAGTAATGAGTAAAATTTTTAATTATATTTATTTTTATAACAAATGAGGGGGAATTTGTTATTAAGGTATAAGATATTTTTAATATGGTGAAAAAATTGCTGGAGAGAGCCATCGAAATCGAGGGTCTTCTAAGAATAATCCGAGATGGCAATCCACTCCCGGAGACATATACGTTATTGAGCCAGAAGGCTGTGGAGCTTGCAGAGGATGCTATGCTGCTTGAAGAGAAGAGTCAAGAGGCAAGAGACAAGAACCAAGAGGCAAGGGACAAGAACCAAGAGGTAAGGGTCAAGGGGCAAGAGGTTGGTGTCACCGGGGACTTGCCGTCAGAGGTCCCAATGATAGTGATGACTGAAAGCACACTTGAAAAGGGGGAGAGAAAAGTGGAACCTGTGCGAGCCTCAGCACCTACAATAGTGATGACACCAGAATTGCCGGCAAAAGCTCCAGAGCAATCTACAGATGGCAAACATGAGGAACTTTCGGAAGCCGAGGAAGAAGATATTGATATCATAAAGGGTATCTTATCGACAGTGTCTGACGGCAACAGCTTCAAATCGCCGGAATCTTCATATGAAGATGAAGATGACATAATGCTCACGATAGAAGAAGAGGAAGAGCAGACAGCCCCCTCGGAACCAGCCCCCAAAAAGAAAGAGGAAGCGCCAATCATCCGCATTGAAAAAAAAGAGAATAATAAGGAGGAGAAACCAGAATTTCAACTGAAGAAAGAGGAAGCGGCAAAGCCTACATTCAAGAGGCAGACAAAACTGAAGTCGGCTTTTTCACTTAATGACAGGTTTCTATATGCGCGCGAACTCTTCGAAGGGAACATGAAGATGTTTGACTCCACGCTCGACTTCATAGAGGGGATTGAGGAATATTCTATTATCGAAGACTATTTCTATGGTGAGCTTGAGTGGAATCCGGAGAGTGTTGCGGTAGCTTCGTTTATGGAGATACTTAGGCCACATTTCAGGAATTGAGCGGAGAGCTTATTAGTAAGCTTTTGCATGATCTTTTATTATCACGCAAAGACGCAAAGGAGCAGAGTTTTAATGCTTTGGGAAGCTTCGCGACTCGGTTTTGGCAAGCTCGCAATGATTGCGGCCTGCTTCGCATCGGCCGGAGCACGCAAAGAAAGCTACGCAGTTTTAAAATTCTGAATATTGAGCTGCAGTGAATTAGAACAAGTAAAAAAAAGTGATATAAATTATGCTGTATATTGTGCCGACGCCGGTGGGGAATCTGGAGGATATGACATTTCGGGCTGTAGAGACCCTTAAGGAAGCAGACCTGATACTTGCTGAAGACACACGCACGAGCAGTGTGCTTCTGAAGCATTTCGATATCCACACACCGATGCAAAGCCATCATAAATATAACGAGCATGCGACTGTAAAGCATCTTACGGAGCGGCTCGAAGCCGGAGAGAACATTGCACTGATATCAGATGCCGGAACGCCCGGAATATCCGATCCGGGATTCATGCTGGTCAGGGAATGCAGGAATGCAGGAGTCGACGTCACAGTGCTTCCGGGGGCAACCGCGTTTGTCCCGGCTCTTGTAGGAAGCGGATTGCCTTGCGACAGGTTTGTCTTCGAGGGCTTCCTTCCACTGAAAAAAGGAAGGGCTACCCGACTTGCGCAACTTGCGCAAGAAACCCGGAGCGTGATCATCTACGAGAGTCCCGTAAGGCTTCCGCGTACACTCCGGCAGCTTGCAGAATCGTTCGGAGAGGACAGAGAGGCTTGCGTGGCAAGGGAGATATCGAAAAAATTCGAGACATTTCACAACGGAACATTAAAAGAGCTTTCGGAATATTTTGCAGTGAACACTCCTAAGGGTGAAATTGTTATAGTCGTCAAAGGAGCTTCGCATAATGCTTAATGCATAATTCATAATGCATAATGCATAATTAGTTACGCTCAGATGGATGGATTGAGAATCATTTAAAACTAAATATAAATAATATATGATTATGAAGAAATTAATTCCACTATGCGCTATTGGGGCAGTTTTGCTGTCGGCATGTAGCGGAGAGAAGGGGAAAAGCGCCTCTGATTCTCTTGAGATTGTAACCGTACAGTATGACCAGGCGTCTTCACTGAATGATTCACTGCTTCTTCTCATGGGCGACATCTATGATGGACTCGACTCCATCAACATGCAGGAGGGTCTTCTCTACAGCATGGATAAGGGTGGCGAGAAATTCGACAGAAGAGCAGAAGTGCGCCAAAACCTCGAAAGCATCAAGGAAAGACTTCAGAAAAACCGTGACCTGCTGACCCAGATGCAGGCAAGGCTTGACAAGAGCAGCGGCGAGAACTCAGTACTGAAAAAGACCATTGCCGACCTCCAGGCAAGAATAGACAAGCAAGAGGAGAAAATAGCCGACCTCAATATCAGGCTCGAGGCTGCCAACGCTGAGATTCTGCAACTCAACGAGCAGGTGATCAAGGGAAATGCTGACCTTCAGGCTGAAACAGAAGCCCGCGAAAAGGCCCAGGCAGAGGCAACTGCAGCAGAGAACCTTGCAAACCGCGTTTATTATGCAATCGGCACCAACAAGGAGCTGAAGCAAAATGGACTTCTTGAGAAGAAATTCCTCGGCGCAACAAAGGTGCTTCAGGGAGATTTCAATGAGAACTATTTCACAGCAGGCGACAAGCGTACTCTCAGCGTGATCAACACCGGAGGCAAGAAGGTGAAGATCTGGGGCAATGTTCCGAAGGACAGCTATGAGATACTTGACAATGCCAACGGCACACAGAGCGTCAAGATCCTTAACTCCAAGGCATTCTGGGAGAGATCACCGTATTTGATCATTCAGATTGACTAAAATTAATGCATAATTCATAATTCATAATGCATAATTAACTTTGTACAAGCTAAAGCAAGCCATAATGCATGTTTATGGAATTTGCAATTATGCTGATTTTTGCGAATTATATTTATGAAAAGACATAAGGCATTGATGATATGTGCTGCCATGGCCGGACAGGCTGTGGCAGCCATTTCTGTAGATAAGGTGGACCCTCCATATTGGTGGACCGGGATGCACGACACTACCCTACAGCTGCAGATACACGGCAACGACATAAGGGATGCAGAGTTCTCCACGGAATACCCGGGTGTGACAATAGACTCTGTGGCCCGACTGGACGGAAGCCCCAACTGGCAATACGTCTACCTCAACATATCACCGGAAGCAAAACCGGGGACGATGAAGTTGAAGTGGAAATCGGGAAAGAAAAGCGTAACTCGTGATTTCGAGTTGAAAGCCCGTAAGGAAATGAAAGGTGCGCAAGGATTTTCGGCTGCAGATGTGCTCTACATGATTATGCCCGACAGGTTTGCATCAGGAGGAGAGGCTCATCCGGAAGCAAAGGCACTCAACAACGTTATAGCTGACAACCGCGAGAATCCCAACGCAAGACATGGCGGCGACCTCAAGGGAATCGCCGACCATATAGACTATATCGACTCGCTCGGAGTGACAGCAGTATGGCTCAACCCGGTGTTGGAAAACGATATGCCGGGTGGCAGCTATCACGGATATGCCACGACTGACTATTATCGTGTGGACCCACGATTCGGCACCAACAAGGAATACGCCGCCTTGATAGAAACCCTTCACGGGAAGGGAATCAAGATGGTGATGGACATGATATTCAACCATTCCGGCAGTCATCATCCATGGGCGTTGGATCCTCCTGCGAGCGACTGGTTTAACCATCAGGGTGATTTCCAGCAGACCAATTATCGACTATCTACAATCACAGACCCTTATGCGTCGGAATATGACAAGGATTTGACCGTGAACGGGTGGTTTGTGGAGTCGATGCCCGACCTGAACCAAAAGAACCCCCACCTTATGAAATACCTGGTGCAGAACTCAATCTTCTGGATAGAGGATGCCCAAATAGATGGAATCCGTATGGACACATATCCATATGCCGACCGCGAGAAGATGGGAGAATGGATTGATGCCGTGATGGCTGAGTATCCTGGCTTCAACATCGTGGGAGAATGCTGGTATGGGAGCCCGGCAGGTGAGCAATTCTGGCAGACAGGATCAGCCATCGCTGCTGCAAAGGGGATAGACACAAGGCTTCCGGTGGTGATGGATTTTCCATTGAGCATACTTTGTGCTGATTTGAAGCCGTTTAAAGTAGATTCGCAGGCTTGGAACGGAATAAACGAGCTCTATGATCATTTTGCGCTCGACTATGTCTATGCAAATCCTATGAACGTGTTGCGCTTCCTTGACAACCATGACACAGACCGCTTCATACTTGAGATGCCGGAAGACCTTGCAGCATGGAAACAGGCAATAGCGCTGTTGCTGACGGTGCCGGGAATACCCCAGCTTTATTATGGCACTGAACTGCTGATGAACGGCAGCAAAGAGGGATCAGACGGATACGTA
>JAIDSL010000204.1:0-5355 GCA_029061255.1 Muribaculaceae bacterium
ATCTTAACCCTTCCTCCAATTGAAAGCGTGTCGACAATATACAATATATGGGAGGGAGGCTTCCCAGCCTCCCCTATAGTCTTATCCATATCCCAATGCAATTCATAATATCTGGTAGGGACGCACGGCTCGTGCGTCCACCCTCCATAGCAATCCTTGTTCTAATGGAATGCGAGGCGGCTCCGACCATATCATTGCACAATATTGCAATATATCAGTCTTAATCCTTGTTCTAATGGAATGCGCGGCGGCAGAGGAAAGAGGCGAAAACATCTTCGTTCAGAAGTATGGGTCTTAATCCTTGTTCTAATGGAATGCGCGGTGGCCGCCTGATTCTCAGCGCGATAACGATTTTCGATTATTCGGTAGCCAATTTGCAATACCCATAGATATCAGCAAATTGACCCACTCCTCCGAAAGACTTCGCAAATGTACTAAAAATTTTTCTTCAAACCAAAGGTTTTCGCATCTTTTTTCAACTTATCTCAGTGATTTTTAGCAAAATCAATTCTCGCTACAATGTAACCCAATATTCAGAATTTTAAAACTGCGTAGCCTTCTCTGCGTTCTACGGCCGATGCTTAGCAGGCCGCAATCATTGCGAACTCACCAGAACCGAGTCGCGAAGCTACCCAAAGCATTGCAACTCTGCCCCTTTGCGCCTTTGCGTGATAACCTTAAATCCAATAAATTAACTTCTGCGCCCCTCTGTCAGTTCAGCGCTCTCGACAAGAGAGTTCTGTGCCTAACTTATCTGACTTCATTCCGAAAAACCACCATCATCAGCCTCAGACCCCAGTCTTAACTTATGTCCCTTACGGCGAAGCCGCCCTGATCCGCGACAGCCGGTGAAGCCGATGCTCAGCCCATGTCCGCGAGCGCACGCCGGAGTCACAATAAAACAAATCTTACCTCGGAGTGGTATTCCACTTATTGTTAACCCCAGGTTTTAACCTGTGGGATCCGCGCCCCATCCGCCCCTATCGGCGAGATGGACGGCGAAGCCGCATCCGCGTTGCTTTAGAATCCCTTAAAATCCAATAATTTAAATCCTACGCTTTCTATCCCCAATTCTAATATGAATGCGCGACGACAATTATGGGAGGGAGGCTTCCCAGCCTCCCCTATAGTCTTATCCATATCCCAATGCAATTCATAACGTCTGGTAGGGACGCACGGCTCGTGCGTCCGTCCTCCATAGTAATCCTTGTTCTAATGGAATGCGCGGCGGCACAACAAAAACTATCGTGGCCCTCGTTGCCACCGTGTCTTAATCCTTGTTCTAATGGAATGCGCGGCGGCCGTCTGATTTTCAGCGCTATAACGATTTTCGATTATTCGCAACACAATCAGTAATGCCTATGTACATCAGCAACTTGCCCCACTTCTCCGAAAAACTTCGCAAATGTACTAAAAATTTTTCTTCAAACCAAGGATTTTTACATCTTTTTTCGACATATCTCAATGATTTTTAGCAAAATCAATTTTTCGCTACAATGTAATCCAATATTCAGAATTTTAAAACTGCGTAGCCTTCTCTGCGTTCTCCGGCCGATGCGTAGCAGGCCGCAATCATTGCGAACTCCCCACAACCGAGTCGCGAAGCTACCCAAAGCATTGCAACTCTGCCCCTTTGCGCCTTTGCGTGTAATAAAAGAGCATGCAAAAGCAGAGTCAGTAAAGAAAAGCAGAGTGAGTAAAGAAGAGTCTTTACAGAAGCCTTAGGAAACTTGCAATGCGGTGCGTATGCGAAGCGAGCCTCCGCGTACTTTGCTGCCTGTGACAGCATGATCCAGACCAGTATTTCAAATCACCTCAGCGAGCCCTTTGCCCCTCTGCGCGTATACTATCAAGAGGGAAGGCGGACGCACGAGCCGTGCGTCCCTACAAAGTTATTGCGAATTGCATTGGGGGATGGGGTGGGGTTTTCACCTTGCTACAAAGCTGCTGGGGGTAAGGGTAATGGATTATGGGAATTGGTTTGAATGCTTGCCAAAAGTGGGTGTTTTTGTCTGCTTTTGGCAAGTATTCAAAATATTTTTATTATCTTTGTAAAAATTAATCCCATATTCAATATGCTGATAGGACGGAAAGATGAAGTAAATAGACTGATGAAGGCTTACAGCTCCAAGGAGTCGGAGTTTGTGGCTGTATATGGACGCAGGAGAATAGGAAAGACATATCTCATAAAGGAAACGTTTGGCACGAAATTCACATTCCAATATACCGGCATACACAATGTACCCAACAGTGTACAATTGCATGAATTCCACAATGCTCTTATCCAACAGGGTCTTGATCCGTCCGCGCGTAAGCCTAAAACATGGTTTGATGCATTTCATCTTTTAGAGGAATTGATAAGGAAGTCGAAGGCTAAGCGCAAGATAATCTTTATCGACGAACTGCCATGGATGGATGCAAAGAACTCCCGTTTTGTCCCGGCCTTAGAGCATTTCTGGAATGGCTGGGCTTCCTTTAGAAAAGATATCCTTCTGATAATCTGCGGAAGTGCCACATCATGGATAATCAATAAGATCTTCCGTAGCAAGGGAGGACTGTATAATCGAGTGACCTACAAGATTCTGCTTACTCAGTTCTCCCTGCATGAGTGTGAACAGCTGGCATCAGCCTACAAGCTCCCATTCAGCCGCAACATGATCATGGAGGGTTATATGGTTATGGGTGGGGTACCATTTTATTGGACTAAGCTTGACCCACGTAAGAGCCTGGCTGCGAACGTAAATGATCTTTTCCTTCAGGAGAAAGGGGAACTTCACGGTGAGTTCACCTACATATATGAGTCAATGTTCAAGAGTCCGGATAAGTATATCCGGGTGGTGGAGGCTTTGGCCGGAAAGAAATCAGGACTTACACGTGACGAAATCATAACCAAAGGACATCTCGAGACCAACGGAAGGTTGACACGCATTCTGGAGGATCTTGAGCAATGCGGCTTCATTCGTAAATATTGCCACACTGACAAACGGGTAAAGGATGCGTTGTATCAGTTGGTAGACTGTTACTCTTTATTTTACTTTCAGATTGTACGTAGAGCGCGTAACGTGGATGAGCAGTATTGGACGAAGCTGATGCAGACACCGGCGTATCATACTTGGTGTGGGCTCTCGTTTGAGCGGATCTGTCTGCTGCATACGCGACAACTGAAGATAGCGCTTGGCATATCCGGGATTTTTACAAGTATATTCTCATGGCATGTCAAAGCCAATGACTATCATCCCGGAGTGCAGATTGACCTCTTAATAGACAGGGCGGACGGCATCATCGATGTCTGTGAGATGAAGTATGCTGCGGGTGGATTTAAAGCGACACCGACATTCATAAAGGATATGAGGACAAAGATGAGCGTGTTGCGGCAATATATGCCTGATAGTAAAGGACTTCAGGCAGTATTGGTGACATCAAACGGAGTAATAAGAAGCAAGTATTCTGATGAGATTCCTGTCCAGATATCGGCAGAAGAATTGTTTCTGCCATAAAATCAATATTATAGGTGTTAGGATATGCTTTGAATGCTTACCAAAAGTGGGTGCTTTTACCTACTTTTGGCAAGCATTCGGTTTATCCGTTCGCATCTCCTTCTCATATCCCAATCGTAATCCTTATTCAAATGGAAATGCGTGTCGGCAAATATGGGAGGGAGGCTTCCAAGCCTCCCCTATAGTCTTATCCATATCCCAATACAATTCATAATGTCTGGTAGGGACGCACGGCTCGTGCGTCCACCCTCCATCGTAATCCTTATTCCAATGGAATGCGCGACGGCAATATTAACTCCGCGACAAGCGCCCAAGATTAATAAGTCTTAATCCTTGTTCTAATGGAATACGCGGCGGCGTGTTCAGACATTACCAAGCGTATGCAAAGCTGTCTTAATCCTTGTTCTAATGGAATGCGCGGCGGCTTACTGAGGAACTAACTTCTTTCCATCAGGAGGCGTCTTAATCCTTGTTCTAATGGAATGCGCGGCGGCAACCAATAAAACTCAATCATATGAGCAAGCACCTTGTCTTAATCCTTGTTCTAATGGAATGCGCGGCGGCTGCATCTCTTAACGAGGTAGCCGGCAACAAGTGGAGTCTTAATCCTTGTTCTAATGGAATGCGCGGCGGCAAATGTCAAGCAAGACACCGGTATGGCACACTTGGTCTTAATCCTTGTTCTAATGGAATGCGCGGCGGCACTACGACTTATACGTCCCGAAGTCGGATGCCGTATCGTCTTAATCCTTGTTCTAATGGAATGCGCGGCGGCCGCCTGATCTTCAGCGCTATAACGATTTCGGATTATTAGTAAGCCAATCCGTAATGTCTATGTACATCAGCAACTTGCCCCACTTCTCCGAAAAACTTCGCAAATGTACTAAAAATTTTTCTTCAAACCAAGCATTTTCGCACATTTTTTTGACATATCTCGATGATTTTTAGTAAAATCAATTTTCGCTACAATGTAACCCAATATTCAGAATTTTAAAACTGCGTAGCCTTCTCTGCGTTCTCCGGCCGATGCGTAGCAGGCCGCAATCATTGCGAACTCACCAGAACCGAGTCGCGAAGCTCCCCAAAGCATTGCAACTCTGCCCCTTTGCGCCTTTGCGTGATAACCTTAAATCCAATATATTAACTTCTGCGCCCCTCTGCCAGTTCTGTGCTCTCGACAAGAGAGTTCTGCGCATAACTTATCTGACTTCATTCCGAAAAACCACCATCATCAGCCTCAGACCCCAGTCTTAACTCATGTCCCTTACGGCGAAGCCGCCCTGATCCGCGCCAGCCGGCGAAGCCAAGGCTCAGCCCATGTCCGCGAGCGCATGCCCGAGTCACAATAAAACAAATCTTACCTCGGAGAGGTATTCCACTTATTGTTAACCCCAGGTTTTAACCTGTGGGATCCGCGCCCCATCCGCCACTATCGGCGAAATCCACGGCGAAGCCGAATCCGCGTTATTTTAGAATCCTATAAAATTCAATAAATTAAATCCTATTTTAATACAACGGCACCTGAATCTCATTGAGAAATCTCCAAATAATATGGATATGGAGTCCATTTACCTGATTTCAGGTTCTTCAATATTTCTGAAAGATATTTTTCTGAATTATCTCCAAAATCTTTGACAGACATTCCATCGATGCCTCCGGCTGAATTCTTTGATTTTACATTCATCCAGGCCGCCTGAAGAATATCAATCTGGCATAGCTTCTCAAATAGGGTTTGCTTCATAATGATTAGATTATATACGAATATTATGTATCCTTGTTCTAATGGAATGCGCGGCGGCCAGTATGGCGGTCTTTCGTGGGCATGGGATTTCGTCTTAATCCTTGTTCTAATGGAATG
>JAIDSL010000204.1:5455-43287 GCA_029061255.1 Muribaculaceae bacterium
CGCGGTGGCTTTTTTGAATTATCTTGAATACTATTGTTAACCGTCTTAATCCTTGTTCTAATGGAATGCGCGGTGGCTTTTTTGAATTATCTTGAATACTATTGTTAACCGTCTTAATCCTTGTTCTAATGGAATGCGCGGTGGCGGTTTGTGGGTACTCTTATTGCAGGAAGTTTGTTTGTGTCTTAATCCTTGTTCTAATGGAATGCGCGGTGGCCAAAAGCATCTTCCTCACTTTGGGGACGTGGTTTGCGTCTTAATCCTTGTTCTAATGGAATGCGCGGCGGCAAACTACAACATATGGAAAAGACATTTTACGCTGCCAAGTCTTAATCCTTATTCTAATGGAATGCGCGGCGCCCGCCTGATTTTCAGCGCTATAACGATTTCGGATTATTCGGTAGCTAATTTGTAATACCCATAGATATCAGCAAATTGACCTAATTCTCCGAAAAACTTCGCAAATGTACTAAAAATTTTTCTTCAAACCAAGCATTTTCGCACATTTTTTTGACATATCTCAATGATTCTTAGCAAAATCAATTTTCGCAAATGATTTGAGAAAATCCGAAATCCGGGACATTTGCGAAAAATCACCATTTCCAGACTGTATAAACCATTAAAAATCAAATACCCATTTTTATCGAAAAATCCGTTTTTTCGCAAATGATTTTATAAATCTCCCGAAAACCGACATTTGCGAAAATATCCAAAAGCCTCAAAAATGCTAAAATTTAGTCATAACGCAAATTATTAACACTTTAACCATTTTTGAAATTTTCGCAAATGTTTTTGACAACTTACACCCTCCCTATCAGTATCCTTCGAATAATCAGTAACTCAATTTTCGCTTGTACAAATACAATGTACCCCAATATTCAGAATTTTAAAACTGCGTAGCCTTCTCTGCGTTCTCCGGCCGATGCGAAGCAGGCCGCAATCATTGCGAACTCACCAGAACCGAGTCTCGAAATTCTCCAAAGCATTGCAACTCTGCCCCTTTGCGCCTTTGCGTGATAAAGATTACCGTCAGCCTCCTGACTCCCAATACTTTAACTTCTGTGCCCATCTGCCAGTTCAGCGCTCTCGACAAGAGAGTTCTGCGCCTAACTTATCTGACTTCATTCCGAAAAACCACCATCATCAGCCTCAGACCCCAGTCTTAACTCATGTCCCTTACGGCGAAGCCGCCCTGATCCGCGACAGCCGGTGAAGCCGATGCTCAGTCCATGTCCGCGAGCGCACGCCGGAGTCACAATAAAACAAATCTTACCTCGGAGTGGTATTCCACTTATTGTTAACCCCAGGTTTTAACCTGTGGGATCCGCGCCCCATCCGCCCCATCAGCGAAATACACGGCGAAGCCAAATCCGCGTTGCTTCAGAATCCCCTAAAATCCAATAATTTAAATTCTAAACTTTATATCTCTTTTTTTCTAACGGAATGCCTGTCGACAATTATGAGAGTAAAGCTTCCCAGCCTCCCACTCTAGTCTTATTCATCTCCAAATGCAATTCATAATGTCTGATAGGGAGGTACGGCTCGTGCGTCCACCCTCCATAGCAATCCTTGTTCTAATGGAATGCGCGGCGGCAAGGTGTGGGTAGCCAAAGAGGGAACGTCTCCTGTGTCTTAATCCTTGTTCTAATGGAATGCGCGACGGCCGCCTGATTTTCAGCGCGATAACGATTTTCGACTATTCGTAAGCCAATCCGTAATGCCTATGTACATCAGCAAATTGCCTCAACTCTCCGAAAAACTTCGCAAATGTACTAAAAATTTTTCTTCAAACCAAGCATTTTCGCACATTTTTTCGACATATCTCAATGATTTTTAGCAAAATCAATTTTCGCAAATGATTTTGCAAAATATGAAAACCAGGACATTTGCGAAAAATCCCCCGTCTTTGACTTTCTAAATCATTGAAAATCAAATACCCATTTTTATGGAAAAATCCCTTTTTTCGCAAATAATTTTAGAAATCTCCCGAAAACTGACATTTGCGAAAATCTCCAAAAGCCTCAAAAATGCTAAAAATTAGTCATCACGCAGATTATTAACACTTTAACCATTTTTGAAATTTTCGCAAATGTTTTTGACAAATTACGGCTAATGTATTAACTTCTGCGCCCATCTGCCAGTTCAGTGCTCTCGACGAGAGAGTTCTGCGCCTAACTTATCTGACTTCATTCCAACCCCTTTCCATATATAGCCGCCAAACATTCCATCAGAATAATGATTAAGAGGGAAGGCGGACGCACGAGCCGTGCGTCCCTACCAATAGCAACTTAGGCTTGTGGAAAATTGTATTATCAATCCTCACAAGGTTGAAGTGTCAGAATAATCAAAGTGGTCGGATCTGACAGCGATAGCTGCAGCGGACGCATAGGAAAGCAAGGCATGACTGATGCCTCCCATTCAGCTTCACGGTTGCGGTCAACCTTTGCCATAAGTATCCGCATCGGGGTCGTGGCATTAAGCGTATGGTTACGGTAGGAGGGTTGTCCCACTGCTAACAGTGCCCCAATCTCCTCATGCAATGTCACAGGAGAGGCATAAGGGAATTTGTCTCCTAACAGGAAATTCACTATGTTGAAATCCATCATAAGTGAATTGACTGCAGAAAGAACGAGTCCCTGAAGCTGCTCGTGAGATTTTTCAAGCCCTTGGATTTCTGCAGTGTAATCATCAAACACTTTCATAAGGTCGATGCTGCTGACGATTCTTTCCTTATTTGCCTCAAAGAAACCTTCGAGAAGACTGGAGGTGTCTATGCTGCGAAACATCTGTCCCTCACTCTTGTAGGGCTCTCCAAGTCTACGCTCATAGCCGCTTTGCCAGCCCCGCAAAGTGTCGTTGAAGCTTACAAGCCGGTCATAGACAGTCCCTATCTCAAGCGTCATCTTATGAAACCGGTTGATCCACATGCCTGCCACATGGAATTTTATCTGCATCTCCAGCAGGCGATTTGCCTGATGGCGGGAGTTTACAGCCATATCCTCAACTTCTTCCTGCAACTCCCTGCGCTTCATACGCACCCACCACTTATAGCCAAGCATTGTCAGTATCCCAAGAGTTGCTGCTGCCACGGAAGCTATACCTGCCCATGTGGCATCGCTGGCATACCACCACACGCCGAGTGCGAGCGCTGCTATGAACAGAACGGCTATTGAATATTTAAGCCTGCTGCGATACTGATCAAGACTGGCAACAAAGTTATCTTCCAGCTCCCGTTTCTTTGCATCGACACTTATATAATTCCGGCATTGTTCCTCTTCGGAACGCCGGCGTATTTCTCCCTGCACTTTCGGGATGGTGAGTTGAAGAATAAGACGCTGATAGTATTTATAATATTCAGCATATAGATTCTGGCTGTTCTTAAGGTCAGTGCGCATCTTCGATATGGCATTCCTTATCGCCGCAATCCTTATCTCTGTCTCTGTGGCCCCGAAATTGGCGAGGACTGTCGGGATATCTCTCTTCCCGTCGGCATCATCAGTGATTTCAGTGATGATGCATGCGAAATTCAGGTAGGCTGTGTCGTCAATATAAGCAGAAGGGATATAGCAGTAGCCGTTGTCGCCAAAGTCTGATCCCCAAGAGTTGCGGACGATATAGAAGCCATTTTCTTCAGAATATCCGGCGAGCACCATAGCATGCCACCCATCTTCCTTGGCATCAGGTGCATCTTCCGGATGAAGGATAAAGGCTCCGTCTTTTCCTAAATTATCGTAAATCTTTAGTGAGATACCTACAGGATACCCTTCAGAGAGGGCACTCGTCAGAAGTTCATGGTTGCGTTTTAGAGCTGAAACTTTGTCTGAGCCGCTTATGAGGGGAATCTGTTTTGCCGCCAAAGCCCTGTGCTCCTTTGCATCCTCGATTGCCTCTGCCGAAGGATTCCACAGGGAGGTGTCAGGTGTGTATGGGAAAAGTTCCTCATAGCACACTCCGTGTTTACCGAGCACTTCCAACTGATCAAAGTAGTTGCTCCCCCCATTGGGGCGACCGTTGACCACGTTGGAATGATAGAACATGAAAGCCGGACTCATCACATTGTCTCCTTCCACGCCATTCCTGCGCATCATGGCCTCATACATGGCGGCTGTAGCAAACGATGAGCAAGATCCCAGGCTCTGCTGATTCCTGACAGGTGGGAAATACTCACGGAGGTCAACGGTATCTTTAATTTTCAGATCAGGTGAGGGCACATATTTGTCGTCGAGTGGTTGCTCCTTGTATTCTATGTCTTTGAAGTTCCCTTCCGGGCGGTGCCACTGCTTGCGGATCTGCACTGCTTCCTCTCGCAGTTCCTTTGATTCAAGAAGACTCTTAAGCTCAGATGTCTTGTCGCGTATGAAGGCCGTAGTGTTGAGTATCTCTTGCTTCAGTTCCTTTATATATGGAATAGGATTTAGAGCGAGGTCATTTTCAGGACTTTCTTCAAACTCTAATGTTACCTCGTTCCATTTCCATTTCTTCAGGGCATTGAAGTCACCGCGCACCGGAAGCAGTCTTGAATTGGGGCAGCAGTCATTGAAGGCATCGACATAAAGATCAATAGGATGGCTGCATGCATCGTCGAGCAGCATCCCTTCATGTTCATATTGCATTCCACTGAGCCCTTCATTGTCGCGTCCAAGTATCATGGCGAGCACCGCCTCCTTTTCCGGAAGGGTCAGGACAGGGTCTTTAAGTATATCCAGCACCTCCCTTTTGAGTGCGGAAAGATCTGCATCAATAATTCTTGATGCCTCAGCCACCGCTTTGCCTTCATCCATGCCTTTTTCACGGTATAATGGCCTTATTTCTTTGTCGAAAAGATCATCATAACGCCCGGATATTCCTGACAGCATCGATTCTGCACGATGCGCGGCTCCCTGAAGATCGACCTCGGTTTGGTTTATTCCAACACTTTCGAGAGCTGCAAGGAACCCATGTCCTAAAAGGCGGCCGGCTGTGGCATCCCGGTCCAGTGTCAGGGAGGCTGCACCCACTGTCAGGTTGGTCCCGGTATGAGCCGATACCAATGCCGGCGACAGGATGGCATAATAATCCTGAATAAGAGCTGTCTGGATAAGGGCTATATATCGGGAAAGACTTTGTAGACTGAATCCGATAGGTGCCCCGTTTGATGCAAAATCATCGATCAAAGAGTAGGATATAGTGTACGTTGATTTTTGGCACAGCTCGGATAGTCTTTGCTGCGCCTCCTTGCATCTCTTCTCAGCCTCCGCAGTCGTGGCGGGATGACTTTCGAAGATTTTCTCCGTGTTGCCGCACAGGCCGAGGATATGTAGAGTGATCTTGTGCGGGACCATCGCGCAGGCATCGGTCAGGTCAGCCACTTGCTTATCGGCATCTTTTTCAAAGAAGGGGATTATGGCCAGGATATGAAGCGACGAGTCGGTCATTGTCAAGGTGACAAGCCGACTGAATGCATCATTGATTTTCTCAGCAGCCTCAGCCGTGTCATGGCCTGACAACGATAGCATATCGTAAGGTGCCGATTCCCCACAGGAATGCCTTACCGCTTGACCGACAAGCGGCTCGGCGAGCCTTGTGGAAGAAGAGGTCCAGACTGTGATGGAAGCTCCCATTTACTCTGCGATATTGTCGAGGATATATTCTATTTCTTTTTCTATGAGATCCATTTCTGCAGGATAATGCACGATGTTTTCCAAAGAGATGGGGCATTTGGAGATTTCTTCCAGATATGTGTTGTCCTTGCATGCATCCACTGCTTTCTTGGAAAGCATTCTGATAGGATTTTCCGGACCTGGCTGGTCAAGATCGCGTATGGCCTGGCGTATCTCATTGTCAAGGATATCCATATTGTCTTCGAGATAATGGAAAGCCTCATGGCGGGTAGCACCCATATTCACGAGCCATCCTCTCAGGGCTTTGCCTCCCATTCCCCGGCTCTTGATCTGATACTGCCCTGTGGTGGCGTCAAATGTGATAAGATTGTAGACAATGGCGTTGATCCAAGTCTCAAGCAGGCGAGTGGCAGACACCTCATCTTTCGGGAAAAGATCGTAGCGCTCCTTGGCCATTCTCTGGCATAGAGTGGCATCCCAATGTGAACCATTGGGATGGGCTGCTTCCCATTTGTCGTAATCGGTCTTATAGTTGTCAAGTGCCTTGACAGTGAAAGCCGGCACCACTCCGAGCTGACGGAAAATTATTATACGGTTGTTGAGACCAACTTCAGAGAACTGTATGTCTTTGGCTCCGGACACAAGATTTTGGAAGAGATTGTCTTTCGTGAGCCGCGAACGGTTCTTGTCGGCAATCCCGACATAATAACATTCTACGGGACGCTCTTTGAGGTCGGCATCAAAGCCACGGAATGAGTAGGAAAGCAACGGCAGTGATTTCTTGACAGCATTCCTTATCAGCTTCTTCAGCTCTTCCTCGCTCATTTGGTCAATGGCATCGTCGATAGTCATTGATTCATAAGTGACCACCCTGGGAAGGGTACGGATAAAGCGCATCAGCACTTCCCCGGTCTGTTTCGATGTCATGCCGGCAAGCGATGCCACTCCACCCTCACTCTGCATGGCCTTGGAGAAATCATTGAAGACGATATCCGACAGCGGGCACTCTATTCTTGAGGCGTAGTCGGTAGAAAGATCAAACTGGAAGAAATTGGCCCCCACATCCGTACGGAGCATCTTCTGGATCTCATTGGAGCATTCTGTGCGTACGGTCTGCAGGTTGCCCATAATCACATCCACTCTGTCGATCGATTGGTTGACACGCTCTTTGAGCCAGCTGTAGAATTGGCGTGCCATGGCACGGCGCACTATCTCGCGGCGGCACACTGCAATTTTCATGGTCTGTGCCACAACTTCCGCTTCGTAGTCCTTCCTGTTGCGTTTGAAAAGTGTGCCCATACATTTCTCAAGTTCCTTGCAGGCGGTCTTGAGTGAAGATTCCAGGCGTGGCAGCTGCTCCTCAAGGTCTTCTTTCTCGGCTTTCATTTCACCGTCGCAAAGTTCTACCTGACGCAAGATTGCGAGGAGAATCTGCTGGCAAAGGAATATGCCGCATTCGCGGTCTGCCTGCTCTTTCATGAGGCGGGTAAGAGACTCGTCGACCCTTGCTTCGAGGGCTTCGAGTTTCTCATCAAGTTTTGTCTGGGCCAACACAGCCCGGTTGGCGAGGTATTGCTCACATTCCGGCAGCGGGTTGTCAGGACTGTCAATGTCGGTGAAGGTGTGTGCCGGCCTTGGCGACATGAAATAGTCGATCACGTCGTCTTTGCCCATATTCTCGCGAATTTTGGTGTTGTCAAACCAATTGTTGGCTATAATAGAGGGGTCGTCACAGCCGCCGTTGAGCATCTTGTTGATCAGCTGCACTGTGGCTTTCTTCTCATAGATTTTGGCAAGGCGTGACCCATCAAATACAATTTCAGCGCACCCAAATCCTGCCACCCATGCTTTCTTGTTCTTGATATCCATGGTGCCATCGGCGATGAGTTTGCTGACATTGTCGCTGACAGAGTCGAGCGCAACGCCCAATTCCCCTACAGAAGTGACGATGGCGAGTGCTATCATCTGGCACAGGGGGTCCACGTGGTCGAACATGTCATTGTTCTCATTGCAGTTATCTACAAAATAAAGGGCGTCAAAAGCTCGGCTTTTTACTTGATCGACAGTGTGAAACCATTTGATCTCCACCGGGGTGGAATTGGGTGTGAGATGGGCAAGGTAGTCAAGGTCTATAATCGCGCCCTTGCCATTAGGCTTCACACGGGCGGACATGGCTCCGGTGACCATTGTGCGGAATACATCTGACAAGACAGCATAGCCGGAGATCTTGATGTTGGGAAACATTCTCTTGATCAAATATGCCATGTTGAGGAAAATGCCGCTTCCTGTGCCTCCGCCAAGGGAGAACACCATGTGGACTTCAGTCTCTGTGCCGAGAAGATCGTAGTCGGAATTGTCGATTATAGCGGCATTGTTGACTTCTGTTATCTTATTATTGATAAATTGCTGCACACTGTATTCATTGACTGTAATGGCAAAACGCCCATTGCTCCTCATCTGCCCGGCACCGATGGAAAGAGCGGTCAGTCCCTGGACATTTCCTTCGGGGAGCCAGTCGAAGAGTTTCCGCTCCCTATTGTTGGCGTATATGAGGGTAGGGGTCTCTACTGAAATGCAAAGTTGCTCCGAAGCGCGGAGTGTGATCTTTGTGCCATCATTGGCTGTGACAAAAGCATTGGCGAGTCCCGGTTTGTCGGTGTCTACGCCGATAAACCCAATCATCGGGGGAATCTGACCATAGTTTTCATAAAACATTTTCTTGGCGTTGAGTATAGCCTTGACTCCTGTGCCTCCGAGTCCGATCAGAAGCGTTCTCCTAAGTTTTGCCATAATATTATAGTGTGTGATAATTATTTTTATTCTTGATTACGAAAATTCAATTTCCATTTTCTCTCCGGTGGATATGTTTTCAGCAGTCCCTTTGTCATATTGGCTGAAAATGGATGTGGGATATATCTCCCAGGCACGAGTGCCTTTTGGAGTGCCGCTGACACGCACTCTCTTTTTCCCTCCGGCAGGATGTATCTCCAGTTCCGGGGTGAAATGATCGGCTTTGACATATCTCACTTCTCCGGTGAAGAGACGCGAAAGCATAGACTGCGACCTCTTCCTTGACGAGAATACCACCTTACGAGCCCCTTTTATTTTCTTAGTGGCATAATATGAACCGGGTCCTGCAAGTTCCACTTTGCCCATTTTTATGACGGGAAAGAAAATTCTCTTTAAGACGATAAGCCAAAGTATGAGAAGGGCAGCGAGTGTGATGCCAATCCAGAAAAGGAGTGTCTTTAGAGGATTCCAGCCTATACTGTAGCGGGTGCGTAGGGATGTGCCCTCATATTGCGCGATTGGCACTCCATTGACCATGTCTATTCCAGTATGAGCCTCAGGAAGAAGATGGAAATATCGTTTGCCCGTTGCTGCATCATTAGCGAAGGCTACCTTAAGGATGGCATGCTCGCCGGGAGATATCGTGATAATGTCGCCATCTGCAATTTTTACGCCATTGAACCATGCCTGAAAATCGGAATTTTCTCCCTTAAACTTCAAACGGATTGCACTATTGTCAAGTTGATTGTCAAATACAGGACTTAGATCCCATTCCACTTGGCTGTCAGGGGCTGCCTCGCTCCATAGAAAAGCATCGTGCCATTGCGATCCATTGGCTTTAATTTCATCCTTACCTTGAGCAAGAGTGAGGCGTGATGGAATGCCATCAGACACGTGCACACTAATTTGAGGATTTGCTATAAAAAAGCGTGAATCCGAACATTGTATAGTGACCGGGAACACATACTCTTCCCCTTGTAGCTTTCGATGTAGCAACTGCTCATCGTATCCATTCCTGGCAGAAACAGATAGTAGGATTTTCCCTTCCGATGCTTTGTTTCCTGCCAACGACACATTGAAAAGAGAGTCGCCGGATGCGACTGTCAGTGGATAGTCACCGGGGAGACTGAACATGATTTCCCTGTGCTCACCGAGTTCCCCAAGACTCGTATACACATCGGAGGAGATGTCGGCTATCTGAGGGATTACCTTGCCTTGGCATTGCACGATGAAAGCATCCGGACAGGCATCGATGGCATGGCGTATCACCGGGTTAACCACTCCTTCGGTGAGAGCTACGTAGAAAAGTCGGCAATTACGGTGATTTGCACACCACTCCGAGATAGTCTGAGCCACTTTCTCAGGAGAATCCCCGGAGTTGGGCATGCCGTCGGTCAGAAGATACACCTTGTTTTCCATATTAGGATCTACACAGCGGAATCCTTCTTTAAGTACATCGCTGATATGGGTGTATTTAGCCTGCGCGATATATTGGTCGAATGCTTTTGTTATCTCTTTTTTCTTTCCCTTGTAGTCTGATGAAGAAAACTTGAAGATTTCATATGGTTCGTTGCCGAATGGTATCACGAGAAACTGAGATCCTGGAATGGTAGCCTGAGTGGTTATGGTGGCATCCAGTGCCGCTTGGGCAGGTTGCCACAGGCCATTGCTCTTCATCGACCCGGTGCAGTCGAAAAGATAGATATTGTTTTTCTCACGCTGGGCATTCATGACTGCCCATACGTTGCCTACAATAATTGCTAAAATCATATATTTCAAGAAAGAAAACCTTTTCATGTCGTCAGAATATCAGTTGCCAATAAACGAATGAAGTTTAAAAAACTTCATTTCGTAAAGTTACAAATAATTTTCCGAAAAACCACGCTTTTATGACAATTTTTAGCAAACCACTTAATATTAAAATGAAATACGCGAAATCTTCGCGTATTTCATTGAGTAGTCGAAATATCTCAGCGTGCAATATCCTCAAGAGAGAATTTGCCGTCGATTTCCTTAGGTTCTTTTTTCCCTGAAAGGAGATCAAACATAAAGTCGCGAATGGCTACGGGTTCGAGCTTGGCGAGGTGTCCTTCCGAGTCGTTGCCAAGGTCGTAGGTCTTCAGAAGTTGGGGCCCGAGAGAAGCTGCCGTCAGTAGGAAGTGGTTTTGGAAGCGATCAGTATCTATCAGATCGGCTGCCAATACTTTTCCAACTACGGTGAATGAGCGCAGGGATCTTTGGCGTCCCTCTTCTACAAGAGTGGATTTTACTTCATCTGTCTCCAGATCCATAGGTATCCTTCCGGAGAAATTGTCTTCCGGCATTCCACGGAATAGTGCACCAAGATCTGCGAGCGAAAGGTTGAAAAGACGCGTGCCGGGAGCTATATTTGGTTTTTCTATTGTGAATGCTGAAGGGAGTAGCAACTGAATGGTGCCGTTGAGATTGACACGAGGAGTATTGAATGTGCCAATGATACAATTGTTGAGAGTCGCTTCCTGGGTGGCGAATATACCACCGATTACGACACAGTTTTCGAGAGTAATATCATCGGCATATATGCTGCCCGCTACATAAGAGTTTTGGAGAGTGACAGACTTGCCGTTGATGTCGGAACAAAACATGGGGCGGCATCCCGCAGCTCTCGAAGTGACGGAATTGGCTGAGCCTACTGCTTTCATAAAAGATACGTCGCCTTTGACATCAGAGGATATGTATAGTTCCTTCTGAGCAAAGACAGCTCCACGTACAGTCACATCGCCACCGCGCACTTGGATTGTGTTTCCGAAAATGGCACCTTCCACTTCGGTGTTGCTGTTGAGAATAACGTTGCGGGTGAGTTCTGATATTTTCTGAGGAAGAATGGCACCGCGCACGAGATTGTCTTGAAGAATAATCTCTGTGGAGTCAAACCGGATTTCCTTAAGTTCTTTTTTATTGCTCATTATAGTGAGGTTATTTATTTGCCGGGGGCGGCAGTTTTTGATAGATTGAAAAGTCGTGCCGTCAAGTCGGCGACACGTCGGTCGTGGATGCTATCAGATTCCTGATGTAGCAGAGCGATTCTTTGGTTGAAATAGTCGTTTATATTGCGTCGGTCTTCATCTGAAATATTCCCATTCCACCCCTTACTGTCAATTCCTTCGTTTAATTTATCTTTGGGTATATTTACAAGAAGAGGGGATATGAACATTTCCCGATTTACGCTACCTTTTTCACCGGATGTCTCTATCACACAGTAGGGAGTGCTGAGTGGTGCCGATTCTCCAATAGGAAGCAGACCCTTTCTGATCACCTCATCAGTGGCGTGCTGCACTTCCAGAAATCTCTTTCCTTTTTCTATAGCTTCGACCGCCTGCCTCTTGGCAAGGTTGGCAGCTAATATGGAATGAACATGGGCGTTCTCTCCGGCAGTGACCGAAACAATGGCAGCTGCATCTTCGTTGCCGGTATGAGACCCGATTTTGTCAAGTGTGCGAGTGGCTTGAAATACGGGCTCATCTATAGAATAGATGCGATTTTCAAGTTCGGTGTTCAGATCGGTGAAGATCTTTATGTATCTATCGGCTATTCGGTGATAGTCGCTACCCATCTGCTTTTGCTTCTCCCGGCATCGTTCAGCAAGTTTATTGAGTTGCAATAGAAGTGCTTCTGCATTGATTTTAAGCTGTGTGATCTGCTGCGAGATATCAGATCTTACGGTCTTGAAGAAGCCGGCTACAATAGTGTCGCCAATCTTGCGGGAGGCTTTGTCGATAGCTCCAAGTTGTGCAGCCTCAGTTGCTACGACAGATCCGGTCAGAAGGTCTACGCCATTCTTCATGCCGTCTACCGCTGCATCGAAAGGATCAGTGTCGACTGTAACGTCGAAATGAACAGTCTCGCTCGCACTTCCGGAATATGATACCGAACCTCCATGCTCAGATGCAGGATAAGATACGGATCCTGAGTATCTGATAGTGACTGATCTTGAGAAACGTCTTGTATAACTCATAGTAGGATAATTTAATGGTTATTATAACGTTTCGAAAATATTTTTGCCGAACATTTCAAGCATTGTGTCTCGTTGTCTTTGTGGAAGTCCGGAAGATGCCACCATCTGGCTGAAATAGTTGGCTATTTCAGGGTCTATCTCCTCCGGCTTTTTCCAAGCCATCGAATCTTCCCGGCAGGATGTCGCGATACGGGTTTCTATAGTCTGGCGCGCATCTTTGCTGAGCCCTATTTCTGAGATATTGATTGTGGTCTGGATATTTCCATTGGCATCAATATTGCTTTGGGCAATGCATACAGGAACGAAGACGGTGTCAATGTCGTCGGAGATAGAACGGTGCAGAAGGATGCGGTCGGTAATTGCCTTCAGGCGATTTGAATCTGCGATAAAACTTTCAATAGACTCAATCGCCCTTGATGCCCTGTATTTAAGATTAGATGAGGCTACAGCTTGAGAGGTCCGGATGGTTTCAGATTGTCCAATTGGGACAGTAGAAATTAGTTGGTTGCCTCTATTAGTGACCTTATCGGCCTCAGTTGTGGCGAAATTGAGAATGGGCCGGTCGATTTCAGTGATGCGATGGCGGAGATTTCGATTAAGAGAGTTGAATATCTTCAGATATCTTCCGGATAACATCTGATAGTCGCGTTCCATGCGTTGTCGTATTGCTGCCAGCTGCTTACGTTGCTGGTTGAGTCTAAGAAGATGGGCATCGACCTTGCTTTGTAATGAAGCCATCTTCTGGGATATTTGAGAGTGGATCAAGGCATAAAAACCCTGATTGACTTTCTTGCATACATGATCGGCCCCATCTGCCTGGGCCTTTATCACTGCAGCCTGCATGCCAACCACGGCCGTAGTGGTGGCATTGACATGTTTCTTTACCGAGTCGATTTCCCGGGCCATCTCAGTGGTGTCGACCAGACAGTCAAATTGATGTGACATATTATGATGCTTTAGTGATATTAATTACTCTCTTCTCCGTCATTACCGGATGTCGGATATTCTGAAGGATTGGATTCTGTAGACTCAGATGTAGAGGCCTCAGAAGTTGAGGAAGGAGAATCTATGGACTCAAGGGCGGCTTTGACCATCGCAGGGAGATTGAGGGAGAAATGCTCGTATGCAATGTCGCTGACGTGTGGCTGAGGGGGTATTTCTGAATCTTTGGCAAGTTTTGGATTGACTGCGGCAAGGGTCTTGCGTCGATCATCCATCTTGTGGATTTCCGAAGCGGCGACAGCCACTGAATTAGAGTATCCGTCGCGAAGTTTTGCATCATAATACTCTACATATCCGAATTTGGCAGCCTTCAGCTCGATATCTTCTTTCAGCCGCTCGATATATTCTTCAAATTCGTTTTGGCATTTCTGGAATTCTTTACTTTGGAGTTCGAATGCGGCAAGCGAGTCAGCAGAATTATCTATTGCATTGACTACAGTGGCATCAAGATTGCCATCTGAAGCCTGCATCTGAGTCTCAGTCTTCTGTAGGGCAAGCAAATTATTGTAGGCACTGACATACTCCGTCAGAGTGCCTTGCATGAGATTTATAATGTCGGCACTTTCTGCCCTGTTGGCTCGATAGAAAGCATCCGTATCCTGATGCCATTTGTTGAGATAACTTATCTTCTGGTCTTTAATATGATTATAGATTTTGAGGCGTTCGATACGGTTTTCTTGCATGAGATTTTGTACCATCGGAGCTACGATTTCCTCATACATTTGATGCACACCGAAAGGCTGGACGGTCTGAGATCCATCCTCTGCCGTCCATGTTCCCGACATCGGATTGAATTTTACCCTTGATGACTGGCGGAGTTGGAAGGGTTCATAACCTTGTACATTATCGGCGTAATTGAATTTTTCCTGGCGTATCCTTTCGATTTCTTCTGATTCCAGATCGGGAGAATAATGATTGTATGGAGCTTTTAAAATTTGGTAGAGAAGGCGGTTCGAATCGAGCACAACCTTATCTACTGAAGCCACTTTCATTCTTGCTACAGTTTGAACGGAACTTCCGATAGATTGCATCAGCCCTTTGAGAATTTCTTCAAATTGGGTGGTCTCGTTGGATAAGGAATTCTTCAATTCATTGATTTCTCGAAATTTCTCTATGCCAGGGGAATAAATAGCATTGTCGAATACCTTTACGGATGGAGCATCTTTGGGTGGTGTGGTAGTGGCAAATTCATCGAGCTGTGGAAGATATCCCGAATCCTGAAGTACAAGAGGCAACGATACGGAGACAGTCTCAAGATCGTCCATACAGAATGCTACTGTGCGAAGTGAGCGCTCGAGAGCCCCAAGATAATCGTTTTCCTTAATTTCTTGGATTGAACGGGAATAATCATCAGTAGCTACTGTCTCCACCTCTTCTGATGTTTCTACTATAGGCGCTTCCTTAGCAAGATGATTGAGGGAATGAATAGTCTGAATAAGCAATGGGTTCTGACGTGAGATGGAAAGGGATATATCAGAGTCCGGCACTGCATTGGTGAAGTCGACTATAAAGCTCTTGTCCTGATACTTCACCTGCTCTGCTACTGGAACATATGCAACTCCTAACCTTGTGACTTTGTAGTCGCGGAATATTTTTTTATGTTCATCGTTGAAGACTTCGATCCTTTCATCAATTTCCGCTATCTTTTTCTGGAGATTGCTCTTGATGATAAAATACGGGAAAATAAGAAGAAAGAGCCAGACCCAGGCTTTGGATAGCTTCTCTTCCAATTCCTCTTTCTCCTGATTGAGATTTTTGATTTCACTCTCAATTCGTTCCTCTTCTTTCACTATGCGCTCGGCAGCCTGATAGTAATAGTTAAAGAGAATTTTTGCTTGGTCCTGCCATATGTTGGCAGAATCAGCGAAAATTTTTCCGTCCATTGTTCTTAGTTTTTATAGTTTGCTAGTTTGGTTAATTCCTTAAATTGCGTCGTCGTTTCATGTCTTGCTCCAATCGGGATAATTGTCGGGAGATCATATCACGATTCATTTCATAGTCGCGCAGAGCCACTTCAATAATATCGCAATCTCTTATTATGGCCTTATCTGCCTCAGATGCTTCTGACGTGGAAGAGGGGGATATATATCTGGTGTCGGCTGCTATATCTCTTATTCTTCCGGTAATATCAGCTGGAATTAGGGGAGTCTCTTCAGTAGTTGCAAGCAAACTTGTCACTGCAGCTTTTATGTTCGCTTTGCCTTTTTTCTCTGCACTCTGCTCCGAATAAACTTCTTGTGATTTGTTCATACTTGCCCTTGAGGCAACAATGCCTCCGATGTAGAACAAGAGAATTGCACTTTGAATTGTGGCCTGAATGCCAAAGCTCAAAGGATGAGACATGCTTTGCCATGAATAGATGATATTTCCAATTAAAAAAAGGAATGCGAGGGCGGCATACCATCCGGTGGCTGTCCATTGAATACCAAGCCCGGCTACCTCCTTATGAGATTTATCGTCAAGATTGACAAAAGGAAAAAGCACATTGAGTATGAAGATTATGTTGATGACCGACATCACGATGAAGTCAAGCCAGCGGATATCGCCAGTCAGAATGTCGGAAGGAATCAGAGAGAAGAAAACTACGGCCAATATTATTTCAGCAGCAGCGCCTAAGATGAGTGTGGAATATCTGATGTTCATATGATAAGTAGTGGTGGGATTGGAAGAATTTTAATGTGGAAGGTTGATTAGCGTTTGTTGCCACAGCGAGGGCAGAATTTGGCTGTAGGAGGAATAGACGATCCGCAACGTGTGCATCTGTTACTGTCTGAAATCACTGGCTGTCCACATCCCGGACAGAATGCACTTCCGGAAGGAATTTCGGTGTGGCAATGAGGGCATTTTGGTGCAGACCCGATGAGGGGAGTGCCACAGTTGACACATCTTCTTGCTTCTTCCGGATTGTCGGAGCCGCAATTGGGACATGGATTGTATTTATTGCCGCAGTTGGGGCAGAAACTCATGGAACTGGGAAACTTCTTTGCACACGCAGAGCAATATACCATCTTGACTCCTCCTTGATATGGATGATTACCAAAGGAACCGGACGAAGGTTGACTTCCTCCGAAAGTAGGCTGGTGATACTCGGGATTCATTGCTGCTCCTCCCATGGCTCCCCCCATCCCATTCATCATATTGATAGCCATCAGCCCACCCAACAGCCCACCATTACCATTCATGCCATCTGAAAAACTATTCATGGCATTATTGGCGGTGTCAAACAACTGTTCTTGTTGCCAGGTATGGCCCGTTATAGACATTGAGCTTTGAGTGGCAATGGCATTCTTCACTTTGCGCCCATCTTCGGTTGTGGTGTCAATATCTACGTTTGACACATAAAACTTGGTTAGCTCAATCCCTTGGTCTTTCCAGAATTCATCAAGCTTTTCCCTAAGGAGATTTGAAAGTCCCTCAAGATGCGCTGAAATGGACTTATATCCAATATGATTGCTTATCATGAAGCTGACCAAGGCTGATTTTGCCTTGGTTGTGAATTCTCCCTCAAATTGGAGGGTTAGGTCACGCTGGGAAAACTCGTTGCGTGTGCCTACCATCTTGATAATGAATTTTTCCGGATCAGAGATGCGGATGCCGTATTGGCCGTCGATCATCAGAGGAAGGTTTGTCTGATAGTCAGCATCGTGAATGGCAAGGTTCTTGATAAGCCAAGGAATAGAATATGTATCAACGAGATTGACAAACCAAACTTGAGCCAAATAAGGGTTTTTCCCTCCGAATGGTATGCCGAATAGTCTTCTTAGCACCGGTAGATTTTCTGTGTTGAGTGTGTGCTTCCCAGGCCCGAACTTCCCAATGAGCTCTCCTTTTGAGAACAGGAGTGCTACTTGCGATTCGTTTACGATCAGCTGAGTGTAGGTAGAGAGATTATTTTGTGGATATTTATAAGCATAAATGATTTCATTGCCCTGAGGGCTCCATGATACGCAATCAATAATGGCCATAGTATGAGAGTTTTGTTTATGATAAGAATGTGAAATTCAAAATTACACAAAAAATGGGATAGCTCATACTTTATTATATTAACAAATGTTAATTATGCTGTAGAACATATATGTTTTATAGCTTTTTAAATCTTTTTATTGAAGTTGTTTAGCCCTATCCCAATGTCTGGTAAGGACGCAAGGCTCCTAATACCGTTCAAATAAACATTGCCAGGAGGGCAATCATCTTGTTAACCCAAGGTTTTAACCGTGGG
The DNA here is from genome assembly GCA_029061255.1 of Muribaculaceae bacterium. GTDB lineage: Bacteria > Bacteroidota > Bacteroidia > Bacteroidales > Muribaculaceae > Lepagella. The sequence continues at coordinate 23,061 of JAIDSL010000204.1, forward strand.
AAAAGCTCACTTTTGATGGGGATAAGGGTTTCCACCCCAAAAAAGGTACTAACTTTGCACTCGGAAACAGAGGTTTCCTCACGGTGGCCGAGGCCTGACGGTCCACACCGTGCTATCGCCAGTACTGCCGTAGCAATCGCTAAAAACGACGAAAACGTTGACAACGATGAAAACGGCTCTCCGAGCCATAGAAAGAGCACAATGACAAGTCTGACACAATCCCTCAATGCATCGACGGATGCATCCGGATGCCCATACTGTAGGCTGAGGCCTGACGGTCCATCACAGCTATGCGAATCCCCTTATATCCGTATGGTTAGCCTGTCGCACACGCATCGTCGAAAACGATGACAACGACGACAACGATGAAAACCCTGATACATTGACATAGAGTATCGACCTTTGGGCCGGTGACATGACCGTATTCATCGCCTTATACTCTCCCGCCATATGGGGGCGGAACCAATATTCATTATATGCAAATACATTATTCTATATTCACGGGCTGCACCGGAGTGTTAAAAACGCTCCGATGCAGCCTTTTTTTTATGTTGGACAGCTTTTGCCATCTTCTGATCAAATCTCTGCTGTTTGGATTGAGACAAAAATTTTTTTTGGTGCTTATCATTTTTTTCTATACCTTTGTATTTATTTATACGTCTTTACGACTTTATGGAGTCAGTAAGGCATTTACTGGTTTAGCAGAATTCTTATGGCACGAAAAGTATTGATATCATTCCTTGGAACCAATGACTACTTTCCTGTCTACTATACTTGGGGTGAAAGGAGGAGACAGACTACGGATCACCGCACGAAGTTCATTCAGGAGGCTCTGTCGTCGCGCCTCTGCAAAGACTGGTCGCCAAATGACTGCATCATGGTATTCCGTACCCGGGAATCAAACGATATAAACTGGAAAGACAAAGATGGAGTTCCCGGACTGAAAACTGTATTGCAAAATATTTCGGGATTGAAATGCAGTATAAATCCGGAACCTGACCCCTCCGGCGACCGCGACAGTTATATGATTCCTGTAGGATTCGGCGAACAGGAGATGTGGGAGATCTTTAAATGCGTTTTCGACAAATTGAACAAGGAAGATGAGATATATTTCGATGTAACCCATGCCTTCCGTACCATACCAATGTTTGCCACCGTGCTTTTCAATTATGCGAGGTTTCTTAAACATACAGATGTGAAAGGGGTCTACTACGGTGCTTTTGAGACGTTGGGTCCTTTATATAAGATAAAGAGTCTTCCGCCTGCTCAGCAGGAACAGTTATCCGTGCCCATAGTCGACCTTACCAATATTGTGCGCCTGCAGGAAATTAACACCGCTGCCGCCAATTTCAGGGACTTCGGCAACCTAAGCTCTCTCTCGGATATACTTTATGAAACAGGTATCAGTGATCTCGACAAAGCCGTGGAAGACATTTCAGTGGCTTTAGACGACCTTGACTTCTTCATCCAGACCTGCCGAATCGACGATATCCGGGAGGGAATATATATGCAGACCATATCAGATCGTATTGCCACGTTTTGCAACAGTCACGTCACCAACGACGCGCAGCGTTCGTTGCTTCGCGAAATCTCAAAGCAACTTGAAGAGTACGGTTTTAAGGTTTACGACTCATTCCGTAATGTGGAGGCGGCTATAAACTGGGCTATTGACCATCGGATGATACAGCAAGCATATACTATGGCGAAGGAATACCTGATTTCAAGAGTCTATAAGGTTATGACGGATGCGGATCTGGAGGATGCTTTGGTAAGGGAACTTGATGCGAACGGGGATATTTCAAGGAATCCACAGAATAGGAAATATAAGATACGGGAAGCTTTGGGAAGCATCTTGGGAACCTATAAATCCATCGTCGGTGGCAGAATATGTTTCAGGGGAAGCCGATGGAGAAACTCTCAAGCTGCCAACCGATTGTTGCAAGCCAGCCGCATTGTGTATGATCTCACTGCTCCTTACCGTGCCATTACGGAAAGACGCAACCATCTAAATCATGCCGCTACAACGGGCGACCGTGCTGACAGCTATGATGATTACAGAGAGGAATTCCTCGAAAACTGGAAGAAATGTATGAACACAATAACCAATTAAAATAATATTATAAGTGATGAAAGTAGATAAGATTATCTGGTGGACAATATTTTCAGGAATAGTGGGAGTGCTAATCTGTGTATATATTCATTATAGATGTCCACAAATTGAGACCTGGAAGGCTTTTGATGTCTTAGAGACAATCCTTGGTTATGTAGCAAACCTCGCTATCGTGGCGGCTGCATTAAGGTTTATCTTAAAAAAGAATCTTAATATAAAAGGGATAGGAAAAATCAGAATAAGCCAGACATATGACAATATCCAGGATCTGACAAATCTGATCAGCAGATATTTTTATGAAGGTAAGAATTTTCATCGTACTCCTGTATTGGATGCTTTCTATGGAGAAAATCCTATGAGGGTTTTAGAAGAGGATCCGGAGTACAAGAAGTTTTCTGAAGATGCTTCCAATCTGATAAAACTCAATATTAAAGGTGAGGAATTCGTCGTTAAGCGCTCTGCCGTAAGAAGTCTTGAGGCACTTCTCGATGCTGTAAGATGGATGCATTTCAAAGGGGAGGATATTGACAAGGAGACACGTAGTGCAATATACACCGAGTGGTATAAGATTAATTGAGATCTATGCTTATCAATCTATCTAACCATCCCTTCGCCCAATGGGGCGAAGAGCAGAAAGCGGCGGCTGCCTCTTTCGGGGACTGCCGTGACATACCATTCCCTCAGATTCCAGCTGATTTCAGTGCAGAGCAGGTAGCAGACCTCGCTGAAAAATATGCCGTTGATATTTTCGATTTCGGCAGCGACATAACAGTGCACATTATGGGAGAACAGACTTTCTGCTTTGCCCTGATTTCAATTTTGCTGAAGAAGGGTATACCATGCATTGCCTCTTGTACCGAACGTGATGTCACGACGTTGCCCGACGGATCGAAACAGGTTCGCTTCCATTTCGCCCGATTTCGTAATTATTCTTTTATAGGGGAAATGGCGGGAGTATGAAAACTTTTTATTAACTTTGCAAGTTGAAACTTGTGTGATAATAAAAAAATTAATAAGATATAACCCGGAACCGGAAAATGAATAAGCAGCAGAAAATAATCCTGTATACTGCCATCGGAGTGGCAGTGGCTCTCGTGGCTCTCGTCGGAGTGCTGATCTATAGTAATAATAGCCGTACGATTAGCCTTAACGAGGCTGAGGCGCGTGCTGATTCGCTTGCGCTTGCCAATGACAGGCTGGTGCTGACAAATGAGTTTAATGAGCTGAATGCCAGCTTCAATATGTATGAGGACCAGCAGATGTATCTGAAGAATGATTCGCTGGTGCAGCAATACAATGAGGCCCGCATGAAGGTGGAGGGTCTGCTCCAGGAGCTTGACCAGGAGAAGAAGAGCAATGCTGCCAACCGTGCCCGTATCAAGGCACTTGAGAACGAGATAGCTACTCTGAGAGGTATCTTGAAGCATTACCTTGAGGAAATCGACCGCCTCTCGAAGGAGAATGAGACCCTGAAGAAGGATCTGCAGGAGGTGCGCACTCGCAATGAACAGCTTACTTCTGCCGTGACCGTGGCCACCAAGAGCAATGAGGAGCTGACGCAGACTGTGAAGCAAGCGAAGAAGCTCAATATAACTGGTCTTTATCTCTCAGCCCTGAATAAGAAGGGGAAGACAGAGAAGAAGATCGGCAAGGCCCAACAATTGGCTGTCGGGTTTACTGTAAGCCCGAATACTACGGCTGCCCCGGGCATGAAGGATTTCTATGTGAGGATTGTGACTCCGGAAGGAAGTCTGCTGGGCGGCAATGTGACGTTCCCGATGGATGGGGCGAATGTGCCGGCTACGGCTCACCGCCAGGTGGAATATGCCAACGATGAGATTTCGGTCACCATCTACTGGGATGTGAATACTACGCTGACTGCAGGTGACTATACGGTGGAGGTGTTCTGCGACGGCTACAGGCTTGCGTCGCGTCATTTCCAGATGGGGAAATGATGAAGCCCGGTGGGCTTCAAAGTATCGGCGCTTCGCGCAGTATGAAGTATTGGCGCTTCGCGCAGTATCGAGTAAAGAGTAAAAAGTATTGGCGCTTCGCGCAGTATAGAATTATAGAATGAAAAAAAAAGGCGCTGGAGGGAAAACCTTCGGCGCCTTTGGTGTGTTTTATATATGAAACCTTGATAATGATTGATACTATTGAAGACGCAATGATTTTGATTTAAGAACTATAAAAAACACAAAAGAAAAATGGCACACGAAGAAAAAAATGACAGCGCTTTGCGCTTAGCATTCGATATTGCAAAATTAGCACTTAAGGTGGCTACCGTAGCAGCTGCATTCTGCGCTGTGAAGGAGATACATAACGTGCACCGCGCTATTGAAAGACGTCGCGAAGAAAAGAAGTAATTATTGATATAACCCAAATTTGACAAAGGACGCATTCCCGATTGAGGGATGCGTCCGTTTTTACGTTTTATGTTTTCAGGGGGCTGGAATGCCGGTATGGGCGGTTGGGAAACCGCCCTCCCATAGCTTCCCTTCCGTATTATTTCATGTCGAGGTATTCGATCTGATCCTTGTCGTTGTAGTTGAGGTTTTCGCCTCCCATGCCCCAGATGAACATGTAGTTGGAGGTGCCTGCAGCTGCATGGATGCTCCATTCGGGGCTCATGATGGCCTGCTCGTTGTGGAGCCATACCACACGGGTTTCCTGAGGCTCTCCCATGAGGTGGCAGATGGCATTGCCCTCGGGCACATTGAAGTAGAAGTATGCCTCTACGCGGCGGTCGTGGGTGTGGGCAGGCATTGTGTTCCATACGCTGCCGGGCATCAGCTCAGTAAGACCCATCTGAAGCTGGCAGGGACCTTCCTGGAGCACATTGTTGGTGATGAGCTGGTTGATGATACGGTCGTTGCTCTCTTCGAGCGATCCGAGGTGCATGCGGTTGGCGGGAATGGTGCCCTTGCGGCCGTCGATGGTGATGAGCTGGGTCTTATACTGCTTGTAGGCAGGAGTTGAGTTGATGTAGAAGCGGGCAGGAGTTGCATTGTCTTTGCTGCGGAAAGTCACGTTCTTGTTGCCGCAACCTACGTAGAGTGCATCCTTGAAGTGGAGCTCATATTCCTTGCCGTCGACTGTCACGATGCCGTCGCCACCTACGTTGATGACGCCGAGCTCGCGGCGCTCGAGGAAGTATTCAGCCTTGAGCGGGTCGATGGTCTCGAGGGTTATGGTCTTACCTACGGGGACCACGCCGCCGAAGATCACGCGGTCATACATAGAGTATGTGAGGTTGATCTTGTTTTCTTCCATCACCTTTTCCATGCAGAAGCGGTCGCGGAGCTGGTTGGTGTCGTATTCCTTCACGTCGTCGGGATGGCAGGCACGCTGAATCTTGTATTCGGTCTGAGCCGACATTGAGAATGCTGCGGCTATGGCAGCGAAAGAGATGAGTAGCTTTTTCATTTATTGGGTTGTTGTTTAATCGTTTAATCGTTTAATTGTTTAGATGTTTTCCTGAAGATTGTCGGAGCCTTTTTTGATCATGTCGCGCTGGTTGCGGGCGATGTGCACGCGGTTCCACCACATCATGGCACAGGCTATCATAACGAGAATGCCTGCACCGATCCATTTGAGGTTGACACAGCCCTGATAGAGTGCCCAGCAGAGCGGGGAGGATGCAAAGTCGAGGGCCCCACCCTCGAAGCCTTCGGGGATTGCCACAGCGGCATCGCCCGTAGCCACAAACACGTCGTGGGCTGCAAGCGTGAACGCAGGGGCAATGTTAGTCACCATATAAAGTCCGGCTGTGATGATGATCACACCGATGATGAAGGTCTTGAGCACGTTGCCCTTTGTGAAGGGGAGCACGAGGGGGAAGAGATAGAACATGCCGGCAAGTGAAGCGAGAGGGAGGAACTGGTTGCCGGGAAGGATCACTGCGAGCAGAAGGGTCACCGGGATAAGGAGAAGAGACACCACGAGGGTAGTGGGATGACCGATTACAAGGGCGGGAGACATACCGATGCTGAGGCCGTCGGCACCCTTAAACTTGCGGGCGATAAGGCTGCGGGTTGCGTCGGAGATTGGTTTCAAGCCCTCGATGAAGAGGACTGTGACGCGTGGGATAAGCTCCATCACAGCTCCCATCTTGATGCCGAGCGAGAGTATCTTCGGGATGTTGCTGACGATCTCGTCCCATGAAGTGCAGGTGAGGCATCCGATGCCTACGCCTACCACTACGCCAAGGAAGAGTGGCTCGCCAAGGATGCCGAATTTCTTCTTCATTCCTTCGGCATCGATCTCAATCTTATTGAGGCCCGGAATCTTGTCAAGGCCTTTGTTGATGATCCAAGCGAAGGGTGCAAACCCGGCGCAGAATGGCTGCGGGATTGAGATGCCTTCCATATCCTTATAGAAATTCTGGAACTTGAAGGCTGTCATGTCGGCAAGCACGAGGGTGATGATGTAGCAGATGATGGCTCCGAAGAAGCCCCATGCCAGAGATTCGGTGGCAAAATAGATCACGGCTCCGATGAAGGCAAAGTGCCAGTAGTTCCAAAGGTCGATATTGACCGTGCGTGTTGTCTTTGTGAGAAGCATGAGGAGGTTGACCCCAAGGCAGACAGGGATGATGAAGGCTCCTACGGCGGTGTTGTAAGCCACAGAAGCGGCAGCGGGCCAACCCATGTCGAAGACCTTGAGCTGAAGGCCGTAGATCTCGACTACTGTCTGCAGTGCAGGCCCGAGTGCTGAAGTAAGAAGGGCTGTCACGATGGAGAGGCCGATGAAGCCGACACCCACCTTAAGTCCGCTTTTGAGGGCATCGCCCAGCTTTATGCCGATGCAGACACCGAGAACGGTGAAGATGACAGGCATCATCACGGCGGCACCAAGGCCGATGATATAAGCGAAAACCTGTTCCATGATTGATTGGTTTAGATGTTTAGGTGTTTAAGGGTTTAGTTGTTTACGGGTTATATAGTGAAAAAGGCCTTAAGGTCCCTAAAGTCTTTAAGGTCCTTAAGGCTCTTTCATCTGCAAAGTTAATAAAAACTTTTGAGAATTAGCTATAGAAGTTGTTTAAACTTATTTACGAATTAAAAAAAATATTTTAGGGTTAAACCAAAGATCCTTTTTATTAATCTTCCGCCATCTTTTCGGCATATTTTGCCTCTTTCATCAGTCATGATGCCCGCATCATTCCTTCTTCAATAGACAAAATCTGCTCGAAAACCTGACGAAATATTAATAAAAAAATAAGTTTAAACAACTTCATATTATCCGGAAAAAACGCGATTGCACGCCTCTAAACCGGCTATGTCTCTGATTAGCGAAGGCGACGGAATCAGATTGAAAGGCGACGGAGAGTGTTGAGTTTCTCGCGGTTTACGGTCTTTTCGTTCTGGATTGCCTTCACGAAAGGAACGTAGACGAGCTCGTCGTTGCGGATTCCGATCATCACGTTGCGTTGGTCGTCGAGAAGAGCGTCGACAGCAGCCGCGCCCATACGGGATGCGAGGATACGGTCGAGGGCTGTCGGGCTTCCGCCACGCTGCAGGTGGCCGAGGATGGAGACGCGCACATCGTAGTTGGGATATTCATCTTTCACACGCTGTGCAAGACCCATGGCGCCGCCGGTGACGGGGGATTCAGCCACAAGCACGATTGATGAGTTCTTTGACTTGCGGAAACCATTCTGGATAAGCTCTGCCAGCTGGTCGACGTCGGTGGAGATTTCCGGGATGATAGCAGCCTCGGCTCCTGATGCGATGGCGCTGTTGAGGGCGAGGAAGCCTGCATTGCGGCCCATCACCTCGATGAAGAAGAGGCGTTCGTGGCTGGTGGCTGTGTCGCGGATCTTATCGACGCACTCCATGATGGTGTTGAGTGCGGTGTCGTAGCCGATGGTCCAGTCAGTGCCGTAGAGGTCGTTGTCGATGGTGCCTGGAAGACCGACGATCGGGAACTGGAACTCGTTGGCAAAGATGCGAGCTCCGGTCAGCGAGCCGTCGCCACCGATCACGCAGAGGCTGTCGATGCCGTGGCGCTGAAGCACGTCGTAGGCACACTGGCGCCCTTCCGGGGTCTCGAATTCCTTACAGCGGGCAGTCTTCAGGATTGTTCCTCCGCGCTGGATGATGTTAGACACATTTTGGGTGGAGAACTCCTCGATTTCGTCAGAGATAAGGCCTTTATAGCCACGGTAGATTCCAAATACCTTGAAGCCGGAAGATATGCCGGCGCGTGTGACGGCACGGATGGCCGCGTTCATGCCGGGGGCGTCACCTCCCGACGTTAGGATGCCGATGCTTTTGATGTTGCTCATAATTATTTGTTTTAGTTGTCAGGTTTTCAGGTTATCGGGTGGGAGGCTGGGAAGCCTCCCTTCCATATATAGGTTGTCAGGATATTTTTTTAGTGGGCTTCGAGCCAGTTGGCTCCTACGCCGGCAGAGGCAGTGAGGGGTACTTGCCCGTCCCACGCTGCCTGCATGCGGCGCTCCACTATCTCCTGCAGGATCCCTTCCTCGCCGGGGACGACGTCGAAGTTAAGCTCATCGTGAACCTGCATGATCATCTTCGACTTCAACTGCTTTTCCTGCATCTCCTGCCATATCCCTACCATCGCGAGTTTCATCACGTCGGCAGCCGTGCCTTGCACAGGGGCATTGATGGCGTTGCGCTCGGCATACCCGCGCACCACAGGATTCTTGCTGTTGATGTCGGGCAGGCGGCGCTTGCGCCCCATGTGGGTGATGGCGTAGCCATTCTCACGTGCTTCCTCCACGCTGTCGCTCATATACTTGTGGATGGATGGGAATGTGGCGAAATATCCGTCGATGAGCTCTTTTGCCTCTTGGCGCGGTATCTGCAGGCGCGATGCAAGCCCGAAGGCAGTGATGCCATAGAGGATTCCGAAGTTGGCTGTCTTTGCCTTGCGTCGCTCGTCGGGAGTCACATCCTCGAGTGGCACATGGTTGATCTTTGCAGCCGTGATGGCGTGGATATCGTCGCCCTTACGGAATGCCTCGATCATAGTCTCGTCTTTTGCGAAGTCGGCCACCAGGCGAAGCTCAATCTGGCTGTAGTCTGCTGATAGGAAAATATGCCCCGGGTCAGGGATGAATGCTCGGCGTATGTCGCGTCCCATCTCATCGCGTACGGGGATATTCTGCAGATTGGGCGATGAGGAGGAGAGTCTGCCCGTTGCAGTCACTGTCTGGTTGTAGTTGGTATGTATCTTGCCGGTAGACTTGTTGATTGTCTCAGGCAGGGCATTAAGATAGGTGTTGAGGAGTTTCTTTATCTGGCGGTATTCCAGGATTTTTCCGATGATAGGGCTCTTCCATGCCAACTTTTCGAGGATTTCTTCCGATGTAGAGTACTGTCCCGTCTTGGTCTTCTTTGCCTTCGGGTCAAGCTGCATCTTACCGAAAAGGATTTCCCCCACCTGTGCCGGACTCCCCACGTTGAATTCCTCACCGGCTATCTCATAGATTTCAGAGCATAGCGCGCGCGAGCGGTCTTCCATTCCCTCGGCGGCTGCCGCGAGGGCTTTGGTGTCAATCCTCACGCCGGCGTATTCCATGTCGGCGAGCACGGGAGCGAGAGGCAGCTCAATGTCGGTCATGAGTGAAGTCATCTTCTCAGCCTCAAGAGCAGGCTCGAAGATATCCTTAAGCTTGAGCGAGAGGGCAGCCAATTCCGCAGGAAGGGCCTTTGCACTCAGTGAATAGCCGAGATATTTCTCAGCGAGGAGTTCGGGAGTGTGGCGCATCTCCGGCTCAAGAAGGTAGTGGGCGATTGTCACATCGTAGAAATTCCGGATGCTGAATGGGTTTGATTCGCGGTCGGCGCGATGGCGACGCGCCACTACCATATCCCGTTTTACAGCCGCCGACACTTTCAAGATCGCGGGGTCGGCGAGAATATCGAGTATCGTATCATTGCCGTGAGGGAGAGCCGTGTCGACATACCAGGAGCGTCCATCTGCCAGCGCAAGGGCTGTCCCTTTCCAGACGGCTTCCATGTCGTTTTCTCCTGCAGTAGACATATGGATGCCTACGGTCTTAGCCTCTTTCACAGCTTCAGCCATTTGCTTAAGAGAAGCCTCATCTGCCACTTGAATGCATCCTTCCCCCAGCGACCCGGGCACCGGAGCTTCGGCTGCAGGGATTATTTCTGCCTCCTCCTCATCGAAATCAAAGAGCGACGGCTGTGATGCGGTGGCGCCCTTTGCGGCAGTCTTCGTGGCGGAAGTGGCTTGGTTGCCTGATGGGGTAGCTGTAGATTTCTCAGCCATTATGCGTCGGCCCACGCGGTCGATCAGGCTCTTGAACTCGAGTTCCTTGAAGATGGCGAAAAGCTTGTCTTTGTCCACTTCCCCGAGGGCAAGGCTCTCAGGGGTGGCATCCACGGGCACATCGGTGCGGATTGTGGCGAGATCTTTAGAGAGCATGATGGTGGCTGCATTCTCCTCTATCTTCTTCTTGAGTGCCCCCTTAAGCTCTGAAGAGCGGGCTATGACATCTTCAGCAGTCCCGAAATCGGCAATAAGTTTCTGGGCTGTCTTTTCCCCTACGCCGGGGCATCCGGGGATATTGTCGATCTTGTCGCCCATGAGGGCGAGCAAGTCGATCACCTGGCTTGTACGCTCAATGCCATAACGCTCGCATACCTCCTTTTCGCCACGGAGCTCGAAGTCTTGCCCGCGGTAGGCAGGCTTGTATTGCAGCACGTTAGGCCCCACGAGTTGGCCGAAGTCTTTGTCGGGGGTCATCATGTAGGTGGTGAACCCCTCTTTGGATGCGCGCGTCGCCATGGTACCGATCACATCGTCGGCCTCATATCCGGGCGATTCGAGCACCGGAATTCCGTAGCATTTGATTATCTCCTTGATGATCGGAATGGATCGTTTTATGTCTTCCGGCGTGTCGGGACGCTCTCCTTTATATGAATCGAGAAGCTCGGAGCGGAATGTAGGGCCCTTGGGGTCGAAACATACAGCTATATGTGTAGGCCGCTCCTTGCGCAGCACTTCCTCCAGGGTGTTGACAAAGCCGAAAATGGCGGATGTGTTGAATCCGTCGCTTGTCATCCTTGGCATCTTGATGAGAGCGTAGTAAGCGCGGAAGATCAGCGCGTATGCATCGAGCAAGAAGAGTCTCTTTTCTGACATGACTATGGTTCTGAGATGTTGAAAATAGGTTTATAAGGGCAAAGAAAGGGTAAAAATGCACTTCTTCACTATAAAAATAACAAATATCGGGGGGAGTAGTACTGAAATTGGAAAAATATTTTGTAATTTTGTGGTGGAATACGTAAGTCCTGCCTTCAGGACAATTCTGATCAGAAAGATGTCGAAGACCACAATCGAGAATATACGGCATCGCTTGGGTGCCGAGCTTGACGAGATGAACGCCATCATCCGCTCAAGCCTTTCCACATCCGACCCGCTGATGGGCAGGGTGGTGGACCAGTATTTACGCACAAAAGGGAAGCAGATACGTCCGCTGTTGGTGCTCCTGAGCGCGCGTCTTTTCGGCGACATCAACGATTCGACCCTTCATGCAGCCGCTTCGCTTGAGATGCTCCACAACGCTACCCTGATCCATGACGATGTGGTGGACAATGCCGACTACCGCCGACGCACCCCTACGCTCAACAAGGATTTCGACAACCGCATAGCAGTGCTCGTAGGTGATTTCTTCGTGAGCACCGCCCTTCAGGAGGCTATCAAGACTAAAGACATGAAGGCCGTGGTGTCGGTGGCTGAGCTTGGCAAGGAGCTTTCGCTCGGCGAGATCGACCAGATATCCAATGCCCGCGACCGCGCCATCGACGAATCAAGATATTTCGACGTGATCAGCAAGAAGACGGCATCACTCTTCATGAAATGCGTGAAGATGGGGGCTGAGACCACTGATGCCACCGACGACCAGATAAAGACCCTGGTGGAATATGCCCGCCTCTTGGGCCTCTCATTCCAGATCAAGGATGATATCTTCGACTATTATGAAGACAAGGAGGTAGGGAAGCCTACGGGCAATGACCTAAGGGAAAACAAGGTGAGCCTGCCGCTGATATATGCCGTAAACTCCATCCGGGGTGAGGAGAGCGATTCGATGCGTGCGCTGTTGCTGCGCGGAGATCTTGACGACTCTGAGATTGCGCTCCTCATAGATTTCGCAAAGGATAATGGAGGAATTGACTATGCCTATTCCGTGATGGAGGATATGCGTGCCGAGGCCGATGAGCTGCTTAGTTCGCTTCCGGCAAATGAGTGGCGGGATGCTTTTGGTGAGCTGTTTGATTTTACTATTCGGAGGCATTCTTAATGTATCCAATACCATAAAGCACCTCTTCATAGTGCTGCCCCTCCGGGGCAGATAGGAGAGGCAACGCCATTTCCCTGGGCCAGAGGCCCAGGGCTAACAATGTTATTGCCCTCCGGGCAATTCCGGGTCGATGCTTATTTTTAGAACATGCCGGCTATCGAGAGGGGAAGCCAAAGGGTATTGGTGATCACTCCGAGCACGAATGAGACGATGATCCAGATTTCGGCGTTGCGTGATGCACGGTGCGCTCCCTCGAAGTCTCCCTGATAGAATTTTGAGCTCACCTGGGCTGAGTAGATTATAGCCACAATGCCGGGGATGGTGCAGCAGAGGATTGTCATCACTACCGACCATACAAGATATGTCGGAGGCATGGGCTCCTGTGTCGCCTGTGCCTTAAGCGGACCCATCGCAGGGCTGACCGGATTCATCGCATTGATCGGATTGGTCGGGTTCATCGGATTAATCGGAGCCGCTGTCTGATTTGCCTGGCCGGTTGTATTGGTGAAATTTGCTTGATTGTGTTCCGGCACCGGTGGCACATTGTTAGGAACGCCGAGGGCTTCAGCCCAGGCATCATCTACGCTTTTGGGCACTGCCGGGGGAGTGAGCGCAGCAACAGTCTTTATCACGGCTTCCGGGAAAATCTGATATTCCACCTCATGCACCTTTGCCTCGAGCGATTCCGGGGTGTCGTCGGGGAGCACAGCCACTTCCCTTTGCACTACGATGGGGCCGGCATCGATCTCGTTGGTGACCACGTGCACTGTGGCGCCGCTCTTGGCTTCGCCGGCTTCAATCACTGCCTTGTGTACGTTGGCTCCGTGCATCCCCTTTCCGCCATAAGCCGGAAGGAGCGAGGGGTGAATGTTGAGTATCTTACCCTCGTAGGCATTCACGATATCCGCGCTGAGGAAGCAAAGGAATCCGGCAAGGGCAATCACCTTTATGTCGTGGGCATGCAAGGTGTCGATGATCTCCTGTGGATTCTCTTTCCACACGCTGCGGGGGAAGTAGAGGGTCTCCACGCCAAGCTCGCGCATCTTCTCGATGACGGGGGCGTTTTCCTTGTCGGTCAGGCAGAGGGCTACGTGTATACGGTTGCCGGAGTTGAATGTCCTGACGAGATTTACGGCATTTGAGCCTGTGCCGGAGGCGAATACTGCTATGTTGGTCATTTTCTTTTTTCAATGCATAATTCATAATGCATAATTCACAATCATGAGACTATGAATGTTATGATATGCAGCATCAATCATGCTCTTTTTTGATTAAACTGTTAAGATAATTATGCATTATGCATTGTGCATTGTGCATTGATCATGAGGAGAGGGCATGGAGGCGGGCATATTGTCCGTCGAGGGCGAGGAGCTGGGAGTGGGTGCCGGTCTCAGTGATCTTTCCATCTTTCATCACGCAGATTGTGTCGGCGTTGACGATAGTAGAAAGGCGGTGGGCTATCACGATGGTTGTGCGGTCGGTCATCAGCCTGTCGAGCGCTTCCTGCACCAAGCGTTCGCTTTGGTTGTCGAGTGCGGAAGTGGCTTCGTCGAGGATGAGTATGTCGGGGTTCTTGAGGATTGAGCGGGCGATGCTGATGCGCTGGCGTTCCCCTCCCGAGAGGCGGCAACCCCGGTCGCCGAGCATCGTGTCGTAGCCATCAGGAGTAGCCATGATGAAGTCGTGGGCGTTTGCAATCTTGGCGGCACGCTCTATTTCCTCTTGGGTGGCATTCTCGTTGCCGAAGGCTATGTTGTTTCGGAAAGTATCGTTGAAGAGGATAGCCTCCTGGTTTACGTTGCCCATCAGCCCACGCAGATCTGCCACTTTCACATCGCGTACGTCACGCCCCTTGACAAGCACGTTGCCTGCTGTGACATCGTAGAAGCGGGGTATGAGGTCGACCAATGTGGATTTGCCGGAGCCTGACTGCCCGACAATTGCCACCGTATGCCCTTTTGGCACCTTGAGGTTGATGTTGTCGAGCACCATCCGTTCCCCGTCGTCGTATTTGAACGATACGTCGCGAAACTCGATCACCGGTGTGTCAGCAGCATCTTGCGGCAGACTTTCCGGGTTGGCAGGGTCCTTGATGGGATTATCGGCATCAAGAATTTTGTCGATTCGTGCGAGTGCCGCCATGCCTTTGGATACGGCATAGCCGGTCTTGGAGAGGTCTTTGGCAGGGTTGATGATGCTGTAGAAGATTGTCATGTAGAAGATGAACGATGCTGCATCGATTGTGGATGAGCCGGAGAGAATCAATGTGCCTCCAAACCATAGCACCACGATTACAGCGATCGTGCCCAGAAATTCGCTCATAGGGTGGGCGAGTGCCTGGCGGCGGAGCATGGCGTTTGCTGACTTCACGTAGCTCTGCGTCTCGGAGCGGAAACGGGTGTCCATCTGCTTCTCGGCGTTGAAAGCCTTTATGATGCGCAGGCCACCGAGGCTCTCCTCAATTGTAGAGAGAATCTGGCCTCCGATCTGCATGGTCCGCAACCCTTGCGCCTTGAGTTTCTTGCCTACTGTGCCCATCACCCAGCCCATGATCGGGAGCAATACAAACACGAAGAGCGTAAGCTTCCAGCTCAGTGCAATCATCGTGGCGAGATAGATGATGATGAGTATAGGATAGCGGAAAAGGGCGTAGAGTGAAGACATCACAGAAGCCTCCACTTCAGTCACGTCGCCGCTCATGCGCGCCATGATGTCGCCTTTCTTCTCGCCGCTGAAATATCCGATGGGGAGGGAAAGGATCTTTGCATACATCGTGTTGCGGATGTCGCGCACCACTCCGTTGCGCATCGGTATTGTGAAGTATTCGCTCAGGTAGCCGGTCATCACCTTGGCGAGTGTCATCACTATGAATATCGCACCTAAGAGGGCAAGCGCCTTCGATTCCCCCTCGGTGTCGATGATATAGCCGGTGAAGTAGTAGAAGTTGTTGGTGATTGTGTCCATCAGGTCAGGGGAATTCCATGGCTTGAAATGGTATTCCCCTCTCTGGAGTCCGAATATCACCTGCAGAATGGGGATGATGAAAGCGAATGAGAACACTGTCATCACGCCGTTGAGCAGATTGAATAAGATGCTGAGCGTCAGTGTCCCGGTGTAGGGACGCGCAAACCGACGAAGAAACCGAATGAAATCTTTCATGGCCCCGGGGTCTTATTTCTTGGCTGGAATCTTGAGTTCGGCTCCGGCGCGTATGGCGTCGCTCTTCATTCCGTTGGCCTTCTTGATGGCTTCTACCGTGACGCCATATTTCTTGGCTATGCGTCCAAGGTTCTCACCGCTTTTGATGGTATGCACGGTCTGTTTTGATTTCTTTGCCGTGGAAGCCTTTGCAGTGCTCTTTTTAGTGGAGTTTTGGGCGGTCTCCTTTTTCTTGCTGTTTTTAGTGGGTGCGGCTGCAGGGGTCTCTTTCTTCTGCTGTGCCTGGGTCTGCTGCTGGGTCTCGGCAACCGCGTTGGTGGCTGCGATCATGTTGGCAGTGGCTTGTTCCCTTGCGGTGGCAGCCTTGTCGGGGGCGACATTGTTGATTGTCAGCACTTGCCCCACTCTCACGGCATTTCTCCTCAGGTTGTTGGCGCTGCGGATGTCGGCGGGCTGCACTCCATATTTGTCGGCGATCGAAGACAATGTCTCGCCCGCCACGACTTTGTGGGAGACAGTGGTGGTGGCAACGGGAGCAGTTGCTTCAGCAATGTCCTGGTCGATGGCATCTTCAGAAGCGAGCAGCGGTGCTTCCTCGGTGGCCTTGCCGGGCTGTGCCGTTGTGCGACGGCGGTATTTGTCTGCCTGATAGCCTACGATCTGGTCGTGGCTCATAAGGTAGGCATGGATTTGCTTGGAGGGTAGCACAAGCATGTAGGCACGTTCCGGGGTGCCGGGAATCACGTCTTCCCTGTATTGGGGGTTGAGTATGCGTAGCTCCTCCTTGGGGATGGCAAGCACGGCCTCGATCTGGTCAAAGTGTATGCGCTCGGCCACGCCGACAGTGTCAGTGACGAGAGGTTTCGTCGGGAGCACCTGGCTGATGTTGTGCTTCGGGTAATATGTCATCACATAGTTGGCTGCGATAAACATCGGGACGTATCCCCGGGTCTCCTCAGGGAGATATGGATATATTTTCCAGAAGTCTGACTTCGACACGTCGCCGCCTGCGCGGCGTATGGCTTTATTGACAGTGCTCGGGCCGCAGTTGTAGGCTGCGATGGCAAGGCTCCAGTCGCCGTAGGTGTCAAAAAGTTGCTTCAGTAGGTCGGCGGCAGCTTCGGAAGATGCGTATGGGTCGCGGCGTTCGTCTACGAGGCTGTTGCACTCAAGTCCGAGTCCCTTTCCGGTGGCGAGCATCAGTTGCCAGAGCCCGGTGGCGCCATGCTTGCTTACGGCGTTTGGGTCGAGGGCAGACTCTATCACCGGGAGATACTTCAGTTCCTGCGGCAGACCGCGCTCCTCAAGCGCCTGCTCGAAAATGGGCATATAATAGAGGCTGAGCCCGAGTACGGCAGCCACCTGCGGGCGTCCGTTTTTCGTGTATCGGTCTATGTATTGCCTTACGATTGAGTTGAATGGCATCTCAATTACAGTCGGCATCGACGCAAGGCGCTGCTTGATCACTTCGTCGGGAGTGTCAACGTCTTTCTTGCTTGAGTAGCTGTCGTCAGTGGCTGTATAGTTGCGTATAAACCATCCTTCGAGCAGCTTCTGGGTGTCTTGTTCGAATGTCTCCGGGAATACTACCGCGTCGTCGGTGATCGAAGTCTTCAGGTTCATCACGTTGGGGTTGGCGGCATCGGCGGTTGTCGTTGCTGCGGAAGCTGTGAGAAGCGCTATGGTAAGGAATATCGTTTTTTTCATATGTCGGTTTGTTAGAAAGTGAAGGCCCAGTTGAGCCCTATGGCGTATTTCCGGGTGTGCGGGTCGGTGTAAAATCCGGGGGAGATGTCCATCGTCAGGTCCGGGCTGATGTCGAAGTGAGCCAATTGGGCATCCACATAGGCATCTACGATAGCAATCAGATAGACGCCTACCATGCAGATTATACAGAGGTCGCGGTTTCGCCGGTAGAAATTTTTGCGTGTCTGAAGCACTGACTTGAGCCAGTTCTTGTCGAGCGAAGACTCGTCGGTGTTGGGAGGGAAGAAGTTCATGTACGACTTTTTGTCAGGGTCGCCGCTCATGAGGTCCATATATCCGTTTGAGTAGTCTTGATATTGGGTGTTGTTCCAACTCATGCCGTATCCGAGTCCCATGAATCCTGCCACCACGATGGGGAGTTTCCAGTATCGCCGGTTGTATATCTGTCCGAGCCCGGGGAATAGCGCCGACATCCACACCGCCCTTGTAGGGTCGGGGTTGAATATCTTCTTGCCGTCGAATCCGTAGGGATAGTCGTCGGCTACGACTACGGTGTGTCCCTCCTCCTCGGTCATTTCAGCATCGATGGGTGTCTTCACCAGGAGTTCGGCGTCTACGATCGAGTCGCCCGGCAGGGGGAGTATGTCAGGGTCCGGATCCTGCGCATATGCGGCAAAAGCTCCGCACAGTGTTGCGAGCACCGTAAGGGCAAGGAGTCGGATTAGGCTGACGGGTATCTTCATTTCTTGATGTTTTCAAATGCTCCTACGAGTTGCATCAGCTGCTCGTCGTTGTCGAATTTCAGTGTTATGCTTCCTTTTCCGCTCGCGTTGCGTGAGAATTTCACGGGAGTGGGGAAGTATTGCTGCAGGTCGCGCACGAAGAAATCATAATCGTGGCTTTGCGTGCTTTCGGGCTTCTTCGGGGTCATGTCGATGGCATTTGCCTCAGCCGCCTCGCGTGCGAGCTTCTCCACCATCCTCACGCTGAGCCCTTCCTTGAGTATCTGCTTGAAGATCTTGAGCTGCAGCTTGGGGTCGTCGATCGAGAGGAGAGCGCGGGCATGCCCCATGTCGAGCCGACGGTCGCGCAAGGCTATCTGGATCTCGGCAGGGAGCTTGAGCAGGCGCAGGTGGTTGGTGATTACGGAGCGTGATTTTCCCACCCTCTCGCTCAGGCGCTCCTGTGTGAGGTCGTAGGTGTCGAGCAGTTTTTTGAAAGCCAGTGCCACCTCGATTGCGTTGAGGTCTTCGCGCTGGATGTTCTCGATAAGTGCCATCTCGGTCACTTCCGAATCGGAAGCCGTGCGCACATATGCGGGCACTGTGAGGAGCCCTGCGCGTTGGGCGGCACGCCAGCGGCGTTCGCCGGCTATGATCTGGTATCTGCCGTCGGGTGCGTCGCGGAGCGACAGGGGCTGGATGATGCCCAGTTCGCGTATGGATGCCGCCAGTTCGTCGATCCCTTCGTCGGAGAATGAACGTCGGGGCTGGTCGGGGTTCGGGGAGATGAGGTCTATGTCGATTTCGGATATGGCACTGCTTCCGTCGGTTCTCACTTCAGAGATTCCGATCAGGGAGTCGAGTCCGCGTCCGAGGGCATTGCGTCGTATTGCCATTTTGAATTATATTCAGGATCGTTGGTGGTTTTTCTTGCGGTTGCGGGCAGTCAGCTCCTTAGCGAGCTGCACATAGGCAATCGCGCCGCGTGAATCAGGGTCGTAGAGTATCACCGGGAGTCCGTGGCTCGGCGACTCGGAGAGCTTGATATTGCGCGGGATGACGGTGCTGAACACCATGTCGCCGAAGTGCCCCTTCAGCTCCTCGAAGATCTGGTTGGCGAGGCGGAGGCGGGCGTCATACATGGTCAGCAGGAATCCTTCGATCTCAAGGGTCGGTTTCAGTCGGCTCTTGATGATGCGGATGGTGTTGAGGAGCTGGGATATGCCCTCGAGGGCAAAATATTCCGACTGTACGGGGATGATCACCGAGTCGGCGGCCGTGAGGGCGTTGACGGTGATTATTCCCAACGATGGGGAGCAGTCTATTAGGATGTAATCATATTTGTCCTTGATAGGGGAGAGCACCCGCAGGAGCGCCTTTTCGCGTTCACGGCGGTTCATGAGCTCCACTTCGGCACCGACGAGATCGATGCGTGAGCAGATCACGTCAAGCCCCTCGATGTCGGAGTTGACGATGCTGTCGAGGATTGGATAGTCGTCGACGATGCACTCATATATGGAAGCCGGGGCTTGATTGCCGTCAAGACCGAGACCTGAAGTGGCATTAGCCTGAGGGTCAGCGTCTACAAGGAGCACTTTTTTCCCCTCGACGGCGAGGCAAGCGCCGAGGTTGAAGGCGGTCGTGGTCTTTCCCACTCCACCCTTCTGGTTTGCTATTGCTATAATCTTACCCATGATTGTAATATATAAGCTATGCAGTCGGCTGCATGGCAGTCGACACCTTAGAAAATGCAAAATAAACAAAAATTACCGATATTTCCCAATTTTCCCAAAGCTTTTTACAACCATTAACATTTAAAAACAGCAATCGCCACCATTATGGTGGCGATAAACCCAATTATTATGTATTCTACCATATCATAAACTCTTTACTCGATACTCTTTACTCTTTACTCTTTACTCCTTACTCAATACTTTTTACTCCTTACTCCATACTTCATACTGCGAGCAAAGCTCGCCGATACTGAGGCAAAGCCTCCGATACTGCGAAGCTCTGCTTCGCCGATACTTTGAAGCCATCAGGCTTCACCCTTTTTCTTTGCGCCGTATAAAAACAGCAATCGCCGCCAAAAAGGCGGCGATAAACCCTATTATTATGTATTCTACCATTATCCGTTGTCCATTATCCGTTGTCCGTTGTCAGTTATGGGAGGAGGGTGTTGCAGAACTATATTCTCCGCATCTTGTAGGGACGCACGGCTCGTGCGTC
>JAIDSL010000205.1 GCA_029061255.1 Muribaculaceae bacterium
AATACGAACCATGTGCTGTATTTTTTAAGGAAATTCATGAGATTCCTCATCGTATGAGGAAGCGGAATCTGTTGATGTTTTTGAGAGCCACGCCGGTGCCACGTGCCACGGCGGTCAACGGATCATCCGCTACTTTAAATTCGATGTGGAACTTGTCTGTCAATCTCTTGTCGAGGCCCCTGAGAAGAGCACCTCCACCTGCAAGGTATATGCCATTTCTAACGATATCGGCATAAAGTTCAGGGGGAGTCTGGTCAAGCGCAGCAAGGATAGCTGTCTCCATCTTGGCGATGGTCTTCTCGATGCTGTGTGCTATTTCCTCATGTGTGACAGCTACTTCCATTGGGAGAGCAGTCATCCTGTTGGGACCTCTCACGATAAATGGTTCAGGTGGGTTTTCAAGCTCAGTGAGAGCACTGCCAACCTGAATCTTGATTCTTTCAGCCATGAGAGTTCCAATCTTGAGGTTGTGGACGCGTCCCATATGCTCTTGAATATCTGCTGTAAGGTCGTTGCCGGCTACACGGATACTCTTATTGCTCACTATGCCACCAAGAGAGATGACAGCAATCTCAGTGCTTCCGCCACCTATGTCGACGATCATATTGCCTTCCGGAGCCTCAACATCAAGACCGATACCGAGTGCAGCTGCCATAGGCTCATAAATCATGAAAACGTCTCGTCCGCCGGCATGCTCACTTGAGTCGCGGACTGCACGGATTTCAACTTCAGTGGAACCGGATGGGATACATACCACCATACGAAGGCTTGGAGAGAACCAACGACGCTTGCTGTTGACCATCTTGACAAGGCCACGGATCATTTGTTCGGCAGCGTTAAAGTCGGCAATTACTCCGTCGCGAAGGGGACGGATGGTGCGGATGCCCGGGGGTTCCTTGCCTTCCATTTGGTGTGCATCTTCTCCTACAGCGAGAAGCTTGTCGGTTTTGTTGTCGATAGCGACTACAGATGGCTGATTGACAACAATCTTATCTTTATGGATAATGATGGAATTGGCAGTGCCAAGGTCCATCGCTATTTCCTGCGTCAATGAAAAAAGTCCCATATCTCTATTCAGTTTTTGGGGTGAAACTGTTGAAACTCACTTTGTTGAAGCCAATGGCGGAGAGCAGAGAGTGGAGAGAAATCCGAAAATGGCTTTTCAAAATGCAAAGTTACTTATTTTTTTTCAAATATAATACAAATCGGAATATAAATTTTTATAAAAATATGTTTAATTTCACTTTCGCTTGCGAAAGTAGAGGATTATAGGGTTAGGGGTTATAAGGTTATGAGAAAGCGGGCATAGATGAGATCATCTATGCCCGCTGGTAGTAAATTTAATCAACAGTTATCTGTCTATTAGTTGAAGAAGGTAGTGAGAGCGTAGTCAATACTTTCAATCAGATAGTCGAGGTCGCCGTCGTTGGAGTTCATAGCCTTAGCTTTGTTGGCTATTGATTTAGCAGCCTCGAAGTAGTTGGTCTTCACATCAAGACGAGCGGCACGGTCTGCCTCGCTATTTCCTTCGATAGAGTTATACTTATCAGCACCTACACGATAGATCTTCTTGCCGGCATTCTTGAGAGTTTCGAAGTCAACATTGTCGAGAGATGCAGCTTTTCGGTAGTCGTTGACAGACTCTTCGTCTTTATTCATGCGGTCATAAACAAAGCCGCGAAGACCATAGAGACCTGCGTTGTCAGGATTAGATGCAATAAGTTCGTTAACTTTGGAAACAGCCTGATCGTATTTTTCGTCAGCTACGAGGAAGTTTACGATATTGTTGATGAAAAGGGGCTCTTCCATGCCATATTTCTGGTAGCCTGCATCAGCAACTTCCATAATCTTTTCCTGAGCAGTCTGCACCATAGTTGAGTCGCGCTGAGCAGCTGCCTGCCAGCAAGCGATCTCATAAATGTAAGCCTGCTTGTCATCGTAGCCAACACCACGAGCTTTGCGGAATGCATCGGCACTCTTGTAGATTTCATTGCCTGAGTAAGCAGCCAGACCTGCATTGAAGTATGCAGTGCCACGGTCAGTATCAGGAAGCTCGAGCTTCTCACCCTGCATGAATTCCTGATCGGGCATATCAGCATAAATCATGAAGCATTCATAAGCTTCTGGATAAACTTTCTGTCCGTTGAAGAAATCGGCACCAGCCTTGAAATAGTCGTTGGCGTGGCCTTTGAGTGCGCTGACAATTGCTTTAGGAGTCTTTGTGTCAACTTTGCCCTTTTCATTAGGCACAGAAGCAAGAGGAAGGGCCTTCACATAGTTGTTGTAGCCATTGAGCAGATTCTGACCCATCTTGAGATTGTCGACAGAAGCCGGGTTGATCATGCTGTTGGTAAGATCCTTGTCGAATGCATCGAATTCAATCTTGCCTGCGATAAAGTATGTCTGAGCATCGTTGGCTGTTTCGGGGTTTTGCATAGCCTCATTGATAAGAGAGCGAGCTTCCTCGATCTTTTCAGGCTTGCCGGAAAGCTTTTTGGCAGCTTCCACATTTGCTTTTTGAGCGCTCATCGAGCCTATAGCTGCGAAGCAGAGCGCGAATGTCATGAGCTTTTTCATTTGGTTGCTTATTTTAGATTATTGATTGTTTTCGTTATCGGATTGTTCTTCAATTATTTCATTCTCGATTTCTTCTTCCGGGTCAGAATCTACCACACATACCGAAGCAATACGGTCTCCTCGTTTTGTGAGGTCGATGAGCTTGACGCCCTGGGTGTTTCGTCCCTGCAGGCGCAAAGTATCCACCGGCAGACGGAGAGTTATTCCACTTTGGTTGATTATCATCAGGTCGTTGGCATCTGTTACCTTCTTGATCGCAACGAGATTACCTGTCTTGTCAGTGATGTTAAGGGTCTTCACACCCTTGCCTCCACGGTGCATGCTGACAGGGTAGTCTTCAAGGTCAGTGCGTTTCCCGAATCCGTTTTCAGACACTACAAGAATGCTGTGTTCATTGTCTTCAGTCTTGGCGGTGACCATACCTACCACTTCATCGCCATCACCCCGGAGAGTCATGCCACGCACACCGGTAGACACACGTCCCATCTCGCGGAGTTCTGATTCACTGAATCGAGTGGCGTAACCGGCTTTGCTTGCAATGATCACCTGTGTGTCGCCATCGGTGAGCTCAACCTGGAGCAGCGAGTCATCTTCACGAATGATGATGGCATTAACGCCATTTGCACGCGGACGGCTGTAAGCTTCGAGAGGTGTCTTCTTGACTACACCGTTGCGGGTAGCGAACAGCAGATTATGATTTTTTACGAATTCTTCATCATTTAGATTCTTGATGCAAATAAATGCATTAACAGCATCGTCGGCATCGATGTTGAGAAGGTTCTGGATCGCACGCCCCTTGGAGCTCTTGGCGAATTCCGGAATTTCATATACTTTAAGCCAATAGCATCTTCCCTTATTGGTGAAGAATAGCATGTAATTATGATTTGTGGCAGGATATATATGCTCGATAAAGTCCTGATCGCGAGTGCTACTTCCTTTTGCGCCTACGCCACCGCGGTTTTGAGCGCGGAATTCTGTGAGAGGAGTGC
Source organism: Muribaculaceae bacterium (assembly GCA_029061255.1). GTDB lineage: Bacteria > Bacteroidota > Bacteroidia > Bacteroidales > Muribaculaceae > Lepagella. The sequence continues at coordinate 3,567 of JAIDSL010000205.1, forward strand.
GTTTGATGTATCCAAGGTGAGAAATAGTGATGATCATGTCATCGTCAGGGTAGAAATCCTCTGCATTGAGATCGCTTGAATACATGCTGATCTTCGTGCGCCGTTCATCGCCGTATTTATCACGAATCTCAATTAGTTCCTCCTTCATCACATTGCGGCAAACTGCATCATCGTTGAGAATCTGATTGTAGAATTCAATCTGCTTCATAAGCTCATCGTATTCAGCATGCAGTTTGTCGAGTTCCAATCCTGTGAGCTGGCGGAGTCTCATCTCCACGATTGCACGGGTCTGGATCTCATCAAGGTCGAAACTCTGGCTGAGTTTTTCGCGAGCCTCTTCAGCGGTGCGGGAATTTCGAATGATCTTGATCACTTCGTCGATATTGTCGCATGCTATCATCAATCCTTTCAGGATGTGAGCGCGCTCTTCAGCCTTGCGGAGAAGGAACTTGGTGCGACGGATCACGATCTCATGGCGATGCTCGACGAAATACTGAAGAATTTCCTTAAGGTTGAGGGTACGTGGACGCCCGTTGACAAGCGCAACATTATTGACGCTGAAGCTTGTCTGAAGCTGGGTCATCTTATATAGCTTGTTGAGCACTACACGGGCATTTGCGTCTCTCTTTATGTCGATAGCAATATGAATCTTGCCTCGGGCTGAAGTATCAGTGATGTCAGATATGCCATCTATCTTTTTCTCCTCCACCATGTCGGCAATGCTCTTGACGAGATCGTTTTTCAACACTCCGTAGGGAATCTCGCTTACTATTATCTGGTCGTGGGTCCCGTTAGACTCGATTTCAGCTTTGGCACGAAGCACAATACGTCCGCGGCCTGTCTCATAGGCATCGCGGACTCCTTGGATGCCGAAAATCTCGCCGCCGGTCGGAAAGTCAGGAGCTGTGACATACTGCATAAGTCCCTCAATGTCGATGTCCGGATTGTCGATGAGTGCAAGAGAGGCATTTAGAGCCTCAGTAAGGTTGTGAGGAGGCATATTTGTAGCCATACCCACTGCGATACCTGCAGCTCCATTGACAAGAAGATTTGGAATTCTTGTTGGCAGGACAGTCGGTTCTTTTGTCGTGTTGTCAAAGTTTGGGACGAAGTCGACTGTGTCTGAGTCAAGGTCGCGGAGCATCTCCTCGCCCATACGGGATAGTTTCACCTCAGTGTAACGCATGGCGGCCGGAGAGTCACCATCAATAGAACCGAAGTTGCCTTGTCCGAAAACGAGAGGGTAGCGCAATGACCATTCCTGTGCAAGACGCACCATAGTCATATAGATTGAGGAGTCTCCGTGAGGGTGATAGTGACCCATCACGTCTCCGACAATACGTGCTGATTTTTTTGTGTCTCCTGAAAAATAGTTGCCCACTTCCCCCATGCCATAGAGAACACGGCGGTGAACAGGTTTGAATCCATCGCGGACATCCGGGAGTGCACGCGACACAATGACCGACATCGAATAGTCGATGTAGGCGCTTTTCATTTCCGATTCTATATTGACCGGAATAATCTTATCTTCGTCAATAGTCATTTTTGCCTAATCTTTTCAACTTACAAAATTAACTAAAAAAACTCAAATATGCAAATAAAAAGGATGGAGCGTACAAAAAATGCACGCTCCATCCTTTTTTAAGGGTCAAGAGTCAAGAGTCAAGGGGCAACGGTCAGGCGCAGGGGTCTTGGTAGTTGAAATCAAGACGTTCGGAGTCGGGGTCTTTTCTGCTGACTTCAATCACTCCACCAAGCTTGCCGTCGGCATTGAGCTTCAGCAGGAGCTCAGCGAGGTCATCTTCAAGATATTTCTGGATGGCGCGCTTAAGAGGACGCGCACCGAAATTCTTGTCGTAACCTTTGGTGGCTATGAATTCCTTGGCTTCGTCTGAGAGCTTCAGTTCATAACCAAGCTTCATGACGCGGCCATAGAAATCGGCAAGCTCCACATCGATGATCTTGAATATCGCTTCCTTGTCGAGCTGGTCAAACATCACGATATCGTCGATTCGGTTGAGGAATTCCGGTGAGAAAGCCCTGTTGAGTGCTTTTGAAATCACTCCCTGAGCCTGCTTCTTGTCGTCGGCTGCAGTGTTGAAGCCAACTCCTGATGTGCCGAAATCCTTAAGCTGGCGGCTTCCGACATTTGAAGTCATGATTATGATCGTGTTCTTGAAGTCGATGCGGCGTCCAAGTGAATCGGTAAGGCGACCCTCATCCATCACCTGAAGAAGGAGGTTGAAGACATCAGGATGTGCCTTTTCAATCTCATCGAGAAGCACAACTGAATAAGGACGACGACGCACCTTCTCTGTGAGCTGACCACCTTCCTCATAGCCAACATATCCCGGAGGAGCACCAACGAGACGGCTGACCGTGAACTTCTCCATGTATTCGCTCATGTCGACGCGGATAAGTGCATCTGTGCTGTCGAAAAGATACTCAGCGAGTTTCTTTGCAAGGTGGGTCTTGCCGACACCTGTAGGACCAAGGAACATGAACACTCCAATTGGTTTTTCAGGATCTTTGAGACCAATGCGATTTCGCTGGATGGCCTTGACTACTTTCTTTATAGCCTCATCTTGACCGATGACAGATCCTTGAAGAGTATTGCCCATCTCGAGAAGGCGGTTGCCTTCTGTCTGAGCGATACGCTGTGTAGGAACTCCGGTCATCATAGCCACTACTTCAGCCACTTTCTCATCATCTACAGTCTGGCGCTCCTTGTCGAGTTTTGCCTCCCATTTGCTCTTCATTTGTTCGAGCTCAGCCTTAAGGGAGGTCTCTCGGTCGCGAAGTTCCTTTGCTTTGGCAAAATCCTGCTCGTTGGCAGCCTTAAGCTTCTGCTCAGTAGTCACCGCAATCTCGTTTTCAAGAGCATCCAACTCTTCAGGGACAGTGATGTTGCTGATGTGAACACGGCTGCCTGCCTCGTCGAGAGCGTCGAGAGCCTTATCAGGGAAATTACGGTCGCTTACGTAGCGTTCGGTAAGTTCCACACAAGCCTTGAGGGCCTCATCAGTGTATATCACGTTGTGGTGATCCTCATATTTTGACTTCACCTGATTGAGAATCTCGAGTGTCTCCTCAGGAGTGGTAGGCTCTACAATCACCTTCTGGAACCTGCGCTCCAAAGCACCATCTTTCTCAATGTTCTTTCGGTATTCATCAAGAGTAGTTGCACCAATGCACTGGATTTCACCACGAGCGAGAGCCGGCTTGAGCATATTTGCGGCATCCATTGTGCCAGGAGCCCCTCCTGCACCGACAATAGTGTGAATCTCGTCGATGAAGAGGATAATGTCAGGGTTCTTCTGGAGTTCGTCGAGAACAGCTTTGATTCGCTCCTCAAACTGACCGCGGTATTTAGTGCCTGCGAGCATCCCTGCCATGTCAAGGCCGATCACGCGCTTGTTGAAAAGCACGCGGCTCACCTTGCGCTGGTTGATCCTGAGTGCAAGACCTTCAACAATAGCCGATTTGCCGACACCCGGCTCACCAATCAGCACCGGATTGTTTTTCTTGCGGCGAGAAAGAATCTGGGCAAGGCGTTCGATTTCAGTCTCACGACCCACAACCGGGTCAAGACGACCTTCGGCGGCGCTCTTGGTCATATCATAGCCAAACCTGTCAAGAGCCGGCGTGTCTGATTTTTCTTTACTTTTCGAATTGCTTCTCGACTTTGCCCCCGGCTGTGCAGTAGGTTCAAATTCGTCTTCATCCTCCTCATCGATCTCGGGGCCATCCTCATTATTATCCTTCTGTCCGAAGGGGAATGGAGGAATTTGACCGGGGCCGATAGATTGAATCGATATGTCAAAATTGAGATATTTCTCCTTGAATTCTTTCAGGAACTCACTATCCATGGAACGCTGATCGTGGATGAGAGCAAGCAAAATGTGTTCGCCCCCGATAACGGATGCATGCATCTTTCGGGCTTCGGAAGTGGCAAGTTGCAGATGACGCACAGCAGGGAGGCTGATACGGTATTGCTGCTCGAAGAGGGTAGTGGACTCTCCGGAGTTAACGAGATCTGCAATGTATTCCTCCACTTCCTTGCGCATCTTATCGATTGGGACGCGGAGTTGTTTCAGAATCTTCAGGGCATATCCGTTTTCATCTCTCAGGGCAGCGAGAACAAAGTGCTCGCAGACGATGACTTTCGAGTCAAATTCCTGAGCGATGTTGTAGGCATGCTCCAAAATTGGTCTGAATTGCTTTGAATAGTCGTTTTTCATTTATATCTGTTTTGTCTTTCTTTCTTTAGGTATAACAAATGTCGTGCCAAAAATGTCACGCTGAGAGCGCAGAGGGGCAAAGAATGCAATTAATAAAGGAGGCAGGGAAAACGATGCTCGCCCCCTGCCTCTTTATATTTCTTAGATGTTGATATTACATCATGCCGGGCATGCCGCCTGCGGGCATCGGGGGCACAGGATTGTCTTCCTTCTTGTCAGCGATCACGCATTCAGTAGTCAAGAACATACCGGCGATGCTGGCTGCATTCTCGAGAGCAACGCGAGTCACCTTGGCAGGATCGATAACGCCTGTAGCGAAGAAATTCTCATAGCTGTCAGTGCGGGCATTGTAGCCGAAGTCACCAGTGCCTTCCTTCACTTTCTGAACGATAACTGCACCTTCAAGGCCTGCATTAGCTACAATCTGACGGAGAGGTTCCTCGATAGCGCGGCGGATGATAGCGATACCGGTGGTCTCGTCGTTGTTTTCGCCCTTAAGTTCATCAAGTGCGTTGAGGCAACGGATGTATGCAACGCCACCGCCGGGAACGATACCTTCTGCGATAGCTGCACGTGTGGCGCTGAGAGCATCGTCAACACGGTCTTTCTTCTCCTTCATCTCTACTTCAGAGGGAGCTCCAATGTAGAGGACTGCTACGCCACCTGCGAGCTTTGCAAGACGCTCGTGGAGTTTCTCCTTGTCATATTCAGAAGTTGTAGTCTCGATCTGGGCCTTGATCTGAGCTACGCGTGCGTCAATGGCATCCTTGGAGCCTGCACCGTTGACGATTGTGGTGTTGTCTTTGTTGACAGTCACCTTCTCAGCTGTACCGAGATCGTTGACAGTAGCCTGCTTAAGCTGCATGCCCTTTACTTCACTGATCACATTGCCACCGGTAAGGATAGCGATATCCTCAAGCATTTCCTTACGACGATCGCCAAAGCCAGGAGCCTTGACAGCACAGATCTTGAGTGAGCCACGGAGACGGTTTACAACGAGTGTTGCAAGAGCCTCATTGTCGACATCCTCAGCGATGATGAGGAGAGGACGACCTGTCTGTGCCACAGCCTCAAGGATCGGGAGCATCTCCTGAAGGTTGGAAATCTTCTTGTCGTAGAGGAGAATGAAAGGAGAATCCATTTCGCATTCCATCTTCTCAGAATTTGTCACGAAATAAGGGCTGATGTAGCCACGGTCGAACTGCATACCTTCCACTACGTCAACTGTAGTCTCGGTACCCTTAGCCTCTTCGACAGTGATGACACCCTCTTTCTTCACTTTCTTCATAGCCTCAGCGATGAGACGACCGATTTCTTCATCGTTGTTGGCAGAAATACGAGCTACATTCTCGATCTTAGCCATATCGTCGTCGACTTCCTGGCTCATGCCCTTGATGCCTTCCACAACTTTGGATACGGCCTTGTCGATACCGCGCTTGAGGTCCATGGGGTTGGCACCGGCAGCCACGTTCTTCAGACCTTCGGTCACGATGGCCTGAGCAAGGACGGTAGCGGTAGTTGTGCCGTCACCGGCCTGGTCGCCGGTCTTGGAAGCCACTTCCTTCACGAGCTGGGCACCCATGTTCTCAAAAGCATTCTCGAGTTCGATTTCCTTAGCTACCGTCACACCATCCTTTGTGATGTGGGGAGCGCCGAATTTCTTCTCGATGATAACGTTGCGGCCCTTAGGACCAAGTGTAACCTTAACGGCATCGGCAAGAGCGTCGACACCTTTTTTAAGCTCTTCACGAGCCTGTATGTTGAATTTAATGAACTATGC
>JAIDSL010000206.1 GCA_029061255.1 Muribaculaceae bacterium
GAGATATCCGGAAAAACAAAGACAGCAGAGACTTTCATCCCGATCTTCTTCCAAATGCACCTCAACGGCAAACAACTCGTGTTTACATGCGATCGTCCGCCTATGGAACTCGATGGGATTGAAGACCGCCTTATCGACCGCTTCAAGTGGGGTGTGACAGAGGAGCTTCCGAAGCCTGACTATACGCTCAGAAGAAATATCTTGAAGTTCAAGGCTCAGAAAAACGGGTTGGCACTGAATGACGATATCATTGATTGCATCGCGAGCGGAGCCACGGGAAGCGTCCGGGAACTTGAAGGAATTGTAATGGGTCTGCTCACCCGCTCGATCACTCTCAACTGTCCTGTGACACTTGAACTCACCAAGGAGGTGATGCGGCATACAATCAAGTCGGCTCCCACTACCAAGCCTATCAATTTCGATATGATTGTTGATGCCACAGCGGAGTACTATAAGCTTAATCCGGATGTGATATTCACAAAGAGCCGTGTCAGAGACATTGCAGATGCTCGCCAAGTGATCATGTATCTCAGCCATGACCTGACCGGCCTTTCATCGTCGGCTATTGGGGCGAAGCTAAACAGACGGCATGCCACTGTGCTGCATGGCATAACAGCGGTGCAAGACAGAATCAAATATGCTAAAGATGTCCAGGAAGCAGTGACTTCCATACGGACGGAGATTAACAGGATGGCAAAATTATAAAGGAGGGCTTTAAAGCCCTCCTTTATAATTTTTAAGGGTTAAGAATTAAGGGGATTATTCGAGGGAATATGCGATTGATTCAAGTAGGAGAATGAGGTCTGATCTGGATGCCCCAAGGGAAGTCAGGGTGTCGAGATCGGCAAGGATCTGCGATTTCCAGAGTCTTTTCTCGTCGTTAGGGCGTACTGTCAGTCGATAGAGTCTTGCGGCTTCAGCCATATTCCTGTTCAGGAATGCAATGTGCCCCATCAGTCTATAATCTTCTTCAGAAAGACTTATGTTTGGGAGCAGCTTGATTTGGGCGTCTGCCTTATTCATGTCGCCGGCTCTGAATGCACATCTGGCGATTTTCCGTATCACTTCAGGATCGTCCGGAGTCTCATAATCCACACGATATAGTTCCTGAAGAGCTTCTTCCCATTTTCCAGCATCTGCATAAGTATCGGCTATGAGCATTGACAGATTACGGTCAAATTCCCCATTTTCAGGTCGAGCTTGATTTAGATATTCCAGGGCATTGCGGAAGTCGCCGACTCTGCGGAAACATATCCCAAGACGTCGGGATATCCATTTGCTATCCGTATTAAAGAGCTGGGCCTTCATATATGCCTCTATAGCCTCCATGTCTTCTTTAGACTTCTCGAGGCTGAAGCCAATCTTCTCCCATACGTGAGGGGAAGAGACTTTTGATGCCAGAGTCTGGAGGAGGGGGAGGGCATCTGCGTAATATCCACGTTTGAAATAGAACTCGGCGATCGGCTCCACATCATCACCAGACTCCATGACAGTAGCCACCATCGGAATAGAGGTGAAATCAAGCGCTGATGCGAAAGGATCGAAAAACTCACTTCTTTTCGGATAGAGCTTATGGAACCTATAAAGATCTCGGAGATATCCGGTGATGCCTGTTTCAAATTCAGCTCCGGCCTTAAGCAATTTCAACTCTTGCATCTGCTGCTTCAATTGCTCGGTCTGTGCTTGCATCTGAGACATTACCATCTTTCTTTGAATTTCCGGCATTGAAGCAAGTGAGAAAGCAAAAGAATATTTGTCTGAATCACACATAAGTCCGCTCATCTCAAGCATAGATGATATGCCTTCTTCATCGGTGGCGTGAAGCATACGAAGCATAGGATGCATTACAGTGAAGGGGAGAAACCAATTGCGGACCTTACGGAAAAAGGGGAAACTCTTAAGATTGGAGAACGCCACCATCATCACGTCGGCACCCTCTGATTGCATTTCGGTGAGTTCTCTCAGTTTTTCCTCAAGTCCGGATTTGCTTAGAAGTTCTTCCCATTCTGGATTAGCCTCCAAGTCGGAGAATGATGACTCTTCGGAGGTCTTTTTCAGACGTTGGATTATATCGGGGCCAAACTGCATAAGGCCCGGGATGACCTCACGTTGCATTTTTCGCGACACTCGGTCAGTGTCGCGAGTGCGAATGATGGTCTTGACAGTGCTTCTGATTTTCTGGGGAATCCCATCTCGATCTGCAAGCGACTCCAGTGCTTCCATCACTCTCCTGTCGTCGGCTACCTCGCCGGGCCAACGGCTAAGGGCAAGCACAAGAGAAGGAATTGCCCTTGAAGATATATTTGGATCTTCCGATGATGCTAAGGATATGAGCATCAGAAAGGCTGCTTGAGAATAATATCTCATGATTGAAAGTGCTGCAATGCAAAGTGCTGTTGTGGTGAAAGGGAGAGTACCGTTTTTCACAGCTTCCTCTATTGCGGAATAATCCTCCTTAGATAGAGAATCTGATGTCCATAGGATATTGAAAATCTTCTCTTCCTCCTCTTCTATCTGCGCCATTACCGATTCTGGGTAGGTGCCTGCAGAAAGAGACAGGTCAGACATTGCCTTAAGCTCGATGATCTTCTTAATGCAAGCATGAATATCTGCGGGGCGAAGCCGACTCATCCTTAGAGTGGAGAAATAAATTTCAGGAGAATCAGTGGCCGCAGCTTCTTTTTCAATATGCTGTGCGATGTCAATCATGTCATGGCGAATATCGGCAAGCATGGCTTCCCGCCCTGGGTCAGCAAGCCCGCGTGAAAAGAAATCGAGCATATATCGATAGGTGCTTTCATCTTGTGAAATCTTGTTGAGAGCACCCGCCACGGGAACTTCAGTGAGCCTCCGTCGGATAAGGGTGAAGCAGTCTTTATAGCGTCCTGCCTCCAATAGCTTTTTTATTTGATCTGTGAGAGAATATTTGGTTTTGTCTTTCATTTAACTTTCTTTTTTCATAATTTTTACCGGAGCTTCTGTATAAAAACAAATGCTTCCTATAACTAAGAACAAATAAAATGCCAAAAATCGTTGTTGACTCCATATTTTTTATTAATTTTGCACTTTGATTGGGTATTATGGCTAATGCCCATTTGTATTCTTAAAATTTGGAATAAAATTATAGAGATATGGTAATACAGAGATGGCAGTCAGTCATGCTCCTGATAGCAGGAGTCATGATGGGAATTTTCTCGTTTTGTTCGCTTGGTCAGATACAGACTGAAGCCTATACATTCAATGTAACTGCTCTTGGCATATGCCGTGAGGGAATAGCTACGGCTCCCGATGAGGCAACCGGAATAAGCACAATATTCCTTTTCATAGTGTCGCTATTAGCTTGCATTCTTCCTATAGTAGACATTTTCTGCTTCAAGAACATGCGCCTTCAGAAGAATGTGGCTATGATTTCAGCCCTCTTCACTGTAGCTGCAGGAGTGATTGCTGCAGTGTCAGCATCCGGATTTGCCACTGATTTTGGAGCGAATGTAGGATGGAGCACCTTTATCTGTGCTCCGCTCGTGGCGCTCATCGGTGATATCCTCGCATTCCGTTTGATTACAAGCGATCAGAAGAAGCTCCGCGCCGCCGACCGACTCAGGTGATTCCCGGCAGCAGATCTGCTATCATTTTTTATTTAAGTGAAATAAAACCTAAAGGTAAAATATATTTGCACTGACATGGCAAAAGAATTAAAAAACTTCACAAAAAGATCAGACAATTATTCACAGTGGTATAACGAACTCGTTGTAAAAGCCGACCTTGCTGAGCAGTCAGCAGTGAGAGGCTGTATGGTGATCAAGCCCTATGGCTATGCCATTTGGGAAAAGATGCAGCGTACGCTCGACGATATGTTTAAGGCAACCGGACACCAGAATGCATATTTCCCCCTCCTTATTCCAAAATCATTCCTTTGCCGTGAAGCAGAGCATGTAGAGGGATTTGCCAAGGAGTGCGCAGTAGTGACACACTATCGCCTGAAAAATGATCCGGATGGCAATGGGGTAGTGGTAGACCCGGAAGCAAGACTCGAAGAGGAACTGATAATTCGTCCTACTTCTGAGACCATCATATGGAACACGTATAAGAACTGGATTCATTCTTACCGTGATCTTCCCATCCTCATCAACCAGTGGGCTAATGTGATGCGTTGGGAAATGAGAACCCGTATGTTCCTTCGTACTGCAGAATTCTTATGGCAGGAGGGTCATACAGCCCACGCCACAAGAGAGGAAGCTGAGGCAGAGGCACGAAAGATGCTTGAGGTATATGCAGATTTTGCTGAAAACTATATGGCAGTGCCGGTGATCAAGGGTGTGAAATCACCAAATGAAAGATTTGCCGGAGCAGTGGATACATTCACCATCGAGGCAATGATGCAGGATGGCAAGGCTCTCCAATCGGGCACCAGCCATTTCCTTGGTCAAAATTTTGCAAAGGCTTTTGATGTGACATATATTAATAAGGAGAACAAGCCTGAATATGTGTGGGCAACTTCTTGGGGCGTGTCTACCCGACTGATGGGTGCTCTTATCATGACACATTCAGACGACAACGGACTTGTGCTTCCACCTCATCTTGCACCTATCCAGGTTGTGATTGTGCCCATATATAAGGATGCAGAAGGGCTTGCAAAGATTTCTGAGAGAGTTGACTCTATAGTAAAGAATCTGCGTGCCAAGGGTATAAGCGTGAAGTATGATGACGCTGACAACAAGCGTCCCGGTTTCAAGTTTGCTGACTATGAGGTGAAGGGTGTGCCTGTTCGCCTTGCTATAGGAGCTCGCGATCTTGAGAACGGTACTGTGGAAGTGATGCGTCGCGACACACTCGAGAAAGAGACATTGCCTCTTGAAGGAATAGAAGACACAGTGGCAAACCTGCTTGAAGATATCCAAAAGAATCTCCTTGAGAAGGCTCGTAAATATCGCGAGGAGATGACCACAACTGCCGACACATACGAAGAGTTTAAGGAGAAGATTGAAAAAGGTGGCTTTATCCTTGCTCATTGGGATGGGACACCCGAGACAGAGGAAAAGATCAAGGAAGAGACCAAGGCTACAATCCGTTGTATCCCGTTTGAGGGAGACACAACTCCGGGCGTGTGCATGGTGACCGGAAAGCCTTCTGCGCGTCGTGTGATATTCGCAAGATCTTATTAATTAAGAATTACCTGATTCGGAAGATATGAAGAAGAAAGCTATAGTGTTGGCGGCGTTGGGAAGCATATCGGTGTCTGTATCCGCTGCCGCTCCACTTAAAGCGGAGGATTATTGCGACCTTAAGGTATGTGTGCCTGCCGGAATTGGGGAGATGCGTCCTTTGGCTGACGGGAAGACATACAGTATGGTCAGTAAAGATGGCCGCAAGATCGACATATACAGTTATGAGACAGGGAAGAAGACCGGTACGCTCTTCGATCTTGATGCAGTGAAAGGCCAAGTAAAGATTGACTCTTTCAATGGATATCAAGTGTCGGAAAACGGTCGGAAGATCCTTCTATGGAATGATGTGAAGGGTATATGGCGCTATAGCTTCACTGCTGAATATTATGTCTACGACACTATGCGCGGCACGATGCAGAAGGTATCGGAAAAAGGAGCCCAGAGAGGGGCTACGATGTCGCACGATGGCTTGCGCATAGCGTATGTCAGAGACAACAACATCTTCATATCAAACCTTGACTATCGCACAGACATAGCTGTCACTACCGATGGTGAAGTCAATAAAATCACTAACGGAGCTCCCGATTGGGTTTATGAAGAAGAATTCGGGGTGCAGTGCACACTATGTTGGAGCGGCGATGACCAGACACTCGCTTTTGTGAAGTGGAATGAGACCGACGTGCCTGCCTATAGTTTTGATGCTTATCGCTCATATTGCGATAAGGATCCTCTCGGTGATCCTTATCCTACATCTTTCACCTATAAATATCCTCTTCCCGGCTATCCAAATTCGCAGGTCTCGGTGCATGCCTATGACTTGAACTCAAGGGTGACAAAGGAGATGGAGCTTCAAATAGGAAAGGATGACTATATTCCCAATATCCAATTTGATGGGAAAGGGGAGCGCCTTATGGTGATGAAGCTCAACAGAGACCAGAATGACCTGAGAATCTTCAGTGTCAATCCCTCTTCTACTGTGGCCACACAGGTCTATGCAGAGCAAAGCAAGGCATGGATAGACAATGATGTCTATAATATGGTGCACTATGGAAATGACTCTTTCGTGATTGCCTCAAACAAGAGCGGCTGGACTCATTTGTATGAATATAGCTACAACGGACGCCAATTACGCCAGATCACAAGCGGCGACTTCAATGTCACCAACTATTATGGAAAGTCGGCTGCTGGAAATCATTTTGTGCAGACCACCAAGCTTGGCGCAGTCAACCGCAATGTGGCAATGATAGATGCAAAAGGAGTGATGAAGCTTCTTCATGACACCCCGGGATGGGAATCCTGCTCATTCAGCAAAGACTTCACTTACTATGTAAGAACGTGGAGCGATCTAAATACACCTCCGCAGTATACCGTATGGAGCACCGTTGGAAAGAAAGTCAACGACCTTGAGATGAATGCGGCTTATGCATCGAAATATGCTTCTGCACCGAAATTCGAACTTACTAAGGTCAAGAATGCTCAGGGTGCAGAAATGGATGCGATGATTATGAAACCTGCAGGCTTCAGTGAGTCGAAAAAATATCCGTTGATGATGTATCAGTATAATGGACCCGGTTCGCAGGAGGTCACCAACAAATGGCATCTTGACGGCCTCAACTATATTGCGCAATCCGGCTATGTCGTTGCTGCTGTAGATGGCAGGGGCACAGGTGGCAGAAGTGCAGAATGGATGCACAGTGTCTATATGCATCTTGGAAAATTTGAGACTGAAGACCAGATAGCCGGAGCCAATGAAATAGCAAAGCTCCCTTATATTGATGCTTCCCGCATGTCGCTTTTTGGATGGAGCTATGGAGGCTATATGACACTGATGGAGATGACTGCAGAAAACACTCCTTTCAAGTGTGGAGTAGCTATGGCTGCTGTGACTGACTGGCGATGGTATGATTCCATCTACACAGAGCGCTTTATGCGCACCCCCGGGCAGAATGAAGAGGGCTATGCAGGATCATCAGCTATTGGCAGAAGCCACCGCCTGAAAGGTCGACTTCTTATTATGAGCGGTTCGAGCGATGACAATGTGCATTTCTATAATACATTGAAATATACTTCAAAGCTCAGCTATGAAGGTCATCTTTTCGATATGATGGTCTTCACCGGTATGGACCACTCACTGCGCACATGCAATGCACGCACGCAGCTCTACAGAAAAGTTGTAGATTTCTTGGATACTAACTTGAAATAAGAAAAGTCCTACAATTAAAATCACGAACTCCTGACGACATCAAAATGCAAGATATAAGAAAAATCAACAGTATGCAGCTTTACTACCTATGGCGAAACCTCGCTATATCGCTGCTTTGCGTGGGGGTAGTAATGGGTGGGGCTCATATTTTGCCTTATTATATGGCACCTGCGCTGTCGCTGTTTTTATGCGGTATGCTCTACACTATGATCTGGAATAATAATATTTCAGAAAACAGTGGTTGTATGGTTGTAGTGGAAACTATGCTCTACAGTCTGCTATCGTATACTTTTATCAGTATTATCCTTGTCGTGATTCAGGTGCTCGACCTTTATCATTTCCCAAATGAGATCATTTTTTTCAACGATCCTTATCTGCCTTCGTTGATACTTCTTCCCACTACATTAGCAGTCACACTGTATGCCTTGCTCTTTAAAAAATCTATGCCTACCTACAAGTTTTTCAGGTCGCTATACGGAGGCTCAAAGGAAAGAGGCTATTTCGGTATGATTTCCAATAGAGAGACCACTTTCCAACTAAAAAATATGGTTGGCCTCTTTGCTGTCTTGACTGCAATCATTTGGTATTATTATCTGAATGTCTATGTCAATGTCAATCAGAATGGAAGGGACTGGTATGTGTTTCTTTGGATAGTGGTTATCTCCGTAATGCTTGATGAAGTATATTTTATGATGAGGTATTATAATCTATATCTCGACCTTCAGGAGCACAATGAGATTATCACACCGGAAGAATTGAGAGACGTTACAGCTCACACTTATCTTCGCTTTTATGTCATTTGCGGTGAATACGTATATGTGGATAAGGATGCTTTTGACAGGCTCAATCAGAAAAAGGGAGTCTATGACACTCCGTTTATCACAAAGCGTACTGTAAACGGTATCCCGACTACTGAAGTCAAGAATATTGTGGAGCGTATGACCGGCGTATCAGGAGGCGAACTCAGGTTTTTCTTCGGCAGGCACCTTGCAGGAGTCGACAAACATTCCCTTCTGAGGTATTTTTATTTTCTTGACGGCGACATATCTGATTATCCGCAACTGGGTGAGAAAGGGGAGTGGGTGCACTTTAATGATGTCAAGAGAATATATAATGATGATCCTCTTCATATGGCCACAAATGCACTCAATGACTTGTCGCGTCTGTCAACAATTATACTCACTGAGAGGACATATGACGAATATGGCTGTAGGAAGAATAAGATTAAATCGTATAAGGGTAATCTGACACTTGCAGATGTCAGGAGATGCAAGCTTGATTTCCAAGACGATAAATGGCTTCATATTGCCGACTTCAACAGTGATACCAAATTTTTTAAGTTTAAGAAGTTTCTGCGTGAGTTGGCGGGAAAGAAAAGCCGAAGCGCATACAACAAATGATGGAAGTATTGGCGGTAGTTGGGCCTACGGCGTGCGGAAAGACACGACGGGCTGTGGCGTTGGCATCTGCTTTTGGAGGAGAAGTGATCAGCGGCGACAGCCGTCAGGTGTACCGAGGCATGGATATCGGCACCGGCAAGGATCTTGAAGAATATGGTGAAATAAAGTATCATTTGATCGACATTGCGGATGCGGGCGACAAATATAATCTGCACAGGTTTCTTTCAGATTTCCAGACAGCAAAGGCCGATATTCTTTCGAGAGGAAAACTCCCGGTGTTGTGCGGGGGAACAGGTATGTATGTGGAAGCTGCTTTGTCAGGACTTGTGATGCCAGAAGTGGAGCGTAATGAAGAGCTTCGATTATCCCTTTCAGGCAAAAGTCTCGAAGAACTGACCGATATTCTTAAGACCTATAAGACCCTGCATAATACGACTGACGTTGATACACGCGACCGTGCCCTTAGGGCAATAGAAATACAGCAATATTATGCTGACCATCCTGAGGCTGCCATTTCAGCAGACAGAACGATGGCAAAACCACTGGATGGATTAGTGATAGGAATCGACATTCCCCGGGAAGCTCGACGTGCCAAAATCTCCAGCCGTCTTGATGCCCGACTTAAAGAGGGAATGATAGATGAAATAAAGGGACTCATTGACCGGGGTGTCAAAGCTGAAGACCTTATTTATTATGGTTTGGAATATAAGTTTGTCACTCTGCATGTAATAGGGCAATTGAGCCTTTCAGAGATGAGAAGGCAACTTGAGATAGCAATTCATCAGTTTGCAAAGCGCCAGATGACCTGGTTTAGAGGTATGGAGCGCAGAGGCATTCCGATACGATGGTTGCCCTATGATATGCCCGATGATGAGTTTATCGATGTTGTCGGTAGGTGGATTTTGGATAAATAATTCATATCAATGTGCAAAATTTGACTGATTGTTATGGATTAAAGAGAATTTTAACTATATATATATTGTAAGATTAGAATAAAATTGCTAAATTTGCAATTGAGTTACCGGCACACCGGTATGTATTGCTTTTTGTTTTTTTATATTATAATACATCATGATACTTGCAAGCCTTTTTGACGCCTCGCAATTTTTTCAATGGTTTGTGGAGAACGCTAATTATCTCTTTGTGTTTCTCTTTATGACCATTGAGAGCTCATTCATACCATTTCCGAGTGAAGTTGTGGTGCCTCCTGCAGCTTACCTTGCCTGCACGAATACAGGAGCGGGAGGGGACATGAATGTTTTTTTCGTTGTGATATTTGCAACGTTAGGGGCTCTTTGTGGTGCATTTATCAATTATTTCTTGGCCCTATGGGTTGGGCGACCTATTGTATATGCTTTTGCAGACAGCAAATTCGGCCATGCTTGTCTTATTGACAGGGCTAAGGTGGATAAAGCAGAAGCATATTTTGATAAGCACGGTGCGGTATCGACTTTTGTAGGGCGACTCATTCCGGCTATTCGCCAGCTTATTTCAATTCCTGCCGGGCTTTCAAGGATGAACATCGGCGTTTTTGCTCTTTTCACTGCCCTCGGAGCTATGGTATGGAATGCGATACTTGCCGGTCTTGGCTACTGGCTTTCTTTACACGTGTCTCCGGAGGATTTGTTTGAGAAAGTTGAAGAATACAATAGCTACCTTACATATGCAGGCTACGGGCTTTTGGCACTCTGCATCCTCTATATCCTCTACAATGCATTTAAAAAGAAAAATTACGATACAAAAAAATGAAGATAGCACCCTCGCTGCTCGCAGCTGATTTCCTGAATCTGGGAAAGGAAATAGAAAAAATAAATGCTTCTGAAGCTGATTTCCTTCATCTTGATGTGATGGATGGTGTGTTTGTGCCCAATATATCGTTTGGATTTCCGGTGCTTCAGGGTGTTGCTAAGGCTTGTGAGAAACCACTCGATGTGCATATGATGACAGTGGAGCCTGAAAAATGGATATCTCATGTCAGGGATTTAGGAGCTGCAATAATGAATGTGCATCAAGAGGCTTGTCTTCATCTTTACAGTACTGTGCAGCATATCCATGAGGCAGGGATGATGGCAGGTGTGACTTTGAACCCGGCAACTCCTGTCTCTACACTGACGGATATTATCTCTGAATTGGACCTTATCCTTATAATGTCAGTTGAACCCGGATTCGGGGGACAGCCTTTCATTAAGCACACATTGGAAAAGGTAAGGCAGTTGAAGGATCTTCGTGACCGTAGTGGCTCCAAGGCTATGATTGAGGTAGATGGAGGCGTGAATGGCAAGACAGGGGCAGACCTTTCTAAGGCAGGAGCTGATGTGCTTGTGGCTGGAAGTTATGTCTTTGGCAGTGAAGATATGAACGCTGCAATTCGAGGACTCAAAGCTCTTTAATTTGCAGAGTTTCGGGAGAGCTCCACAAATTGAATTTTACAATAAACCTACATATCATGAAAAAACTACTAAACAGTCTTCTATTAATCTTTACGCTTGTAAGTATTTCTGCTTGCAAGAGTGACCTCGATTCTTTAGAAGACGGAAACCATCGCAGCCAAAGGATAAAGAACAAGCAGATGGTAAAGACAGTCCGTATGTCGTTTGGAGGCGACTTCATCACCGAATCCGAAGAGCCATTGCTTCGCGCAGAAGATGGCGATGTATATACTGGAATCAATGTCTTTTGGACTGAAAAAAATAAGGAGAATGCTCCCAAAGAGAAATATGCTTATGGTTTGTTTAAACGCAAAGATAATATAGAAATAAAATTAGTAACAGGATATACATATGAATTTGTTGCTACGATATTGGTTGAAGGAGATGACAAATTATATTTGAATCCTCAATATGGAGAACCATTTGTTGTGGCAAGTGATGAGGAATACAAAGAATCCTCATCATTAGGTTATCCAAAAGATAGTTTAAATAGGTTTATTTATACCTACAATCTTTACCAAGCACCATATGAAGAATATAATAAAGACAATAATAGAAGGTATTTTCGTAGACTTACTTCTGGTTATTCTCTTGTAGAAACAGGAGGAGATGGAGAATATGAATCTGGAACCTATAGAAATCCTAGAGTCAAAAGGTTTTATGGTTTTTCTAATTCATTTGATCCGGGAATATCAGATACTGTTCGCATTTCGATGGGATACAAGTGTTTTGGTCTTAAAATTATAGTTGATAGTATATCAGGGGGTGAATTAACGGTAGAAGATGTGACTAAATATTCTTCTAATGGCTATAAGCCAGAATTGGCAATTGATAAATTGGTGTTTCCAAAGAGCTTGGTTTTCACGAAAGAAGGAACAACTGTATGGGAAGGTAAGTTCTCTATGAATGGCATGTCTTCTGATGCTGAAACTTTCGATCTCAACTTTCATTGGGATAAAGGGAATGGAGATACTGATAATTTCCCATGTCATATTGAAGTGCATCCAAAGATGAAAAAGGTTTTAAAACTGAAAATTAATGGTACCATTAATCAAGGTACAAAAGGAAATATTGTATTTTCAATGGACACTGAAGATATGGATGATGAGGCAATTCAAGAAGTAATTTATGATTCTGATAAAAATTAAATCTAAATCTTAATTACTTTCCGTTTCGTTTGTCTGGGCGAGCAAAGAACTGATGGAAGATGCTGTCTGAGGTAATGACTCTTTCGCGAGTCTCTACATCGTGGAGCAGACGGTCGCGATCTTCTTTTGTTGAGGATTCCTGAGGATGTGCCATATGGCCTATCATCAAAAGTACGAGTACCATAGCAATCAGCAGGACTATAACGAGCAATATTTTAAGTACGGTAATCATAAGATTCGCTTTATTTATAATGTGTAAAAAAGTATTAAATAAGAACGTCATTAAAACTACAATTAAAACATTTGAACACCCCAGAGGGTTCATTTTAGAAAATTTAAAAAAAAATTGAGAATTCTTAAACCATTAAAACTCCCAAACGTTTTATGTATGAAACCGAGGGTTAGCAGTGCTGATTAAAAGCACTTCCAGTCCGAGCGATTTCCCCACCAACCCCCAAAAGGGTTGGGTCTAAAACCAAGAAAAATGAACAAAAACAAAAAAATCAAATCCTAAAGTTATGAAAAAAACTCTTTTGATCCTTGCCGCAGCTCTTACTCTTAGCGGCAGCGCATTCGCTAAAGGGAATGCAAAAAAGAATGTAGAACAGAAAGCTCTAACTTCTTTCATCGCCCAGAATCCTGAACTTAGCCTTAATGGTGCAAGTGTATCAAATATGGCAGGCGTTAAGTTTGAGAATGGAAGCGTTACAGAGATTGACCTCAAGGGTAAGAAACTCCAGGGCACACTCGACCTCAGCAACTTCCCAAACCTTACTAAGGTTGACGTGTCAGACAATCAGCTTACAAGCCTTATTGTTGACAACTGCCCGGCTCTTGTAGAAGTTAACGCAGGTCGCAATCAGCTTAAGGAATTCTCTTGCAAGGGTTGTCCTTCACTCCAGACTCTTAAGCTCTATCGCAACCGTCTTTCTGAAGTTGACCTCAGCGGTGTTCCTTTGTTGAAGAACTTCAACATCTCAAGCAACTTCCTCGTATCTCTTGACGTTGCTAACTCTGCAAACCTTGAGACCCTTAACGTAATGAGCAATCGTCTTGAGCAGCTCGTAGTCACCAACTGCACAGCTCTTAAGCACCTCTATGCAAGCTACAATGAACTTCAGCAGGTTTCTCTCTCAGGTCTGACTTCACTCCAGAACCTTAACGTGAGCGACAACAAGATTTCCAAGCTCTATCTGCAGAATCTTCCTGCTCTCTTCACTCTTCTTGCAAGCGACAACCACATGGTAAGCTTCGGCATCAGCGGATGTCCTATGCTGAGCGACCTCTGGCTCCCCTACAACTCACTGACTCAGTTCTCAGTTGAAAATTGCCAGAACCTCGCATTTGTTGACCTTCAGTACAACAACCTCTCTACAGTTATTCTCAGCAGCTTCAGCCAGCTCCAGAGAGTTAACGTAGCTCAGAACCCGCAGCTCGTTACACTTGACGTTTCATTCGATTCTATCCTTCGTTTCGTGAACGTATCCGGCGACACTATGCTGACAGACTTCCGCACAACTGCAAGCCCGGAACTCCACCAGATCCTCGGCGTATGGAGCAACTACATCTAATTCTCCATCAAGTTGAATCATAGAAACAGACTCTTAAGAGCCGACATCCTTTTGGATGCCGGCTTTTTTGTGTCATTTTTTGTTTTTTCCCCGGAATAATCTTAACTTTGCAAAAACAACTATTCACTATCATATTACACTTATGGATTTTATATCAATGATGTCTTGGGCGGAGTTGTAAGCAAGTTTGCATTTGGATTGCATGAATGTCTGGCGACGTCTTATAGTGTCTCCATGGCTGTACAGAATCAAGACTGTGTACTTCAAGACTGTACTCAATCAAGAATAGACATCAGATATTGCCATAAATATGGGAATGAATCTTAATATCATACATTATGGAATCTAACAGAGGCACTACAAGAATTTTGGAAGAATTCCTGCTTATGGATAAAGGAGTCTCGGGACTATGCTTCTGCCCTGACTTGCGCGATCCGGAAAACGAGGAAGAGGATTTGATGTGGCTTTATAAGATGTGGGCCACAATACCTGAACAGACTCATTCATGCAATGTGGCTGTGACGGATGGTTTCAGTAGATATTATCCTGACACTGATGCACTGATTACATTTGAACGTGACGTGCCAATAGGAGTCAAGACAGCCGACTGTGTGCCGATGCTCGTATATGCTCCTGACAAGCAGGGGATAGCTGCTATCCATTCCGGATGGAAGGGTACTCTCGGTGGGATAGTAGACAATGTGATGGATATCCTTGAAGATAAAGGTGTAGATCCGTCTCAACTGAAAGTGGCCTTTGGTCCTTCGATCAGTAAGGATGTATATGAAGTGAGCCAAGATCTTGCTGAGAGCTTCATAGACGCAGGATTCTGTGAATATGTATCATCTCCTAACGGACAAAAAGAAAAGCCCCATATCGACCTTCAAGGGGTCAATATGGAGAGGTTCTTGCGTAGGGGTGTAAAGCCGGAAAATATTAAACTTCATTCAGATTGCACCTACGGCTCAAAGATGGATGATGGCTCACCAAAGTATGCCAGCCATAGAAGGAGTGGAGGGGCACCCGCACGAATGCTGAGCTGCATCATGATGCTATCATAAAAAAGATGGGAATGCCTTCCTAACGGGCATTCCCATCTTTATAAATTGGTTTATTTATAATTTATTCTACTTTGTCTGCCGACATATCGTAGACTTTGCCAGCATTGCCATCAACCCAGTCGTTGACCTTTACTGTAAACTTTATCGGGCCACCGATGATTTGCTTTCCTGGGTCCGGATCGTCCGGATCAATGACTCCGGCGCCGTTTGTGAAGTCAAGTGTGTAGATATACTTCTTGCCCTGCTCCCATGTGCCAGAAAGAGGTATTGAAGCCCAGCCGTATTGCCTTACAGGCTGATGGGTAAATTCACTTTCATTTGCGAATGGATAAATCTGCATGCCATTATCAGTGCGAGTAATGTTGACAAGAACGCTCAGATAAGCTTCCCTGGCTACATTGTCAGGATCATTTTTAGAATCCCAAGGAGTAAGGGTCTGTGGCATCAGCATCGCATTGCCGCCTGCTCCCATGATAGAGACGGGACTTGCAGAAAGGGTAGTGGTATCGCATGCTGCAGTGTAGACAGCAGTGTCATGCCAGTCATCGAGAGTCCATTGATTGGTGTTGAAATCAAACGTACCCATAAACTGCGGGCGACCGATTCTCGCGCCGATTACCTTGTAAGTGTAATCAGTATCTTCTGACTTTGCTCGGAGCTCAATCTGCGACAGACGGTGATCGAAAGTCAGTTCAACTCCGCTTGTCTCATTGACGTTTCTCGATCCGGAAGCATTGGCAGTGATGAAATCTACCTGCTCGGAGATTTCTTCAGGTACGGCAAAAGACTCGAGTGTCATTCCGCTGTTGTCTTCCTTCATCATGATATCCGCTCCCAGCTCATCCTGTGATGGTGCGTATGCGAAGAAATCAATCTTCTGTGTAGGTGCAAGCCAGTCATACTTCTTTCCGGCAGCTGCTGTGAAGTAAGAGTCTGCGCCCTTATCGAATTCCGCGTTATCGAAATATAGTGAATTCTTGAAAACGCTTTTAGCTGAACCGGAAGTCATCACGGAGTCGCCATAGACTGCTGTAACGAATATCTTGTTGAGATTTGCATTTGTGGTTTCAGAGGCTCTTGTGCCCATTGCCGAACGAAATGAGATGGCTTCGTTGGTTGCCTGACGAACGCTGACCGGTTCGTCTTCAGAACATGATGCAAGAGCGATTGCGCTCATTGCCATTAGGAATAGTGGTGTCTTTTTCATAATATTGTGTGTTTTTCAGAATTTCAATTTCGTGACAATCAGGATAAAGGTTAGATGCGTTTACCGATTGTATTCTTATGTCTTTTATAATAAAACGATTGGCGAAGCGATAGGGTTTGTTAAAAATAAATTAAAAAAATATTAATAAATCTTACATTTTGAGCCCTATGTTCACTGCCTGCCATTCATTGACGTCTGTCTTCAGCTCAGCATTTCCCTCCTTTGGAGGTTCAGGAAGGTCGAGACCTCTCACAATGATATGGACGTGGGTTGGATCCGGAGCCTTCGACACCTGGTCGGTTACATCGAAAGAATGATACCATTTGCTTCCATCGGTGAGCACCATATATAAGGTGAGATAATGCTTCGCAACTGTAGTGGGGCATTCCCCGAAAGTGAGGAACTCTCCGTGCAGGTTCTTTTCTTCGGCGTGTCCGGTCAAGTCAAACTTCATTGAGACGGTGTTGTCGGTGGCAGACTGCTGTCCGTGGCAGTATCCTTCAGCCATTCCGGACAGAGTGGCATCTACAGCTGAAGACTCCACTTCATCAAGATTCTCTACATCATACACGTCCACCATATAATGGCATACAGCTTCCTGCGGATACATTGTGATGGTCTGCATACCGTCGTGAGGTACTATACTTATATTATTGCTTCTGCTTCCCCACATCATCTGTGGAGTCGCGGCTATACGTTCCCGTTCTGTTCCTTCAGGTCTCGGTATGGTGGTGGCGTCATCAGCGCGTGACCCTATCTCCTCGGCATCCATCGTATAGATCTCAAGAGTCTCTATACTCTCGTGATAACGCATGCGTGCCCAGTCAGTATTGTCAGCGTTGATGCATATTGCGTGTCGCGTGCCAAAGGGAGCCTTTATCAGTCCTCCATCCTTTCCGGAAAATATAAATCGCATGGGATTGTGTCCATCTTCCTCATACATATAGAGAGCCATTGATTCAGGGTTGGCTTCCGGAGCGTTTCTCCAGTCGAACACGACTTGCAGCTGAGAGGTCATCTCATCCTCCATGTAGAGGTCCTTATGTCGGCATGACGCGAGCGACAGGGTGGCAAGCGATATCATGATTATTCCTGACACTTTCATTTCTTACCTCCTTTCGAGCGGTTCCAGTTGTCGCATCCGATAAGCCAAACGAGAGAAATCTCGGCTTTGGTTGGTCCAAACCAGTTAAGACGATGTGTTGACTGCCAGATGTAGAAACCATATTTAGGTTCATATTTAAGATATTTACCTCCCATGTAGCCGAAGGCAAGAGAGAAATCAATATTCAGTCGGCGAGTTACCGGGAGTGAATAGCCGTATTCCAGGCCTGAAATAAAATTGCATCGATCCCAAAGTGTCCCTCGGGGCACACCTCCCATGATTCCACCTTTACCAAGTTCAAAATCGTAGGTGATGACTCCTGCAAATAGTCCAAGATGATGCCCGGTAAGGGGCTTTTCATGAGCTTTCTTCCCAAACCACCAACGGGCACCAAGGTTGCCACCGTATGCACGCCAATAATAGTGAGTACGGTCGCGGTCCCACCATCCATACATCCAGTCGGCAGTCAGGGATATGTTTTTCCCGACATAGAACTCTGCTCCAATGTTAGGGAGTAGAAGAGCATCGTATAGCATGTTCGTCTTAAGTGCCATATAGAATGGTCGGCATTGCTTCACGCTTCCTAATGCTATCGGGAGAGGAAGAATCTCGCCGTCAAGGTCAGCAATGAGCTCTGGAGATTCAAGAGGGAAGGCTGGAATTTTTATGGCAGGGAAAAGCCTTTCATATTCCACGGTGAGTCTTGATGCCCGAAGATCAGGAAAAAGATTCTCAAGAAGATAATGATAAGAAGTTCCCCCATGGAGCGATTTCAGCTCTGCGAGAGGATGCGCAGGTGGATTGCTGCCGTTGATTCTTTCAATAAGGGTCAAGACATCCCCTTGGAAAGGCACCTTTCCATCTGCTTCAACTTCTTTCTGTAGGCCTTTCCAGTCACGCCCGATGAAATTGAAAGACGTGATTGAGTCGGAGAAAAGCCCTTTGCTTCTGAATTCATTGAAGATGGCTTCGGCACGCTTTTCAGAAAGAGTCTTGTTGAACTGGATGGAACCTTCTGGAGATGCGGCACCTGTAACCTTCACAGAAACCAAACGGTGTGTTGGACCGTCGTATAGAAGCGAATCTGTTTCGAGTTTTCGGAAAATAGAATCAAGAGTGGCTCCGTTGCCGCAAAATGCACGATCTATATGAGTGTCTGAGACACGAAAATGAACCTTGACCGAGTCTTTTTCAGTCTGGGAGAAGGCTGGAATTGATCCTAAAAATATAAGCAGCAATGTGAAAATCGTGTTTTTCATATATTCGGAGATTAAGAAAAGGTGTGGAATCGTGGCGGCTAATATGGTCGTCAGATATGTGTTTGTATGTATAACGAATGGGAGTTAATAAGTGTTTAAAGATGTATAAAAATAAAGTGGGAAATGCTCTTTGGGCATTTCCCACTTTATTTATAAGGTAAAGACTCGCGGTGACGCATTCGGAGAATGCTTACTACTTAGAACGCTGTGCGTTGAAAAAGTCGACCATGGCCTTGAACGTGTCGTCATTGAATGTCACGGGTCCATGTTCGCCACCTTCAACTGTGATGAAATCGGAAAGTTTACCGGCTTTCTTAAGTTCTTCAGAGAAATTCACACCTTGGCAATATGGGACAACACTGTCGGAATTGCCATGAATCACGAGCATCGGGACGGTTTTTTCAGAAATGTAGGTGATAGGACTGATTAGAGCCACCATATCCGGACTTTCTGCCGGAGCTACCCCCATCAAGACAGCTTCCGGAGAATCAGCACCCTTTACGGTCTCACAGTTTTCCATTCTTGCCATGTCTACCGGGCCGAACCAATCTACGACTGCATCTACCGAACTGCTTTGATCAAGGTTTCCTCCCACATTGCCTTCTACATCAATGGTGATGTCGCCTGCAGTGCGAGTCTTCATGTCGTTGGTCACGCCTGCCATAGCAGAAAGATGGCCTCCGGAAGAGAATCCTGTAATTCCGAGGAATGATGTGTCAAGTCCGAATTTGTCAGCATTGGCACGAAGAAAGCGAATAGCACCCTTGACATCATTGATCTGCGACGGATACTTTGCTTCAGTGCTCGCGCGGTGGTTGATACATGCCACTGCGTAGCCGGCATCGTTTAGTGGTTTTCCGAGCGACATATATGCAGCATTCTTGAAATTATTGCTGAACCAAGCGCTACCGTAAATCACCACGATAAGAGGGTGCTTCTCTTTCCCATCTTTTGGAAGATAGATGTCGAGTTTATGCCCCTCAAGATCATCGCCGGCATAGTTTATGTTGGCGAAGTCAGGATTAGTCTCCGGCATCTGGAAGCCGGGTGGCTGAGCAAGTGCCATGATTGACAGCATCATGCCCAAGATGGAAAGAAATGTCTTTTTCATAAATGTGTTGTGTATGGTATTATGATAGTTTAATGTGTCGTAATTAAGGTTTAAAAGTATATTGCGGTCTTCAACCAACAATATAGTCTTTTCACCTACAGTATGACATAATAAGTTAAAAAAGGTTTAAAACCACGTTTTGAAAAGTTAGGTTTGTAAAAATGAGGATAAGTTGTTAACTTTGCAATCTTATATAATCGAAAGAATGAACGTCAGGGAATTTGAAAGATATTATAAAAAGCTTTACATGCCGCTTTGCATGTATGCCCTCAGGCTTGTGGAAGAGTCCACGGTCTCGGAGGATGTCGTTCAAGATGCATTCATCAAGGCCTGGCGTTATAGTGAGGAGGGAGGTGTCATCAGTTCTTTCCCTTCATTCATGTACCGAACAGTGCGCAACGAATGTCTTTTGTTTCTCCGTGGTAAAAAGACTATGGTTGGTGAGGAGTACATTCCGGAGGTAAGCGAGACAGACATCGATACTTCTGAAAGGGATGCTAAGATATGGCGCGCAATAGGAATGCTGCCCGAAAAATGCAAGAAAGTGTTTTTGATGAGCAAGCAGAAGGGAATGAGCAATGAGCAAATCGCGGAAGAAATGGGGATAGCAGTGAAGACTGTGAAGAATCAGATGACCAAGGCGCTCAGTAGGCTTCGGGAAGTACTTAAAGATGGAGAAAAACCTTTTTTCCTTCCTTTTCTATAAAAAATCTTTTCTTGAATAGGACTATTACGGTTACGATGTATCATTATGATGTGACGGCTACCATGTCGTCGCCAGATTGATATGGATGATAAAGACATAGATTTCATTGCTCAATATTACAGTGACGATGCCTTCTCGACTGATTCGGGATGGCGGAAGATTAAGTCTGTATTGGGATTAAAGAGAAGGCGTTACGGGATCGCCGCAGCTGTAGCGGCTGTCATAGCTGTCTCGTCAACTGCCGCTATTATTAGATATGAGCATTCTCGGATGGAATCATCATCGGTAGAATCAGTGAGCGTTGACTCCGGTGTGCCCACTGTCGAGGAAGCAAAGGTGATTTCATTCGACAATACCAGACTCTCTGAAGCCGTGAAAATCATAGAGGCAGAATACTCTGTGAAGATTGGTAATATTCCAGACAATGCTGACGACTATTCACTGACATTGAGGTATGACGGTACACCTACCGAACTTATTGAGGCCATAAACGAAATCCTCGGGCTACAACTTACAATTACCGACAGATGAAAAGACTATTGATTATCTTTATCTTGGTTTCAATTTTCCAAGCAGGATTTTGCCAAAAGGTCACTGTCAAGGCTATAGATGTGCCTGCAGAAATCGTCTTCAGGAACATAATGGATCAAACGGGCAGGAATTTCGTATATTCCTCAGGTATACTCGATGGTATGAAAGTGACAGTGGATGTCAAGGACGTGGTATTAAAGCATGCGCTTGATCTAATATTCAAGGACACTGACATAAGATATAAGATGAAGGGGAGAAGCATACTCCTGATCAAAAAGCCTTCGGAGAGGAAGAAAAAAGCGATCAACCGCGGTGAAGGTAATAAACCTGTTATAAAAGTAGCCGACTCGCTGCCTGAGGTGATGCTTAATGAAGTGCTTGTAGAGTCCAGACTCAACAAGCATCCCATGGCATCTTCCGAGATTGGTGCCATGAAGCTTTCAGCGGTAGATGTAGCTAAGATGCCGGTTCTCTTGGGAGAGGAAGATGTGATGAAAACATTTCAGTTGCAGCCGGGTATTGTTCAGTCTGCTGAGGGAATGGCAGGAGTGAGCGTGCATGGGGGAGACTCCGACCAGAACATGGTGATGCTCGATAACATTCCTCTCTATAGCAGCGACCATTGCTTAGGAATGTTTTCGGCATTCAATGTCGATGCTATAGGACACATTGATTTCTATAAATCATCGGTTCCGGCGAGATATGACGGACGGCTCTCGTCTTATCTTGATGTTCGCACGAAGAATGGCTCAGGTGAGTGCCGAAATGGTTCGGTTCGTCTCGGACTCGCTGCCGGAGCGTTCTCTATCAACGGACCTATTGGAAAACGTACCACCTACTCAGTAGCTATAAGACGTTCATGGTCGGAATTGCTGACTTTGCCATTGGCCGGGCTGATCAGTCTCACGAGTGAAGACAGGTATAATATAGGTTGGTCGTTTACTGATCTTACAGGAAAGATCACACATGCATTCAGTGATCGAACTGCCGGTTTTGTGAGTGTATATTATGGAGATGACTGGTTTCATGGCTCCAGTTCATTAAAGAATGATTCTTACTGGACCTCGATAACTTCAAATAGTGATAATTATCATCTGAGATGGGGTAATTTTCTAATCCAGTCAGGAATGACACATAGTTTTACAGAGGAATTGTCGGCGGAGTTCACTGCATCATATACCCGGTTTTTCTCGACGATGAAGCAGGATATCCGGACAATATACTCATATGGAGAGGATGATATATGTGATTCGCGGCTGAGAGACAGGACATCCAACAGTATTGGCGACCTTATTATAAAGGGTGATTTCGAGTGGAGACCTCGAGAAAACCATAGGATAGGTTTTGGAGCAGGATATACCTTACATTCCTTTCTGCCCGAAAAGAGTTCGAGAAAATACATTCAGGAAAAAGAGACAGTCATAGAAATGGACTCTACATGGAGATATATTGCAAACGAAGGAAACGTATATATAGAGGATGACTGGCAGATCAATGAAAAAATAAGAATGAACGCCGGCTTACATGCTTCGGTATTCTGTATAGATTCAAAGTCGCATGCCGGAATCAGCCCCCGGCTTTCATTCAGTTACAACCCTGTTTCCGACATAGCCTTGAAATGTTCCTTTAGTAGATCGACACAGTATGTCCACCGGTTGAGCCAGTCGTACATATCCCTCCCTACAGATCAGTGGGTGCCGATAACAGGACAGTTCAAGCCAGAGACTGCAGATAAGATAACGGCGGGAGGATACTGGATGATAGACAACGGCAGATTTTCTGCTTCAATAGAAGGGTACTTCAAGAAGATGAATAATCTCATTGACTATCGCGATGAATATTATCTCAAACTCCCTATGGAAATGTGGAATTCTGTGCTATGTAGTGGAAAGGGGAGTGCCAAAGGAGTGGATATAAAATTTGAAAAAAGGTCAGGTGCTGTCACCGGTCATATATCATATTCTCTTGCCTGGGCTGACCGTACGTTTCCCGATAAAAACGGGGGGAAGACATTCCCTGCCCGATTGGACAATCGGCATACACTCAATATCTACGCCATCTGGGACGTAAGTGCTAAAGTCTGTCTTAACGCGGCTTGGACCGGACATTCGGGGAGCAGGTTCACTCTGATGACTCAGGTATGGCAAGGAACGGAAGAGACCGACGGATGGTGGAATCTCGAACAGTCGGCTCTAAAGACAGAACTGAACTGCTATCGGCTTCCATTCTATCATCGTCTTGACCTTTCATGCACAGTCAGGAATAAACGGGGATATTGGAATTTTAGCGTTTATAATGCTTATTGCCATATGAACACCATTGGAATTCGTCGGTCATATGACAGCGAAGGGAATCCTGTATTCCAGAAAATATCATTATTGCCACTCTTACCTTCAGCTTCATACACATGGATATTCTAAAGAAACTCCTATATTCAGTTGTCCCGATCATAGCCTTGACCGGATGTTACACTGATTTCAATCCGGATCAATATTCCGAATCTGTAATATGTCTGAATGCTGTGATAACAGCAGGGGAGCCTGTCACTGTCTCAGTTCAGCACACATGGAGATATAACGATAGGGAAGGGCTCGACGACCATGAAGTGAAGGATGCAATGGTGTCTGTCTATGCTAACGGCGAACTCAAGGAGCCTGAATATCTTGCTCAGGAAGGAGACGAGATCAGGATTGTAGCAGAGAGTAAAAGCTATGGCACGGCTGAGGCAACAGTCAAAGTGCCTCAATCTATACCTATAGTAAAAGTGGAATTCATTCCATCCTCCGTGCAAGCATGGAACGACAATGAGGATGGATTTACTGCCGATATGCGTTTCAATTATGAGATAAAGTTGACAATCTCTGACAATAATCAGGACGCTGATTATTTTAGACTTGCATACACTCCCTTTTATTTCGAAGGTGAGGAAGACGATAATCCGGACAATTTAGATTCTGGTGAGGAGTCCATGAATTTTTCCTCCTATTTCTCCTCCGGAAGGCTGGACTTCAATTCCGACCCTATATTCAGGGAGCACATAGGTATTGTGGAATCTATGCTTGGAGGCTATGAAGATCTCTGGCTATTTTTTACAGACCGTATGTTTTCCGGTCAAGATTATACTTTGACCTTGAGATTTGACGACGCTTGGTTTAGGGCTGTCGGGCCTGAATATTGTGAGAACCTACTTGACTGCGGAATTACTTTCGAACTTTTGTCCATTTCGAGAAGCTATTACGATCGTATGAACTATCTATGGCAAAAAAATTCCGGGATGATAGGAGATTTGGCAGACATAGGCCTTGCCGATCCTGTCTGGGGATACAGCAATGTTTCCACCGGGGCGGGTATTGTGGTGGCAAGGACTATGATGACTTTCGACTTGAATCTTAAAGATTTTATGATCAACGCTCTTGAAGAATCTGAATCGAAACAGGTCCAAGGAGTCCCGAGGGAAGCAGGGGTGAGTCTGCCGTGAAGAACTTGAAGCATCCTACAGTCTTGCGCCCTTTCGAAGGGCGTTCAGTGCCGTTGCGAAGCCAATCAGGATTTGATGTCAGGTAGCATCCTGCTCTCGGCTTGCCGGGAGCAAAGTCATACACAAGCGGCTCGCTCCACTCGAGGTCGTCAGGCTCCAGCTCGTCGCCGATCATGCGATTGGGCCAAAGGTTTGTGACCGTTATTTCCAATTGATTCTCTCCGGGCTTAACTGCATTGGTTATATCGCATTCAAACGGTGTCTTCCACAATATTGGCATTTCGATGCCATTTACTTTAACAGAAGCCATGTCTTTTACTTCTCCCAGAGAGAGCATCATCCTTTGTCCGGATTCAATCTGTTTCTTAGAGATATTGACCGGTATTGAATATGAAGCGGTGCCGGAAAAGTATTTTACATCATGATTCTCGGATTCAGGCCACGAGAAAAGGAGATCGGTAGAGATATCTCCAATTTCAGGGAATGAGATGGTCCATGTGCCTTCCACCGGGATTGTATCGGTAACTGTCCATTCCTGTTTTTCAGGAAGAGTGTCAGATACCGGACTAATAATCAGAAAACGTGAACCGAGCGGTTCAATCTCTATTTGCATTGGATTGGAGTGAGCAATCGAGTATCTCATTTGGGAGTATGGATCATACACCTCGATGCTCCGCCCGTTAGCATCAAATGGAATGATTTCGGAGGCTATGGAGTCTGATTGATTGCACAGAAAGATGATATCCGTATCGCCGGCGGTGCGCCGATAAGAGAGGAACTGTTTCATCTTTGGTAGTTGCTCAGGTGCGGGAATACCCTGTTGCAGCAGAGCCTGGCAACGGGTCATGTATCCGAACAGTTCTTTCGCTCCTCCGGCTTTCCACCATGTCTGGCCCGGTACGAACTGGGTACCCCAGATTCCAAATGACATTCCCGGCTCCACGTTAGGCCATGGATTGGCAGCCCCGGCATGAAGCATCATCCGGTTCACTCCTGAGCAGAACGCTTTGTCGCACACTTTCTTTATATCTGCCGGGCTGTCGCTCCAGGCTCTGAGAGGCCAGCAGGTGAATGCTTCCGCTATGAGAAGTGGTTTGCCAAACGTTCTCATAGACTTTTCATGCCTTACGATGTCTTTCCATCCCCATGTAGGAGGATCCTGCCAGAATTCCGTGGCGATGTCGGCACCATCGCTTGCCCTGACTATCTTCTCAAAGTCAATGATTCCGAACGGTTTCTGACCCCCTGTTCCGTAAGGTTCGATCATCATTTTGACTCCTGCCTCATTTGCAAGCTGAGTCATATAGCCGTAATAGTTTTCAGCTACACAGTCCTTTACCACATCTTGCCAGTCTTTGCGGAAATGTGCTGTTTTCTCAGCGTCGTCTATTTCCTTCAGTCTCCCTGTCATATATGGAAGATAGGGGATGATGTCGTATCCTTTGCGATTTCTGAATTCTTTCGGAAGAGCAGGGCTCCAGGTTTGTCCTCCCGCCTCGTAGCTGTCGATCTCAAAATGAGTGAAAGTCTTTCCCACGTGTCTACCGGCTGTCTCAATCACCATTGTTGGATATCCTTTCCAAAACTCACTGACAGCCTCGCGACTTAGTTTGTCGCATTCGAGACCTCGGCCGGTTTCAGGTGCCTGCGCTTCGTTGGTCTTTCCATTTGTAGTCTGACCTATTCGCAGTATAGATGTGTTTTCCGGAAGCTTAAGTTTTTTTGGTATATTGAGTTCTCCTTTCTCGGAATCGAAATATTCGGAAAGGTTTATGATCCGGTCGATAGTGGTGACTGAATCAGAAGGTATTGCCATTACTGCCACGTCTTCATAATAATTCCATTGCGGATCTACTTCAGGATTTGGTAGAAGGATTTTCCTTTCTCCTTTTTTATATGGGGTCTCGGAAAAGACGAGTTTAAGCATGGAGTATTCCGGTTTAACCGTAGGGTATGCGCTTGATGACCATCCGGGGCAGTTATGTGTCCCGAAAGTTAGTCCGAGGCGTTCGCATTCGTCGAGGGTCCATTTGAGAAGATCTTTCCAGTTTTCGTTGCCGATGGCATTATCCGGATTCCCGATACGCATCTGTTGCGGACCGCCAATCTGGAAATTCTGCACTCCGGCGAGACCGGCTTCTTTGAAAGCCTCAAGATCGCGTGTTATGCCCTCTTTAGTCACCAGTCCATCCATCCATTGCCAGATTATCTGCGGCTTATGCTGCTGGGATGCCCATGGTGCCCATTTGTGCCAGTCGACGTTTTCGAACATCGGTGCGCGACCTATGTTTGTGTCCATATCTTCGTCGTCAAGGAGGAAGCGGCGGATGAATGCTGTCACTTCGGGATACTGGCTCAATGGAAGCTGACAGTGGGGGTGACCCCCTTCAATGGAATATCCCATCCTTTCTCCTATTCCGAAAGCGTTCCAAACCTCCTTTGCTGCTCGACTTGATACGTAGCCTGATTCATCTGCCAGCCATTCATAATCTGTATTGCCGAGAATAAGCAACGCCCTCGGAGCAACGAGTGCGGCAAGCTGATGGTGGTCGATAGGGAGACGGTTCACATTGCTGTCAGAAAACTGTTTCATACTTTCGAGAAACCATGCATAATTGGTGTTGTGAACTCGCTCTACATTTCCAAGAGTTTCGGATACACGCCATGCATTTACTCCGCCTCCACCCGGCTCCTGTGCTATAGTCAGCGTGATACGTTCATCCATTGCTCCTGCGTAAAGAGCCATCTTTCCGGCAAAAGAGCATCCGGTGACAGCTATATGTCTCATATCGATATTGGCTTTGTCTGCGACTTTTTCAAGTCCATCGATAAGTCTGCTGATACCCCAGGGCCATGCTGAATAGGCTCCGATCTCTGTGTTTTCGGGATAGAGACGGTTGATTGGTTCTTCCCCTCGCTTCTGGGTGTGCGACATTACTTCCATGAAATTGAAGCCGATCGCTGCAACTCCATTGTCAAGGAAAAGTTCTTTTGGAAGCGAGCCTGTAGGAAAACCGACACCTATTACAATGGGAAAAGGTCCGTCTCCTTTGGGATAGACTATATGTGAGTTGAGGGTAAGAGTCTTGCCGTTTTCATGTACGGTCACTCTCAGTGTATCATTATCCAATATGGCATCTACACTGTCCTTGCTGATTGTTGGTTTTTGACCTAATTCATAATGCCAAAGCATTTGAAGTATTTCAGAGCGATGACGCTCCCAGTCTTTGAAATCGGCGGAGCGGGTTCCGTCAGCAAAAGTAAATGGATCCGGGAGAGTGGCAATCTCCGGAAGCTCCTCAAGCTGCTTGAATTTCAGTAGAGGATATGAATCCGCTGTGTTTTCATGGTCATAGACAGTCGGAATGTCGGCAACTGCGCCAACATTTCCTGTTATTATGGCTAAAAAAGCATATGCCCCACGTAATAGTTTTTTCATGGTTTCAAATATTAATGTCTTATCTATCAAGCTTTCTTAGCTTATCTTCCATATTCTTATCGTAGGCTTGTCCTCTTGAAACAAGATAATGGAAAATAAGTATATCATCTACGATCTCAATATGGAATGTGAAAAAGGCACGACGTGTACCAATTCGTATTCTATATACACAATCATATGATTTCAGTTTCTTGCAGTTTGAGATTTCAGATAAGGTTGAGGCTTTCTCAACTTCATCAATTGCCTCCAAAACCAATTTAAGGTCTTTGCCATTAAGACGCGAGAGACTTTTACCAAAATCTTTCGAAAGCTTATATTTCATCTTCAGCTATTCTTTTGCGAAGAGAGGAAATTAGATTCTCTTGATCTTCATCGCTCATTAGTTCATTGCCTTCCGGACGCGTTTTGCAAAGGTATGCGAAAATAGTGTCATCGTCAGTATCCTCCATCGAGTCTATGACAATACTTTCTATCAGGCGTTTCACGCTCGTACCCATAGCGGCTGCTTTGATGGCGAGCCGATGGCATACGTCGTTTGGAAGATCTATAAGTTTCTTAGTTTTTTCTACTTTATTATAGGCTATTGTATTCATATCATTTCTGCATTTATATCGCAAATATAATATATATAATCTATATATGCAAATTTTCTTTGGATTTTATTTGTGTACTAACGATAAAAATATTGATTTTGTAATGTTAACAATTCTGGATGAGTCTATAAGATTGTAAAGAATTGTTAGCAATATTTTTATGGGAAGCGTTTACTCGACGCTCTTTCTTGGCAGTTAGAAACCTGGAAAATTTCGATCATCGTCAAGAATGAGACAACAGTAGATGCCTTTGAATATGTTTATATACATGCTGATGGTATACGCGAGAGCGTATGCTGTCATGTTGTTGGCATATTCAGCGTGAGGCTTCTGTTGTCCGTTCTACGATGATGGGCAATTCCAGGGCCTCTAACTGCAGGGACGGGCAATAAAGTACGGCCTTGCGCTTTTCTTATATTGTAGAATGTCGATGAGAGAGGCCCGGAGGCACCTTTAAGACTTACAAAAATGAGAATTCATGCGCTTATTCTCTGCCTTCTATGCTGCGTAGCCTCTGCTTTCGCAAAGGATGTCATCACCAAAACTGATGGAACAAAACTTGATGCAAAGGTTGAGGAAATCTCTGAGACTGTCATAAAATATCGCAAGGCATCCAATCCGACAGGACCGGTATATACTATTCCAATTACATCTGTCGCAACAGTGCTTTATGAGAATGGGGATATTGATACATTTAATGCTTATACAAATCCATCTCCAGTTTCATCAACCAAACAAATGTCTCCTTCCGATGATGATCTTTTGAGATTAGCCGATTCTCAGACATATGATAATCTATCAGGGGGAATCTCGGATAATCAGTTATTCAAAATGGCTTATGGAAAGACAGTGTATGAAGATTTGCAAGACAAGGCCAAGAAATATAGAAAAATTGGGTGGTATGGAGGAAGTGCAATATTGATTTTAGGAATAGGAATAAGTATGGCAATATGGAGTGATTCCTCAACCTTTGGTGAATCTGGTGAAATTATAATTTTAGGTACAACTTTAGTAGCAGCTTCAGCATGGACTTTAGGGTTCAATTTAAAAGCCTATTCATTGCTGAAGCAATCAAGAGAGATGCAAGCTTATTCTGCGCAAATAATTGAAACTGAGATTGTGCAATTTGGGGAAAACAAACTAACTGCCGGAATCAATGTCATGGGAAACCGGATGACCAATTCTCATAGTCTTGGAGTCTCGCTTGGACTTAGTTTTTAAATCAGACATTCAGATAGACTTAGAATCCTCTTGTAGGGACGCATGGCTCATGCGTCCTTCGAGCAGAATCTTTTAAAACGAATTAGGACGCACGAGCCGTGCGTCCCTACAAGTTTATTGGAAATTTAATTTATAATAAATCAGAAATTATATGAGATCAATTTCTTTGTTTACTATAGTTGTAAGTGTTATCGTAGGACTTTCATCCTGCTCTCCCAAAATATCTACCCGTAAGCTGAATGCTTATACTACAGTGGCTCCGACCATAAAAAGCTATAATGAGCTGACCATGGATCTTGACATGGAGCCTATAACTTATGTCATAGACATTTCAACTGAAGCTGGAAAGATGAAGCTTAAGAATCTTTCGGTAGACGAAGCTTGTGATCTTGCACTCATTGAAGCCATAATGGCTAACAAGTGTGCCACTATCTTCAATCCTCAATACACTCACCTTGTTCACAAAGGAAAAGTGCTTCGCGTGACTTTGTACGGATATCCAGCTCGCTATAAAAAACAGTAAATATATTATGCACTACCGTTTTTCAATAAATTCGGCAGTGCATATTATCTTCATGAATATATTTTCTTTCAAACGGCTTTACCATGCTGAAGTAGCCATTCAGGAGCAATGTCGGCTCCATTAGACCAAAATATGGTATTCAGCACACCAAACTCCTGAAACTTAGATTTGTCTTGAAGTTCTTGGAATGCGGGAAATTTCAAAAGAGGAGTAAGGTCTACTTCTCTGCTTTCACCATTATCAAAAGTGCAATGTAAAGTGTAATTCCCTATATAATCAGCGTTTAAAACATGCAACATAATAATCAATATTTAATTTTTTCTATAGTTTCGCCTCGTTGTGCTTTATCCCAAAGAATCATTATCTCATCATAATGGTTATCAATAAATTCATTGATAAGTTTTATATCCTTTGACCTTGCTCTTCCCTCTACAATACGGTCATTAAGTGTGATTGAGAATTCATCACCTCCTTTTATGACATGAATATGAGGAGGATTATGGTCAAAAGCATATATATAAATAAGGAGTCCGTTAAGGATAAATATCGCACCCATATATGTTTATTGTATTTGTTACCTACAAAGTTAAATAAAACACTTGATATTTGCAAATTTAGTTATAAATTTTTATCTCTAAAATTCTTGGATAAGATATTATGAGTTCGGATATTTGATAAAAAAGGACGCACGAGCCGTGCGTCCCTACGAGAATATTGGAGAAAGTGTCAGTTTCTGATCATTATTTTCTTGCCGTCGATGATAAGAATGCCGTGATCAGTGGGAGAGGAGTGGCGGATTCCATTCAAATCATAGATTTTTGAGTTTACTGCTTCTGTTTCTGCTTCTTCTACTCCTACCGTTTCTCTATGGATATGGAATCTAACTGATCCAGTCATAGACTTGCCGCCATCATAGATAGCTCCGATATACCAACCGTCTTTCAAATGACTGAAATCAGCAGTCATATCTACTTCTTTGCTTTCTTCTGCACCAAGATAGATGTCGGATGAAGCAGAGCCACAAATTTCATATCCTCCATCATCAGGGAATACATCAAATCGCAGTGATCCAAAGTACACTCCTGATTCACAATCCACCTTGAATCTTATGTGAATCTTTGAGGGATCCGAGATGTCATCTTTATCAACTACATCAAGATCAGTGACCTTTATTTCAGTCTTATCATCATTTACCTCTATATTCACTAAAATTGGATCACTCACATTCTTGCCTGCTTCATCACGGAATACCATCGTATACTCACCGGGAGCAAACGAATGATCTTTGAGTTCAGAGAACTTGCCAACGTAATCTTTGATATCCTCTTTCTCTCCTGTAAGAATATCTACAGGACGGAATGTGGACTTAGAAACCACATCCCCGGAACTGTCAAGTAAAATAGGGGTAATAGTACTGTAAAATTCTTCATCACCAATGTTTTCAACTGTAAAAGTCATAGGAAATTTATGGTCTCGGTAGATTTTGCCAGGAAGATCAATGTCTGTGACAAATATAGAAGCCGGTTTTTGATTTTCGATAGTGGCGACTCCATCTTTTACAACTGCCACAATCATTTGGGCTTGCCCAACCGGAATTCTTACTGGATGCCATTTGCCATCAACTTTCAACACAGGAGTAATCTCATAAGTGCCGTCCGCAAGTTTTGGGAAGCGAACTTGCAGATCGTTTCTTCCGTCGTCGGGGTGATAACCTTCTACGTTTGGTCCTTCAGCAAAATATGCTTCGTTTGTCGATTCTGATAAGAATTTCAACCCAAGACGACTCCCTTCAGGCATTGTGGCAAGACTGAAATTGAAGTATTGTCCACCGCACCTGAAATCATCTCCCTCCTTCACTTCTTTCATATCTGAAAAGAAGGAATCTGTATTATAGAATAGATAGACAGGTTTATCTCCCTCTTTTCCGGGGCGCACTCCAAGAGTAGCGATTTGTGTAGTGTTAAATCCACCTGCACCTCCACCTACTCCAAGATGATCCGGATTTAGTGCAGTCAGAAGGAAATAGCCGTTGCTCAATCCTCCCCAGCCCCAGTTGAAGTGGAAGAAACCATCAGAGCTATATCCGTCACATACAAATTGATGACCACCGTCAGTACCGGCTCCACTGTATAGCACCGGCAGACCTTCTGCAAGATCTGCATAGATCATGTCTTCCCATTCTTCATAGCCATAATAAGCGCGGTTTGGCATCCAAAGGGATTTTGAATAGCCGAATATATCAATCAGAGACTCTCCCATCATCACGGTTGCTGCCCCGCTTCCTCCCGGTTCATAATGCATATCCACACTCACTCCGCATCCGAGCATAAGCTCAGCCACGGCATGCCGAGCTTCGTTTGAGCTTTCTTTATCGTATGTGTTATCCATTCTGTCCCATTGAAAGGGTGTGGAATCATAATTGAAACTCA
Organism: Muribaculaceae bacterium; assembly: GCA_029061255.1. Classification (GTDB taxonomy): domain Bacteria; phylum Bacteroidota; class Bacteroidia; order Bacteroidales; family Muribaculaceae; genus Lepagella. The sequence goes on from JAIDSL010000206.1 coordinate 32,580, forward strand.
ATTCTTCTTCTCCCGGCCGCCATAAGTAAGAATGGGTACCCTTTCCATATTCAGGGAAATTATGATATTTCATGACCTGTGCCATAGCAGTGGCAACGCAACCGGTGACTGTCTCATGGCCGTCTACTTTCGGACATAGCAAATTATATGGATATTCCTGATTCCATTCCGTTTTCAAGAGTGGAGAGATCTCTTCGCGGGTTTTGTGGCTTATCTTTGAAGCGTTTTTGTCTTCAGGATGGTTTTTAAGATATGTAAGCTGTCGGTTATAGAAATCAAACCATTCCCTTAGGGAGGGATTACTGTCCAAATCGAATTCTTCTGCATCGGAATATCCTAATAGGGCGGGGGCAGAGTCTTCGCTCGGAAGCACTGCAAATCCTTGCCCGGAAGAAAAGACATAAAGCTTTCCAATAGTTGAGCGAAGTTTGAGGTTTTGTGCAGAAAGGTCGCTGGCTGCAGCAATTCGTTGAGGACGATTGGAATTGAATCGAGCGAGTGCTTGCTCTGGTGTCAAAGTAGTGGCGGCTGCAGGAAAAATTGTTCCTGCAGCGAGCAGAGAAAGAAGTAATGAGTTTTTCATAGACTTTCAATTAAAGGTGTTACAGTGGATTGATATTTAATTATACAACACATAACTACCCGATTTGGATTTTCTAATAGAAAAAAAGGGGGGAACTGATGAAGATTTGGGGACCGGATTCGCAATTGGCAGTTGCGATCCAGCCCCGTTCCATATTGTTTTTACTAAATTCTCATTAAAAGCATACGTTAAAAGCATACCCTTGAGAAAACCTGTTTATTTTCTTAGACGCAAACGTAACCAAAATAATTACATCGAAAAAGAAAAAATTTGAATAATTATGGGACTTTCTCATAAATTTTGTATCATAGGAGGAAAATACTTATCATAATGAAAAAGCTAATATTGTTTTTTGTGATGCTCGTCGCTTTTGCTTCGACGTATGCAAGAGAGCCGCAACGCGGTTATCGTGGTTTTATAGAGTGGGATAATTCATTCGGGAAAGGGGATTGGTTCTCAAGCGCAGACGGAGAGGATAAGCATGATGACCTACTTTTCATCGGGCTTTCCACTTCCCATGGCTACCAGATAAACCGCCATTCCTATGTAGGAGCAGGATTTATGTTGTCGTTAGGCTACCCATGCATGATGCTTCCAATATTTGCTGATTATCGATATGATATATCGTTTGGCAAATTCACTCCCTATGCAGATGCAAGAATAGGATATAGCTTCAGTGACGGAGGAAGCGTATATTTCTCTCCAACTGTAGGATATAGGATAAATTGGAGACGTAAGGCTAATTTTAATATAGGTATTGGTTTGACTCTCTGCGGACAGACTGATGAATATTCAGAATATATCTCTGGTAACGGCTATGAAAATAAAGAAATAATAGTAAAAGATCATAAGGTATTTCCCCGCTTCTCATTAAGACTCGGATTTGATTTCTGACAGAATCCCAAATTCTTTTCTAATAGTATAAAATGGAAAGCTTTCCCGTCAGCGGGTGGCTTGGAATGAGATATTCTTGAATAAGAATATGGGGAGAGTGCCACCTACCACCATGCCGAGAAGAATGAAAAGACAAGTCAGTCCATTGCTGGCGAAAAGAAAGAAATAATGATTGAAATCAGCTTCCCCTCCATGCGTCAGGCAGAGCATAAGGCTTCCGAAAGCCTTATATGCGTATATTCCGGGTATCATGGGTAGCAAAGATGGGAACAGGCATGTTTCTGCAGGCATCTTTCCATAAGGAGACAACAGAACAGCCAGTGTGCCTACTATGAATGCAGCTATAGCGCTCGCAGCCACTATATGAATATCGAAGAGAGAAGAGTTCATCAGAAGGTAGCGCGCAGAATGTCCGACTGCAGCAATTATGGCGCAAAACAAATATGCTTTCTTAGGGGGATTGCTGATGGAAGCAAACCCAATGGCAGCGATAGCGGCAAACAAAGCATCTTGTAAAACCTGGAGTATCATGACTAAAACATACTTAAGTGCATCAACAACATACCTCCGCAAAGGCCCAACGACAAGCAGCAAGTTAGCACTACGGCATGCACAAATCGCCCGAAAGCACATATATAGTGACCATTGAGCATATCACTGAATGAGTTCAAAAAAGGAATGCCCGGCACGAGATAGAGCACACTTGTTCCCACTGCAATGTCAGGGGTATGCCCGAAACTGAAGAGGGTAGCTGTGCTGGCAAGGATAGATGAGACGAAGGCACAAATGATAAACACGAGTCTCACATCCATCTTTCGCGACGAAAGAATTTGTTTAAGATAAAATCCGATTAGAGTAGACATAAATACAACCCCGACAGCTGCCCAATCTCCGGTGAATAGCCGGCAGAAAGCAGCATTTGCGCAAGAAGCGAGGAAAAGAACAAGATATTTATTAGCGGGAGGGGTCTTTATAATTTTCTCAAACTGTCTGCGAGCTTCATTAAGAGTCAGATGCTCATCTGCCATGCTCCAGCTTAGTCGGCTTAATCTTGTATTGATGTCGAAACTTATCGGCATCGGGTGAGTGGCTATAATATAAGTATAGCTGTCTGAATGGTCAGGCAGGAATACGGTCATGTGAATGTGGCGTGGAAGAATTGTCATTTCAGCAAAGCAACCCAGTGATTCAGCCATACGCCTCACATTCTTTTCAAGACGTATAGACGTGGCTCCACTTCCGAGGAGCCACGCCGAATATTCTGAGAGAAAAAGACAGATTTCCTTAAGGGACGCATCATCCCCGATTTCGCATTCGGGAAGAGCTACAGAGAGTGGGGAGGCACTATCAATACTTGACATCATTTATCCTATTGCCTCTTTTTGAAACCATTTTTTGTTGTTGCACGGGGTTATAGCTCTTGTGGAAAAGCCTAACCGAGATGAAGACTGTCATCGCCGCAACGATTACGCACCATGTGATCAAAGGAATGTTCAGTGCTGCCATAATTTAAGAGACTAAATGGTTAATACTCCACTATTGAACTCATGAAACCTGATTTTGCCGGTTTCGATCGCAATGGTAAAACGAATAATGCCACATAAAAGTTCTGCAAAATGCGTTACGATTTGATTAAAGAATTGTGACAGTCACTGACACATTATTAGCTACAGAAGATCGTGTAGGATCGGAAGCTGCTCCCGGTGGAACCTCAGCAGGTCCGGAAAGATTTACACTGTATCTGTAGCCCATTCCCGAAAGCCAACGTTTGTCTGGGAGATCTTCTCCCAATGCAAGACGAATTTGCCCATATCCGGGATTATCTTTTGAAAGAAGTCTTCGGTCTGTTGATGCATCAGGCCATATCGTGGAGCTGTCGGCATTCTCAATGCGATAGTCTATCTCAAGATATGAGGAATTGAAATAAGTGTCGAAATCAAAATCTCCAAGCCTTGAAGGAATGAAGAAATCATAACCCTGGTTATCTGCTTCCAGAGGTTGATCTGTCAGTAATGTCCCATTGTCAGATAAAAACACGGGTATCCTGTTAGATTGCCCATAGATGTCCCAACATTCCGACACCTCCCTTGCAGTAGTGGTGGAATAAAACCCTTCAGCGGGATACCGGAATTGCCCAATGTCGCTGACATTGGCCACTGTCACACTCTTCACTCTCACAGAGTTTGGTGGGAGAGAGGTGTGTATTGTCACTCCTACCATCGAAAGTGCATGATAAAAATGCAACTTCAGTCTTCCTGACGTTTGCTTCACGTTTGTGACACGGCACACAAGAAGATCTTCATTCCCTTTGTTTTGATAAGGAATCATGTCAAGCCACCAAGGATTGGTATTGATGTCAATTGAAGCCGGACTCACTGCAGTGAAGCACATCATGTTTCCGGTCCAGTCTACTGCAGGTGAGTAACTCCAGCTGTTGAGGCCTGTCCTGGTCACGTTCACTCCCTTCATAATATAAGCAAACAATCCATAGTCGTATGCCCATATTCGGAATTCAGGAATATTTTCAGTGGTTGTGATTTCAGCGCTCCGGGTGTCTACTGCGAGAGGAGCCGCGGTTGCCTCAAATCCTATTTCTTTTTCATTCGATGGGTAAGAGATCTCACCGGAATGCGAGCAGGCGACGACCGCAGTGATTGCAGCCATCGCCATTATACTTCCAAATATTCCTAAACGTCTATTCATCAGTTGCTGGAATTTGAGTCTATGAAATCAGGGAATTCCTCAACAGTCACGTCAAAGTCAATCTTGTTAGAAGTAGCCGGAACATCAATGTTGAGTGTATATCTGTATGCCTTTCCAAGTTGCCATTCAGCATTGTTCTGCTCACTCGTATTCAGAGGGAAATAGATATATCCGGCTCCGTCTGCCACTACATCTGAACTTTCGGGCCAAATTTTAACTCCTGTATTTCTGTCGAAAATTTCGCAAAGCACCCTTGCATATGCACCTGAGTAGCTATTGCCGTTTGCCTCCGATTTAGTAAGCTTTTGAGGAATAGAGAAAAGATAACCTGAACTTCTTAATTCTACGGGAGTATCTGTCTGAAGCATCTCTGACCCTTCATATATATTCTTGTCGGCAGGAGTTTTGTGGTCAGTCCATTCTCCGGTCACTTGGTTCCCAATAGTCGTTGACGAAGAAGGGAAGTTAAATGATGCCACTGTGTTAGTCCCAAGAAGGTCGAGAGCCTGCACGCGGACAGCAAGTGCTTGTTCTCCCGCTTTAGCTACACGAGGTCGCATCTGGAAGCGAACCTGAGAAAGGGCATGCCGGAAGTTTACCTGAACCGGTGTTGCATTTCCTCCACCCCTTGTCTCGCCAATGTTGACGGCATAGAGAAGGTCGGTCTTTCCTCCGTTGATAAAGCCCGGAATGTCGGGATTGCTTGAATCTGAAGCTGTCTCTGTCTTGATGGCAGGACTGTAGCTATAGAAGTTAAGAGGAGCATCCGAAGGCCAATACATCGAAGGAGAGTAGTTCCATCCGTTGTCAGTGCGACCAACGCTTACGTCTGTCATATATGGTTTGCCATCGGCAAATGCCCATACTTTGAATTCCTGGAGAGTGTTTGTGGTTACCACCTCGCGTCCACTTAGGGGAGCCGAAGCGTTGAAGGAGATAAGGTTACCCTGAGCCGGAGCGCCGCTTTCGTCATGAGTGCATGCGGTGAGTGAGAGGGTGATAGCGGCTGCGATAGCAAGGTGTGTTTTAATCTGCATAGTGTGTTCTTGTTTTCGGGTTATAATTATTAGGATTGCAATTATCATTGCATTTCATTTACTAATATGACAAATACCATGCCAAAAATGTTTATCGTTATGAAATTATTAACATATTATGATTCATTAAGATTCCTTCACAACTCGATATCAATGAAATCCCAGTTGTCGACACCTACATCAAGGCCTCCTCCTCCTGCAGACCCTCCTTCTCCAGGAGTTATTTGGGGTAAAGATGGTCCTTTAACGCGTATTACGAGATTCATAGAATCGGGAGCTTCTCTAATTTGGTCAGTTACATCATACATGTAGACCTTTCTCGCTCCGTCAGTGAGCCACATATATATTGCAAGACGTTGCTGGTGAGAGTCTTTATTCGACCCAAAGTTTGTAATGGTGGTAGAAATTGCCGTGTCATCTATTGGTTGCATAAAATTGCCGAATGAGGCAGCTTTTCCGCTTTGGGTTAGAGATGACATTTTAAAAGCCGGTGAAAGGTCTGAAATTAAGGCATAATAGCGAAGTGCTGATTCAAGGTTTTCGATTCCAGTCATTTCAATATGGTATTCGCGTGTGATGCGTCTTGGGGATATTTTGATGGTCTGGAAATTGGATGAATCCTTTATATCGATATTATTAAGTAGAGCTGCCCAAATCCTATCAGGTTGGTGATAGATTTTTTGGGATGGAAATGGAAGTTGGTCATCAGGAATGGAGGAAATGTCAATTTCTGAAGTAGACAAGGTGAATTTGTCAAAATTGTCAATGTCAGAAAAGACAATGTTTTCGGTATCATTGTTAAAAGCAATCACATTATATTGGTCAGCAGGGAGTCTTAGTGACCCTCCGGATGGCCTGAAATCACTTCGCCAATAACTTTGTGAAGACTCATGAGTGGAATAAAAAAGATTTGCAAGACCATCCGGGCGGAAAGACTCGGTGGGAGCCCAATCGTATTCTACATTGACAAGAGGAAGGCCTGCCTGGCCAATATCGTCAATAATATCCTTATGTCTGCATCCGGAAATGACACATACCGACAATGGAATCATTATAAATGATCCCATTGTCGAAAATATATGTCGGATCCTTATCATTAGTATAAATTTATAGTGTTTTGTCGCGGAATAATAAAGTTGTCAAGACTTATTTGTCCATTCAGTTACTGACACTAAAACACCATCAGGATACAAAAGTTTTATGAGTCGGGGCCTTAGATCTTTTCCGGAGGACCGAAATAGCTGTAGCGAGAGTTGTCAGGGTTGACAACGATACGCTCGATCACTATTTCCGGATCTACCATCTTTATTTTAAGGGTATTTGTTCCTATTTCTTCAACGGGGAATGTGGCTTCAAGCCATCTGATATTGTCAAACACTTCGTTTCGCATTCCGCGTCCATATCCGTTAAGAGCCATTTTTCCTCTTTCCGGCAGAGTCTTGAGCTTCTTGGAATTCTTTAGATTTGCAGGTGTATATTCATCAAATGTGTCCACAAGTCCTCGTCTTGCGTCAATCACTGCTGTTTTTCCATCGTTTAGTTGCAATGCAATTCGGAGTCCTCGAGCTGGATCCACGTCTTGAGTAGGAAGGATTCCTATGGCAAACCGTATACTGTCTCCTTCGGCTATATCTATATCATATTCCAAAGTTGGCGAAGGAGAAGCTAATGAAGCTGATGCTACAGTCATATGATCGATGCCCATGCACCCTTCGCCTCGTCCCAGATCAGGCAATACTATCCAGTTCAATCCATTAACACCGTTATTACGGCTGAATTTTATGGCAGGTATTGAATATTCCGTCATTGGGAGATCTACAGTTTCAATGTTCGTGGTCGTAGGTATATCTATGTACCTGACATCCGGCATAATATTATTGTCCGGCATAAACCATTGGGTATAACCAATATGCTTGTCCTGCATCATGCCATGCCACTTTCCATTACTGATGGAGTCGTTGTAGAAGCTGGTGAGTCTTTCATCTCTTTCGAATAATTCTTTTACGCGGTCTGCATATTGATTGGCTTGTGCATCTCCTTTATCGGCATAATAACGGTTCTGCTCCGCAGCCACGTACATTCTTGCCACTCCAGAAGAAGCTATGGCAGGGTAGTAGACGAGTTGGTAGAACGCATCCATAGCCTCCGGTGAGATTTTCTGCTTTATTTGCTCAACTTTTTCCTCGAGCGCAAGCCAAAGGGAATCTATACGTTCAGCTTCATTATAGTTTTCGACACTGAATATTCCGGCTGTCTGCACCTCCGGTTTTCTCCACAGATTATATTTAGGATATTTGGCAAGCACATCCGCTATGTCGTCAGCAAGGTTTTCTCCAAAAATTTCTGTAGTCCATTCCCTGAGCCACTCTTTTTCATCGCCGGGTGATATAGCATCAGGATTCCAAGCATAGTCCATGATGAAATCTATGGGCAATTCCTTTGGTTTTAGGTCTCCGACATTTATGATCCAAATCCGGTCTATTCCGGTTTGATAAGCAAGATTCAGTTGCTCGCGTAGCTTTGGAAGGGGAGAGGTGTTTATCCAGCGATCGTTCCATGGACCTCCGTTCATATCGATGTGGTAGTACATACCAAAGCCCCCTTTTCTTCCTTGTTCTTCTTTTGGCGCGGTACGCCGTATGTATCCCCAGTTATTGTCGCAGAAAAGAAGGGTTACGTCTTCCGGGACATTGAATCCGGCATCGTAATATCTTTGAACTTCTGTGAAGATAGCCCACAGTTGCGGCACAGAATCAGGCTTACCATAAATATCTGAAAGAATACCACGCTGTGCATTTATTACATTTCGAAGTGTCTCCATATTGTCGGAGTCGTCTCCTTTTCCCATAGCGACGTCGCCATCTCCTCGCATGCCGATAGTGACAATATTGTCATAATCCTTATTGCGCTCCATGCCCTCCCTGAAGAACTTTTCAATTCTTTCAGGATTTGATTTATAGTCCCAAGCTCCGATTTCCTCTTTCCTACGCGTATATTCCTTGTGTGCTCTCATCATAGGTTCGTGATGGCTTGTGCCCATCACTATGCCATATTCATCGGCAAGTCGTGGACACTCCGGATCATCCTCATTGAAAGCTGTGTCCCACATAGCAGGCCAAAGATAGTTGGCCTTGAGACGCAGCAGAAGTTCAAACATATGGGCATAAGCCTTAGAGTTGACACCTCCATGCCGGTTGACACACCAACCACCGAATGATGGCCATTCGTCATTGATAAAGATTCCACGATATTTCACTTTAGGAGAGGGTTGCACCACTCTTCCTTCATTATATTCCAGTCTGTCCTTATGTGAAACCGGCACATCAGCCCAATAATACCAAGGGGAGACACCAATTTTTTTGCTAATATCGTAGATCCCGTAGATAGTGCCACGTTTGTCACTTCCGGCAATTATGAGATTTCCATCGATTACATCTGTTACATACGACTCCCATTGGCCTTTCACTGAATCAACATTCAATTTGCCTTGGTCTATAAGCGCATCGATAAGTTTACTTTTCCCAATGGTTCCGGCTATAATATTGCCTTTTTTCATTGGAGTATTAGGATACACCGCCGATTTTACACCGGTGACTTTACCAATGTCATCAGCAAGGTCGGAGGCTGCCCTGCGCACTCCGGTCCAGTCATTTCCATCCACTACTATCGGAGCAACCTTCCCATTGTCAGCAATGAAAAAGTTTTGCTCGCTTCTTTTTGCGGTCAATGGCATCATGATAATTAATGCCATCATGATTGTAAGAATCTTTTTCATGGTATTTTAAAATGGTATGTTTTGATTTACAAAGTTAATAAAATAGTTCTTATTATAAAAATGGAGGGAAGCAATATATGTGATAGAAAAATAAGTATTTGTAATAGCAGCTCATTTTTTGATAGCGTCACTGATTCCAACTACTGTAGTTGCCACATATTTGAGAGCATGTTACGAAATCTTACGGATATGTGAGACGAGAGGGGTGGATATTTGACATATTTTTGTTAATTTTGCATTTTAACAAATCTAATATCAAATGAAGAAAAAGATACTCCTGTTTTCCGCCTTGATTTTTGCGATCTCAATATGTAGCCAGACTCAATCTCAAATTGAGATTGGTGTTTCAAAATACTAAACCACTATGAAAAGATTTTTAATTAACTTTTGTTTGGCTACCGGTGTAGTTGGCGGTTTTTCAAGTTGGTGTGGTACTCCCGAGGCATTTGGTCCGACTCCATCTGAAAATCAACAAAAATGGCAGGATATGGAGACATATGCCTTCATACATTATTCGCTGAATACATATACGGATCAGGAATGGGGATATGGTGACGAAAGTCCTGAGCTGTTCAATCCATCAGATCTGGATGTGAAGCAATGGGTAAAGGTTTGCAAGGATTCCGGAATGAAAGGGATAATCTTTACTGCCAAGCATCATTGTGGATTCTGCATGTGGCCTTCAGCATTAACAGAATATTCAGTTAAGAATTCCCCTTGGAAAGAGGGGAAAGGTGACGTAGTGAGGGAGCTTGCTGATGCCTGTCGCGAAGAGGGCTTGAAGTTTGCCGTTTATCTTTCTCCTTGGGACAGAAATCATCCTGAATATGGCAGGGATGAATACGTCACATACTTCAAAAATCAACTACACGAGCTTCTCACTAATTATGGAGATGTCTTTGAAGTCTGGTTTGACGGAGCCAACGGAGGCGACGGGTGGTATGGCGGTTCAAACGAAATCCGTAAGATTGATCGCACTACATATTATAAATGGCCTGAAACATACAGTATGATACGCCGTATCCAGCCTGACTGCCTGATATGGAATGACGGCAGTGACCGTGGAGACTTACGTTGGGTCGGAACTGAGGCAGGTGAGGTAGGAGCTACAAACTGGAGTCTTCTAAATAAGGATGGAGAAGTAGATTGGGGAATGCTACATTTTGGTTTGGAGAATGGCGACTCTTGGGTTCCTGGAGAAACAAACACAAGCATTCGTCCCGGTTGGTTTTATCATACTACAGAAGATGAGAACGTTAAGAGTCTTTCCAAACTCATGGACACATATTATAAGTCAGTGGGAAGAAACTCTACATTGCTTCTAAATTTTCCGATTATGCCAAATGGCAGGATTCATCCTACAGATAGCGTGCGTGGCGCAGCTTTTGCAAGAATGGTAAAAGAAGTTTTCAAGGAAGACTTGGCAAGAAAGGCTAAAACAGATAATCCTGAGATTAATGATGGAGTTAGAAATACATATTGGTGTCCAAAAGATGGGGCTAATGTGGGCGAAGTGGTACTTTCATTTGATGAGCCTGTTACTTTCAATAGGTTTGTTGCGGAGGAATATATACCTCTTGGACAGCGAGTCAAGGCATGGGAAATAGAAGCCTTATGTGACGGGAACTGGATTCCGTTGAAAGATGCTTTGACTGAGGATGGCAGACTGACTACAATAGGACGAAAACGAATAGTGTGTTTCCCGAGCGTGACCGCGGATAAAGTTCGTTTTAGGGTTACTGATAGCAAAGCAGTACCTTTAATATCAGGATTGTCAATTTATAATGCTCCGGAACTGACTGCTGATATCCCAGATTCGGGCGAAAAGAAATGTTCTGATCTCAGAATTTTTTATATGTCTCCCAAGCAGATGGCTATAGAGTTAGGGGGAGAGAAAACTGTGTCGGGCATACGTTATTTGCCTCCGACACTTTCTAAAGAAGGGACTGTGACTCATTATTCGGTTTATGCCACAACAGATTGGAACAATTGGACGAAGGTTGCATCTGGAGAATTTTCAAATATTGTCAATAATCCGATCTGGCAGACAGTCAAATTTGATCCGGTCAAGGCCTCAGTGCTTCGGATAGAGGCAGACCGAATCTCAGAAGGGGAACACATGGCATATTCCGATGTGGAGATACTTTATGAATAATGCATAATTCATAATGCTTAATGCATAATTATCGATACTCAAGCTAAAAC
>JAIDSL010000207.1 GCA_029061255.1 Muribaculaceae bacterium
GTATAGGGGTCTTTATACTGGTAGCGCAGACGTACGCCTGACTCAACCTTGTTGACGTTCTGGCCTCCGGCTCCTCCTGAACGGAATGTATCCCAAGAAATACGAGCTTGCTCAACGTTTATTTCGATGGTATCGTCAACAAGCGGAGTGACGAAGACAGAAGCAAACGATGTCATTCGTTTTCCCTGCGCATTATAAGGACTTACCCTGACAAGACGGTGAACTCCGTTCTCACTCTTGAGATATCCATAGGCATAGTCTCCCTCGATATTGATGGTGACCGACTTGATACCGGCATCATCACCTTCAAGAAGCTGTGCGATAGATGTCTTGTAGCCGTGGCGTTCGGCATAACGCAAATAAAGACGCATGAGCATCTGTGCCCAGTCCTGACTTTCAGTGCCTCCGGCTCCGGAATTGATTTTCAACACCACTCCAAGCTTGTCTTCTTCACGGCGAAGCATATTGCGGAGTTCCAGGCTCTCAATATCCTTGGCAACTGTCTCATATTGCTCATCCACCTCTTCTTCCGTGACGAGACCCTCCTTCACGAAGTCGAAGGCAAGACGCAATTCCTCCACCTGCTTCTCAAGAGCCTCATAAGCATCGATCCAGAAATGAAGATCCTTGATCTTCTTCATCTGTGTCTCTGCCTTGGTACGGTCTTCCCAAAAATCAGCAACATGCGTACGAAGCTCTTCTTCCTCCACCTCTATCTTTTTGGAGTCAATGTCGAGATATCTTTTTAGTGCGGCGGTACGTTCTTCCGCCTCTTTAAGTTGTTCTTGAGTTATCATTTACTAATTATCTATTATTTCTTAGAACGTGCAGTACTCCGCTTTTTCGGAGTGGCATCCTGCTGTTCGATTAGTTTCATCACATCTTCCAATGTCAATGAAACCGGATCTGTTCCTTTAGGAATCTTATAGTTGATTTTCTTTTTGGCTCCTGCCGGCAGATAAGTGAAGTAGGGCCCATATCTTCCGTTGAGAATCTCAATTTCCGGATGATCAGGAAATGACTTAATGAATTTATTGGCCTCGTCAGCACGCTTCTTCTCTATAAGCTCTATAGCCTCTGCTTCCGTTATGGAAAGTGGCGACATATCTTTAGGTATCGACACAAATACAGAGTCATGACGGATATAGGGGCCGAAACGTCCTATAGCGGCAAGAATCTTCTTTCCTTCAAATGTGCCTACGTCTCTCGGAAGTTCAAACAGCTTGAGAGCCTCCTCAAGGGTGATGGTCTGCACGCTTTGGTCGGGCTGTAGGGATGCAAAGAGTGGCTTGTCCTCATCAGTTGCCTCTCCTATTTGGGCAATCGGGCCAAATCTGCCGATTTTCACGTAGACAGTGCGACCGGTCTTAGGATCTACACCAAGCTCCCGCTCGCCTACCTTATGCTCCATCTTGAGGGTATTGATCTTTTCAATCTCAGGATGGAAATCTCCATAGAATTCCGACATTTCGTTTTGCCAAGGAAGCTTGCCCTCAGCAATATCATCAAATTTCTCTTCGATCTTAGCCGTAAAGTTATAGTCAAGAATATCCGGGAAATATTCAGTCAGGAAATCATTGACTACCATTCCGGTATCGGTAGGCACAAGTTTCCCTTTCTCAGAGCCTACAGAAAGGCTCTTCGTCTTCATTGTTATCTTTCCTTTCTTGAGAGTTATTTCCTTATAGTCGCGTGGGGTGCCTTCTTTCTCACCGCGTTTGACGTATTCACGCTGCTGTATCGTGGAGATAGTAGGAGCATAGGTTGAAGGGCGACCAATTCCAAGTTCTTCCATTTTCTTCACGAGCGATGCCTCTGAATATCTTGCAGGAGCCTGCGTGAAGTCTTCAGTCGCAGTGATCTCCTTCGGATCAAGATTCATACCTACAGCCAGCGGTGGAAGCGACGTGTCTTTTCCTGCGCCCTGCTGATATACCTTAAGGAAGCCTGGGAATGTCACTACTTCGCCCTCAGCTTTGAACACTCCGTGAGAGGTATCTTCGGCAGTGACACCATTTCCCGGTATGATTGCTATATCCACAGTTGTCTTCTCTATCTCAGCGTCTGCCATCTGCGAAGCCACAGCTCTACGCCAAATCAGGTCATAGAGCTTTTGCTCTTTCGCATCGCCTTCTATAGTGCGGTTGCTGACATACGTAGGCCTTATGGCCTCATGTGCTTCTTGAGCCCCCTTTGAATTAGTGTGATAATGACGCACCTTCAGGTAGTCCTCACCCATATCCTTGCGTATGGTGTCTGAAATGTCGCGCAATGCAAGTTCTGAAAGATTGGTGGAGTCAGTACGCATATACGTAATTTTTCCATCTTCGTATAGCTTCTGAGCTATCACCATTGTCTGATTGACTGAAAAGCCAAGTCTGCGCGATGCTTCCTGCTGGAGAGTGGAAGTAGTGAACGGAGGATAAGGCTGACGTCGTCCCGGCTTTACATTGACCTCCGCAATCTTGAAAGATGCATCATGACATTCGCTCAATACGTCCATGGCATCATTTTCATCTGCACACCTGCGAGACAGGTCAGCCTTGAGTCCCGCATCCGATCCGGGTATGGAGAACTGTCCGGAAATGCGGAAATAAGACTCTGGAGTAAAGGCGGAAATCTCCTTCTCTCGTTCACAGATAAGACGCACTGCTACGCTTTGCACCCGACCCGCAGAGAGTGATGGCTTAATCTTTTTCCAAAGCACCGGACTAAGCTCAAAACCGACTATACGGTCAAGCACCCGACGAGCCTGCTGGGCATTTACCCGGTCGATATCTATATCACGTGGGTTGGCTATAGCATTGAGGATGGCGGGCTTGGTAATCTCATGGAAAACTATGCGCTTGGTATTGGTAGGCTTAAGTCCGAGCACTTCATAAAGGTGCCATGCGATGGCTTCTCCTTCGCGGTCTTCATCGGAAGCAAGCCACACCATATCAGCTTGCTTGACAGCATCCTTGAGTTTGCGCACGATGTCTTTCTTATCTACCGGTATCTCATATTCCGGTGCGAAATTATTTTCGAAGTCTATAGCTATTCCTTTTTTCTTAAGGTCGCGGATGTGCCCATAGGAAGAAAGCACAGTATACCCCTTACCAAGGAATTTTTCAATGGTTTTAGCTTTTGCAGGTGACTCTACTATTACGAGATTATTCATAATATCCTTTTAATCAGGCTTTCATATCTACCAATACGTATATAATACGAATTGGCGGTCATATTTTTGCCGCAAAATTAATACTTTTATTTCACAAACACAATATTAAGGTGTATTGTTTTGGAAAAAATATATTCTTAATCGT
>JAIDSL010000208.1 GCA_029061255.1 Muribaculaceae bacterium
GGTTATACCTGCACTTCAAACTATTTTTTTTACTGTAATTTATTGTTATGTCAGATTTTTTTACGATATTTGCAAAATATTTGCAGAATCAACTGCACGACACTGTTAATTTTGTTTTCATTAGAGATTCTCCTCGTCTGAAACTTGTATGGAAATGACCACTGGGGCCTTGGCCTCGCTTATCAATGGAGTCGTAGATGGTGACTCCAATTTGAAACTGACAGGCTTCGCAAAAATTGAGGAAGCTGCGCCCGGGCAGATTACTTTTATAGCGAATCCAAAATATGCGCATTTCATTGAGTCGACCAAGGCGTCGGCTGTCTTGGTATCTACCTGTTTTGAGCATCCAAATCCGCAAGGAGTCACACTGATTAAGGTAGAAGACCCATATGCAACTCTCGCTGAGCTCCTCAGGATGATTCAGAATTCCATCCCCAAAAAATCAGGAATTGAGAATCCTTGCTTCATAGCTGAAGGAGTTGAAATTCCTGAAGATGCATATATCGGTGCTTTCGCATATATTGGAAAAGGGGCCGTGATAGGAAAGGGTAGCCAGATTTATCCTCAGGCATATATCGGAGAGGGCTCAGAAGTAGGTGAGAATTGCATAATATACTCCGGTGTCAAGATCTATGAAGGATGCAAGGTTGGCAATGGGTGTATTTTGCATAGTGGTGTTGTCATAGGTGGAGATGGCTTTGGTTTTGCTCCAAACCCTCAAGGTGAGTATGAAAAACTTCCTCAGACGGGTATTGTGGTGATCGAGGATAATGTGGAAATAGGAGCGAATACTACTGTAGACCGAGCTACATTTGGATGCACAAGAATAGGCAAGGGCACAAAACTCGATAATCTCATTATGATAGCTCATAATGTGGAGATTGGCAAAAACAATGTATTTGCCGCTCAATCAGGAGTAGCAGGAAGCACAAAAATTGGCGATAGTAACAGAGTTGGTGGGCAGGTAGGTTTCTCCGGTCACATTACGATTGGCAACGGAAATGAATTTGGAGCTCAATCCGGCATCCCCGGAAATGTAGGTGATGGCCAGCGGCTTATGGGATATCCTGCTGTAGATGTGCGAAAGTTCGCACGCAGTGCCGTATATATAAATCGTCTTAAGGAACTTTTTGATGAACTGAACCGAAAAAAATAATATTTTCGGTTCTTGGTGGTTATTATAAAATTGAAAATAAAAACAATAGCATATGAATCAGCTCACTTTAAAAGCCCCGATCAAGGTTGAAGGAAAAGGATTGCATTCGGGCAAGCACCTGACAGCAGTTTTCAATCCTGCACCCGCAAATTTCGGAGTAAAATTTAAAAGAATTGATCTTGAAGGGCAACCTGTCATTGACGCTCTTGCTGAAAATGTGGTTGACACGACAAGAGGCACAGTCATTGGCAAAGGTGAAGCTCGCGTCAGCACGATTGAACATGCGATGGCAGCCCTCTATGCATATGGCGTTGACAATTGCCTTGTCGAGGTGGATGGTCCTGAACTCCCTATTCTTGACGGAAGCGCTATAGTATATACTGAAAAGATAGAGGAAGTAGGACTTGAGGAATTGAACGCTGACAAGGACTACTATATAATTAAGGAGAAAATCCAGTATAAGGATGATAATGGTGCCACTATCACTATCTATCCTGACGAAGGTTTCAGTGTAGAGGTCATGGTGGAATATAATTCCCAGGTTCTTCCAAACCAGTTTGCAGTGCTTGACGATCTCGCTGATTTCCATCAGGAAGTGGGAAGCGCACGTACGTTTGTCTTCGTACGCGAAATAGAAGCCCTTCTTCAGCATGGCCTAATCAAGGGTGGTGACCTTGAGAACAGTATTGTGATTTACGACCAACCAGTGTCACAAGAGAAAATCAATGAGATATGCGATGCCGTCAAAGTTGAGCACATGACTGTCGATAAACTTGGCTACATCAATCCCAAACCGCTCAAATGGGACAATGAGCCGGCGCGCCATAAGCTCATGGATGTGATTGGCGACATTGCTCTAATTGGCCGTCCGCTTAAGGGCAGGGTTGTTGCTATCCGTCCGGGACATACTGTAAACAACAAATTTGCTCGTATGCTAAGAAAAGAAGTGAAGCATACAGAAATACAAAGCCCGGTCTACAATCCCAATATTGCTCCTCTGATTGATGTCAATGGCATTAAGAAACTCTTGCCTCATAGATATCCTTTCTTGCTTATCGATAAGATTATCGAAATTGACCGCAAGCACTGTGTGGCTGTAAAGAATGTGACAGTAAATGAACCATTCTTCCAGGGTCATTTCCCTGAGGAGCCTGTGATGCCGGGAGTGCTTCAGGTGGAGGCTATGGCGCAAGCTGCCGGAGTGCTTGTGCTTAATTTCCTTGAGGAGCCGGAAAAATATTCTACTTATTTCCTGAAGATTGACAACGTTAAATTCCGTCAGAAAGTAGTTCCCGGCAATACATTGCTTCTCAATGTGTCGCTCGCTACGGAAATTCGCCGAGGATGTGCGGTTGTCAAGGGCTATGCTTTCGTAGGAGAGAAAATTGTCTGCGAAGCAGAATTCATGGCACAAATCATAAAGAACAAATGACGAGATGGTACAGATGAACTGCATACATCCCGAGGCAAAGATCGGTAATAATGTAAAGATTGGCAACTTCACTACCATCCATGAGGATGTTGTGATCGGCGATAACTGTGAGATTGACTGCAATGTCAATATCTATCCTGGTGCCAGGATAGGTGATGGCGTAAAGATATTCCCCGGGGTGACAGTTGCTGCTGTGCCTCAAGACCTGAAGTTCAGGGGCGAAGAGACCTACGCTTATGTAGGCGACGGCACGGTGCTTCGTGAATGTGTCACAGTGCATCGTGGCACTGCCTCGAAAGGAAAGACAGTGGTAGGAAGCAATTGCCTTCTTATGGCATATGTGCATATAGCCCACGACTGTGTGATAGGCAATCAGGTCATCATTTCAAACGCTGCGCAGATGGCAGGGGAAGTGGTGGTAGACGATTGCGCTGTGATAGGTGGTGGCAGTCTAATCCACCAATTTTGTCACATAGGTCGCAACGTAATGCTTCAGGGAGGAGCACTCGTGAATAAGGATATTCCCCCATTCATCAAGGCTGCCCGTGAACCAATCTCTTATGTTGGACTTAATTCCATTGGTTTGCAACGCAGAGGTTTCAAACCTGAGGAGATTCAGCAGATTCAGGAGATATATCGTATTTTATATCTAAGTGATCTTAATGTCACCAATGCTATCAAGATGATCTTGGAAGTCTGCGCTCCGTCGAAATTCCGCGATGAGATCGTAGGGTTTGTGGAAAATTCCAACAGAGGCATAGTAAGATCCGCCATTTAAGTTTACCTTGATAAGCATGGCATGATATTTAGGGAGTGGCGGTATTTTCGTTGCTCCCTTTTATATATATAAGGTATGTTGAATACATCCAACATTTATTGCCGCCAGATAGTAGAGTTGCTCCATTCACATGGAGTGACGACGGCATATTGTAGCCCCGGTTCGCGCAATGCCCCATTGTTGGTTGCTCTTGAAGCGTGTGAAAATATCACAAAGCATGTGGTGATAGATGAGCGAAGTGCAGCATTTCAGGCATATGGCTGTGCCCTTATTGAGCAAAAGCCCGTAGCAATAGTGTGCACATCCGGCACTGCAGTCCTTGACTACGCTCCGGCAGTGGCTGAAGCTTATTATTCAGGCGTGCCGTTGATAGTCATATCTGCCGACCGTCCCAGGGAATGGATTGACCAAGACGATTCCCAGACTATACGTCAGTTTGGGGTGCTTGATAATTTCGTAAAAGGCAGCTATGACGTTAGGGCAATTCCGGAAGGTTCACACAGGGAATATACCGAAGATGTCAGATGGACAGTCAACAGGACCGTCAATGAAGCTCTTCTGAAAGCATTGGAAGGAAAACAAGGTCCTGTCCACATCAATGTGCAGCTTGCCGAGCCTTTGGGAGAATTGACAGATGAGCCTCTTGCTGATGAAAGGAGCGTAAGTCTGATATCGGCATCCGAATCGTTGTCGCCAGACATCATGAAAAGATTGGCTCTTGAAATTGTAGGGTCAAAAGTCATGCTGGTGGCAGGTTTTTCTATGCCCAATCATAATCTTGACAGGGCGGTGCGTATGTTTGCATCTCATCCAAATGTTGTGGTGATGGCTGAGACCCTTGCTAATTTGCATGATCCGCAACAAATGTCTACAATGATTGACTCTGTGCTTTGCGACATGACTCTGGAAGATAAGGAAAGGATGCGACCGGATATTGTGATTTCGATAGGAGGGGCTCTTGTGTCAAGAATGCTCAAGCAATACCTAAGGGATTTTCCCCCTCGTGCACATTGGAGCTTAGGGCATTCCAATTACTTTTGTGATTGCTTCAAATCTCTTACTCAAAAGATTGATATATCGCCGGCTCCGTTTTTGCGTCAGCTTTGCGGGGTGATAAGAAAAAACAAAATCAAGATAGATTCTGATTATTCTTCAGCATGGCACGGTTATAGACTTCGATCGGCAAAGTTATCACAAGATTATATCAAAAAATCGAAGTGGAGTGATCTTAAGGCTCTTGATTATATTTTCAATCACCTGCGGTTTGACAATCTGTTTGTCTCAAACGGCACCCTTGTCAGATATTCACAGTTGCTGCCACATTCATGCCATGCAGAGTATTGCAACCGCGGAGTGTCAGGAATAGATGGCAGCACTTCTACAGCTGTAGGTGCGTCTTGGGCTTACCAAGGAAACACAACCTTGCTCTCAGGCGATATCTCATGGATTTACGATTCCGGCGCATCCGTGCTAAATGATGTGCCGGATGATATGCGAATGGTGGTCATCAATAATTCAGGAGGTGGAATTTTCCGGTTTATTAAATCTACTTCAGAAATTCCCGAAGTGACCCGCGAGAAATATTTCTGTGTTGAAAACTTACCGGATATCGCAGCCATAGCATCAGCTTACGGAATTGAGGTGATGGAGGCTTATGATCTGGATCAGCTGAAAGAAGGAATAGCCTGGCTATCGGGAGTTTCTGATTTCCCACGGATGCTGGTAGTAATGACTCCGGCAATCGACAGTGCTGATACCCTGTCGGCTTATTTTAAGAAAAACAAATAAAAAGAATAAGATATGTTTGATTGGAAGACTATTAAAGAATACGAAGATATCCTTTTCGAAGAATTCGAGGGAATAGCAAAGATTACCATCAATCGCCCCAAGGTCTATAATGCATTCCGCCCTAAGACTAATTTCGAGATGCTTGATGCTATGCGGATTTGTCGTGAAAGAAGCGACATCAGGGTAGTGGTGCTCACAGGGGCCGGAGACAAGGCTTTCTGTTCGGGTGGCGATCAAAACGTGAAAGGAATCGGAGGGTATGTTGATGAAGATGGAACTCCAAGACTGAACGTATTGGAGATGCACCATGCTATAAGAAGCATTCCAAAGCCGGTGATAGCAATGGTGAATGGATATTCAATAGGTGGGGGTAATGTGCTTCAGGTGCTTTGCGACCTTTCCATTGCCTCAGAGAATGCAAAGTTTGGCCAGACCGGTCCCAAGGTTGGAAGCTTCGATGCCGGATTCGGTAGCTCTTACCTCGCACGCTGTGTCGGACAAAAGAAAGCTCGCGAGATATGGTTTCTTTGCAAGCAATATACTGCACAGGAAGCATTGGATATGGGAATGGTGAACTGTGTGGTGCCATTCGATAAACTTGAAGAGACTACTGTCGACTGGTGTCGCACTATTATGAAGCGCTCCCCGTTTGCTATCAGGATGATTAAGCGGGCGCTTAATGCTGAGCTTGACGGACAGCGAGGCATGATGGAGTTTGCCGGCGATGCTACTCTCATGTATTATATGATGGATGAGGCACAGGAAGGAAAGAATGCATTCCTTGAGAAGCGTGATCCCGACTTCGATAAATACACTGTGTTCCCATGAGACTTGCCTACGCCCCATATATATTAAAATTCCGTTCCCCCGCCGGCACCAGCCGTGGTGTCTTGACTGAAAAACCAACGTTCTTCATCAAAGTTTTTGATGAGAATAATCCATCAGATTTCGGTATTGGCGAGTGTTCCGTCTTTCCGGGTCTGTCGCCGGAGGCTGATGGGAATTACGGCTATAAGCTTATAGAGCTTCTTGCCAATATGGCTTTGGGGGTTGAAACTGATCTTACGGGCTATAGCAGCATTGTCTTCGGTCTGGAGCAAGCATTGCGCGACTTTGCAGGGGGATGCCGTCATTTGTTTTTCCCCTCAGCATTTACTCAGGGCAGAGAGAGCATTGAAATCAATGGCCTTGTCTGGATGGGTAATTTTGATGAGATGATAGAGCGCATCGATGAAAAGGTGGCTAAGGGATTTCATTGTATAAAATTGAAAATAGGTGCGATAGATTGGAAAAAGGAGGTGGAAATGATAGAATATATACGAAAAAAATATTCTGACTCCACTCTTCAGATCAGGGTTGATGCCAACGGAGGCTTTTCGATGGATAATGCTCTGCCTCGTCTTAAGCGCCTTGCTGATCTCGGTGTGCACAGTATAGAGCAACCTATTCCGGCTGGAATGCCGGAATTAATGGCATTCTTATGTCAGATGTCGCCACTGAAGATAGCACTCGATGAGTCGCTGATCGGAGTTTACGGTAAAGAAAATAAGATAAGTCTTCTTGACACTGTCAATCCTGCATTTGTGATTCTAAAACCATCACTTTGTGGAGGCTTCTCCGGAGCAGAAGAATGGATAAGGCTTTCTGAAGAAAGAGGAATAGGATGGTGGGTCACCTCAGCACTTGAGTCGAACGTCGGGCTAAATGCCCTTGCACAGTGGACTGCAACCCTTAACACTACCATCCCCCAGGGCTTGGGTACCGGTGCTCTCTTCACCAATAACTTCGAGAGTCCCTTGCGTCTTGATTCCGACCAGCTAAGCTTCGACCCATCCATTCAGATTGACAACAGCATATATGAATCACTTGACTGGAGATACTGAAGATGACACAGAAGGAATTTGAAAAGATATGGCATGACAGTTCGGAGTCTGTGCTTTGCCATACATCAGGCTCAACGGGTATGCCTAAGGAGATAAGCCTGCCAAAAGACTTTATGCGAAAGAGTGCCCGACGAACCAGTGAATTCTTCGGCATATCAAGTGGCAGTAGATTGCATACATGTCTTGATTTCAAGTATATTGCCTCGATGATGATGGTGGTTCGGGCTGATCTTGCAGAGTGTCAGCTTACTTCCGAGTCTCCTTCATCCAAGCCTCTCAAAGATATTTCTTTCGATGAGGTAATCGACCTTTTGTCGTTGGTTCCCGCTCAAATGGAATGGGTTCTTGATTCTAAAGAAATTTGGCGGGGAATTAGAAGTATTCTTATAGGAGGGTCTGCTATTCCTCCGATGATGAGAAGACGCATAGCACTTTCCGGTTATAATGCCTGGGAGAGTTATGGTATGACTGAGACTGCTTCTCATATTGCCCTTCGGAAAGTAGAGGAGGAAGATATTCCGTTTTCTACCCTTGCAGGAATATCTGTCGAACTAAGTGAAGACGGATGTCTTGTAGTGAATATGCCGGATGGATTGCAATTGAAGACCAATGATATTGCTACTGTTGAGGGACCCAATCAATTCAGGATTCTTGGGCGTGCTGATAATTGTGTGATCAGTGGAGGGATAAAGATTATGCCTGAGGAACTTGAGCGCCGCTTGGGATCGTTTATCGCATTCGATTATTGCATATCCTCTGTTCCTGACAAGAAATGGGGCGAGAAACTTGTTCTTGTTGTGGAAATTCCTGAAAATTCTATGGCCCCAGACATTATTAAGGATGCCGTAGGTGTCAGGCTCCGTCAGTATAGAAAGATTCTTGATTTAGGTGTGAAGTCGCCCAAGGATGTTGTCTGCATATCGGAAATACCTCGTACATCAAATGGAAAAATCGATAGGAATAATCTTAAGAAATTATTGCACAATAAAATTGGTTAAACTTGTTATAATGTTC
>JAIDSL010000209.1 GCA_029061255.1 Muribaculaceae bacterium
AACTTATTCTCTCGAAGAAATTTTAAATCATGAAGTGGAGATGCTTTCGAAAGATAGTGTTTTGCCGGAACATCCTCTTCCCTATTTTAGAGAATATCTTACCAAAGGTTATTTCCCATTTTCTGATGAACCTCTCTTTGAGCTTCGTCTAAATCAAATCATATCCCAAACTGTAGAAACAGATATACCTATTTATGCCGGCTTTACTTCTTCCACTGCACGAAAATTAAAGCAACTCATGGGTGTGCTTTCAAGATTAGCTCCATATAAACCGAGTATCGAAAAACTTTCTCAAGAAATTGGAGTTAGCAAAAACACTCTTCCTGAATATCTCACAATGCTTGAAAAAGCAGGGATGATTTGCTTGCTTAGAGATGATACATCAGGGCTAAGAGTTCTTGGAAAAATCGAAAAACTCTATATTGACAATACAAATTTTATGTATGCTATGGCTGGAGTGAAGACTGATATTGGCAATGTCAGGGAAACTTTCTTCCAGAATCAGATGCGGGTGGAATATGATGTTGCGGTGTCGAGAGTTTCTGATTTCAGAATTGGAGATTTCACATTTGAAGTTGGAGGAAAAAACAAGGGGCAAAAACAAATAGAGAGAGAAAAGAATGGCATTGTTGTAAAAGACGACATAGAATTTGGTAATTCTAACGTAGTCCCCCTCTGGCATTTCGGCCTCACATATTAAATTTTCGCTGATAATAAATGGCGAGTTGCGAAATGGTCGTTTCGGAAATGGCCATTTCGCAACTACAAAGTTAATGGATTCTGTTACAAAATCCATATTTCATGACAGATTTCTTATATCAACTCAATTTGACTTTGGCACCTTCAGCCCATACTCAATGGCTATGGTATTTGAGTAAACTCTCTGTATCTATATTGGTCATTGGTATCAAAGTTCTTTTTAATCTTTAGGTAATTTCTACACAGCGAAGCAGGTTTGTCGAAGGTGAAACGAGTTTTCTTGAGCCAGACTATTTTTCATCCTATCCTTAGAAATTATTTAAACATATATACCCTATATACCCTAACTTTCAGTTTGCTAAAATTGATTCAAAAGACAATACCGGATGAAGTGGAACTGCCCCTGTCAATATTTTCCTCACGAAGTTTCTTGCCATATTTGAACGTATAGGTAGCATTGAGCCAGATATTACGGCGATATGCTGAGCCAAAATATGTTGTGGAAGCTTGATAATTTGCATATTCCATATACGCGCAACCTTTCTTGAAGTCAGACCTGAATATATTACTCATACGGACAGATAGATTCCAACCCTTTCCGGACCAACCGGCTGAGAAAAGATAATAACAAGGGCGGTCATACATTCTTTCATTTAAGTTTGACTCCCTTTCAGCAAATTCATAGATACCGCTGAAATAGACATTGTCCAAATAATAATTGGCTGAAATACTGCCATTAATTACAGTCCTTTCATAGGGGAGCGAACCCCCTTTTCTATAGGAAGACACTTGTGCCTGCCCCTGAAGAGTAAGGGAATTTCCAAATAATCTGGCAGTCACACCCACACCTTCAGAAACATTCTGAAAATAACCTTCCTTTTCATAAGAGCGCAACATCATCTCCCTTCCATTGATTTCTGTAGGTGTGTAAACATAAACCATCGGACGTGTATGATGTCGTAAAGATGAGAAAGCATTAATATCTAACCATTTCAATGCACTCCATGTATAATTCACACTTGCTGAGTTGTACATCCACGAATTAAGTTTGGGATTGCCTTTCACTGCATCCATTAGATTTATAACCACCACATTGGGACTTAGATATGATGCCCCTATGCTCCAATTACTCATTTCAGAAGAGAAACTCACACGATGCTTATTATTGAAGCGAATACTTCCTGATATATAATAAGCGGGAAGAGGCTCTGAATAATGCTCGTTTCCAAAAGATGTTGACTTATAATGGAATCTTACGGATGGTTGCAATCTTAATTTTCCGAAGGTGAAATTTCCTCTCAACCGAACTCCGCCAGACATGTCTCTATAGTGCACATCTGCTGGATTACTGCCGTAATACGAAAGTCGATTATCTCTGATTTCTCCACTTACACTTAGCGTAAGGGAATGATGATTCCAATTTTTAGTCAATCCAGCCCAAACATCTGCACTCCATTCATTTTCCTTTACGTTACTAATATTCTTGATGCCATTTTCTGAGAAATTGGAATTACTTGTATTATGAGAATATCTGGCTGAAGGTGTAATTACAAGCTGAAGCGAACTCGGAAGCCCAAATTGATAATCGCCTTTCCACGATGGAGTCAGTGAGCCACGGTGTTGTGTCATCTCTGATTCGCTTTGTGGATAAATTTCCGGTTCATAGATGTTATTCCTTATTATAAGACTATGTGGAAGATCATTATTTCTTATTGACAACTGATTAGAAATCACAACTGATTCAGAAGCGTATTTGACACGAGCCGACATATATGTCTCTCGTAGTTCCGTCTGCGATTCGGGAGTAGTACTTATCCTCTCTATCTCCTTATCTTCAAAGTCGTAATAAGTGACCGAACTGTTATTTTCATGTTTGGAATCAAATAAATCCAAACCGGTGAAGATATCATATGTCATCTTTCCTTTTGAAAATTTAGAGCTAAGGCTGTAATATCCATAGTCCATCAACAGCAATTGCTGCTGTGCTGAAAGCTGGGCATATCCTCCATATTCATATTTAGTCATAATAAAATTTATGGCATAAGGCACCCCTTCAAATCGAGGGTCTGCCGGATAATCCAACACCTCCACCCTCTTTACGTCTTCAGTACTCATACCTTTAATCTCTTCATCTGAAGCGCGGACACCGTCAATAAACAATGCCACCCCGTCTCCTGCCAAAGTGGAAACCGATGTTCCAATGACACTCACCCGTATCGATGGAATCGACATGAATCTTAGAAGATTCGTTCCATCAGCGGCGGCTCGTTTTTCACGTGCCGACGGAACGTAAACCACACGGTCGCTTTCAATACGGCGGGAATCTGCCGAAGCGGTCACCTCACCAAGCTTCACCGACTGTATATCCATCAAGACATTACCCATGGAGAAATCAGGAGATTTAATATATAGCGTCTTGTATCCAACACTCGAGAACCTTGCAAGTACATTTATTCTATCACAAGGGATTGAGAAATAACCGTTTTCATCAGTTATACCATATGTGATAGTTGTGGAATCTTTAGGATTGAGAAGCATGACAGTCGCAAAATTAACAGCATCCCCAGTCATCCCTTCCACCGTGCGGCCTGAAAAATGATACTTCCCTTTCTGGAGAGCCTCTATATAAATCTCATCTTGATAGGCTGTGACCGACACAGGATTAAGGGCTACAATTGCCTTAACAACCTCCATAGGGTCATCACTGCTTATTTTCTCCTTAACAACATAATCGTCCAGTTCATCATATATAAAACTGATTTTCAGAGCCGGATGCCTTTTGCAGAAATCTGCCAATGCCGCTGATATAGGTCGACCTATATAATTATATTCGTTGTCAGCAGAAAATGAAACAAACGGAATATTCAACAAAAATAAAAGCAATAATGGTAATATATTTCGCATGAGAGTTTTTGTTTTAAAATTCACTTGAGAATCAAGATGTCATCTTCAAGTATCAGACGGATTCTGTCAAAGCTATTGAGCTGCCTTACTACATCAGCTGCCTCATCAGCTGTATTCCATCTGTAAAACAGCCGGATATTCATTGCATCGTCATTAACCACTTCAAATGAAAGTCCATAATGATGCGATATATCCTTAAGGATTTTTCCAAGTGTCTCGTTTTCAAAAATCACAGAGGTCACCACATATGTAGTCGAATCGTATGGAAGAAGATCAGTTTCTTTTACAGTCACATCCGCAAAAACCTCCTTTTCTACCGTCTGCATTTGAGGGGCAGGTGTGCTATCCGACAAATATCTTGACATAAATCCTATACCGAATGCCAATGCCGTGATGGAAGTAATAGCGACAACAACAGCTGCCACAGACCTGCTACCACCGAAAAGCAGCCATTTTTTTCGTTCAGACGCATCCTTTTTTAATGTGAATCTCGACCACTGTGCATTAACCTCATCAACGGTTACACTTTTTGGCGACACGAAAGCACTGTCCACTTGGCATATTGTGTCGTAGATCTCACGGATTTCAGGATCTTCAAGAAGGAATTTAAGTTCTGAATCTGAAAATTTCTCCGGATGGTCAGCAAGTTCGATTGCCTTAAGAAATTTTTCCATATGTCGGTATTTATAATATTAATTTTTCCTGAAAAGTATTGCTCTTATTTTATCAAGACCATTCTTGAGATGTTTGTAGACTATAACCTTACTTATCCCAAGTTCCTCAGCTATATCTGCATAAGAATACCCTGATTCATAGCGAAGAAGCATCACTTTGGAACACTGATGCGGAAGATACTCCCTAATAATCCGTCGGATCATGTCAAGGTTTTCCTCATAGTCAAGGTCATTGCCAAAGATTGATTCAAAACTACTCTCAGTCATAACGAGTCTTTCAACATTCTCTTTTATCGGCATATCCCTGATTATGTTGAGGCATCTGTTTCTCACACTTCTCATAAGATAACCGTTACCGATAGCAATATTAATGTCCGAGTTCAGCAGATCGGCAAAGACGTCATGAACAGCATCATGTGCCGCTGCATCATCCTTAAGCAGCGTAAACGCAAAAGAATAAAGCCTGGAGTAATTCTCCCTAAAAAGGTTCGCTATGTTATCTTTTCCTGTCATACAAACTATAGACACAATTTTCAGAAAAAAACTAACCTCTTGATGTAAAAAAATAACAAAAAATATAATCACTATAGTAGAACTGATAATAATTTGCGCATTACGATTCTGTTTTGTATTTTGCAAAAAAAAGATTCCCCTCGTGCAAATATAGGCATAGCTAACTGTTGATTATTTGAATTCGTAAATAGGTTTAAACAACTTATTAATATTAATTATTCGTGCTTGGCTTGTCCTAATTCATTGTAGTCCAATATCAAAAATATCAACTGCATTGCTTTCTCTGCTTACTCTGGACGATGCGTAGTAGGCCGAAATCACTGCGAGCTTACCATAACCGAGTCGTGAAGTTTGTAGAAGGTGAATCGATAAATGAGTGTTGAACCATTAACATACCAATTTAACAATCAAATATTTGTTTTTTAGAGAACTTAATGGTTGCAGGGCAGGGTAAAGCCGGATGGAATTATGAAATCGAACCTGTTTTCGCGGTAGCAGTCACGGACTTCAACTTTGGTCACCTGTCGCCAAAACTGATTAGGGACGTAATGTTGACCGATAAGGATAGCGGTGAGGTTTTGACCGACAAGGTGCACATCTTCTTTTGTTCCTTGAAGGAAGTTCCAGATAAATGGGAGGAATGCAGAACCGAGATAGAGTATATTTTGTTCTTGATTAAAAACATGGAAAGTATGGACAGCACATCACTTGCATACAAGGAAGGAGATTCGCAGAGATATTCGAGGCAGCCCGCAGCAACCGGCTGAAAGACGAGGAAAAGGTCGCCTACAGCCAGTCGCTCGAAAAGTTGCGCGACACCCAGGCCGGAATTAGATTTGCCGCTGACAAGGCAAGGGAAGAAGGCCGTACCGAAGGAGAAGCCAAAGGTCGTGCCGAAGGAGAAGCCAAAGGCCGTGCCGAAGGAGAAGCCATCGGCAGAGCCGATGGAGTGGCTTCCGTTGCTGTGAACCTACTACGTCAGGGGATGGATATCGAGATTATAGCTGTCGCTACAGGGCTTTCCGTCGAAAGAATCCGTGAACTGGACAGCTACTGATCAAAATTTTGATTAGTTTTTTCATTACAATTAGAATTGATTCTGACCATAATTAGAATTTAATCTTCTTTTCAAATTCTCAAAATTTGAATTTATCAATTCTCTTTGCTTTATAGCTTTTATATATTGACTTTCGATGCCAAAGGATTTTTCATATTCTTTAATAGCAGTTCTCAGGAATTCAGCCCATATAGCAAGATTTAAGGCTGTAGGATTCCACTGATATACGGCCATTTTTCCAATATTTCCACAAGCAGCAACCGCATAACTACAAAAACGCATTTTTGACAAACGATGTTCAACCATTGTCTTATCAGCTTGAATCAAAGCTGATGGTTTACCTAATGGATCTATAAAATCTCGCGTCAAACAATGATATATCCTTACTATTATCTCAATTACTGCATTTGAAGTCGACATGGTTGCAAGATGTCTTACATCGTATCCGTTTAGATACATATATTCAATTACCTCTCCTAATGTACGGCGCTTATCTCCAAAAGAACCAAATTGTAAAGTCCTTAGGAAACAACCACCGGGAATAGGGATTCCAGCCTTCGTAAAAATATCCGAAATGATATGACCAATCCAAATTATGGGTATCATCAGTTTACTTTTAATAGTTGCAGGATTTGAAGGAACCATTTTGAGGTTTCCGGCTTTATCTATATAGCTTGTAGTCCCACAAAGAATATCTTTGATGGCCCATAATAGTCCGGATGGAGATGGATCATGTGCAAGACTATATAACCTATGCGATTTTGGATAAAATCCTTTTTCTCCCGAGATAATAGATTTATCAAATGGCACTTTAAAGTACTTTTCTAAAACTTTAATCCATGAAGAGGTTTGTCCATTCTCATCAAAACCAATTCGCCTTATAAGTTCCGTCAAAGGACTCCCTTCCTGTATAATTTCTTGCTTATTCCGAATAATTTTAGTTGTCTTTGGAATCTTAACTACTAAAAAATCAATAAGCACAGCAAGTCCTCCTGCAATACATGACATTATCAAATCAACGGACGACAATTCATCTGGAAAATAAATCTTATTATCAATGTCTATTGGATTTTTAAGACAATCTTTGGAAGCTTCTTTAATCTTTTCAAAATTATCACATCCAACCATAGAATAAAGTCTTTTGACCCTCTCTTCTAAGCCTTCTAATTCCGAACAAACGTTATTATCTTTGACTGAATTAAGCTCATCATTACATTGTTCAATGGAAATCTCTACTTCTTTAGCAGAGATTTCCATCGATTTTGATAATTTATCAAATTTCATTTCTTGAACATTGTAAGAAACTTTTCAAGATACTCAATGCTCTTTTCAAGATTCTTTATTTTTTCTTTGTTTTTTGCTTGTTGAATTCTAAGCTCAACAATTTCCTTCTTTAAAGACGCCACTTTATCCACAACTCCTGAAAGAATTTGTTGAGCCTCCAATGTATCATTCTGAATCCCTAATATAATTTCCTTAAGGACAACATACATCTTGGCACACTCATTCATAACACCACTTGGATTTGTTTCTGCAAGCGCCATGGAAACAGAAGCTCCAGCACCTGTTCCAAGAAGGACACCTCCTCCAATGAGAACTGCCATACCTCCGGCCATTCCAAAACCTCCAGCTGCTATTGCGCCACCGCCTAAAGCCGCCAGTCCACTACTTACAGCTGCAGCGCCATATAGACCTGATGCGGCAAATAAAGCTGCGATTGATCCACCGCATGTTACTACGGCGAGTAAAGCAGCGACAACACCCGCACCTATTCCTATAAAGACTTTATTCCAATATCCTGTCATTTTCTTAATACCGGATTCATAAGCTTCTCTTAACGCTTTTACCTGATCATGATTTATGTCAAGCCAACTTGCAATAGTATTGACAGATTCATGTTTGATATCGTCGTCAAGAGAAAGTCCCTTATAAGTCTTATTCTTTATATCCTCTTCAGTCATTGGAAAATATGGATTAAAAAGAATACATTCTAAAATCACAAGGTATTTCCAGATATCTCTATCAGAGTTTCGTTCTTCTTTAAGAATTGCCTCGCGTAATTCTGCAGTGTCTTTGATAAGAGAACACTCGTTCGCTTCATTAGAATTAGTTTCCTTCATGAAGTTTATTATCTCCTTCTCGAAGTTCCCTAACCATAATTTTTTATTAGCATGATCTGCTGCCAGAAAATTTATTTTATCAATAAATTTTTCTTCTGCATCTGCATCTTTTCTGGTGATATAATACTCCAAACTGAAGAGAATTCTCATTTGCTGAAAAGTCAGCCCAAATGTCGTAATCGATTCATTCATAATGATACGCTAATTTACCCTCTCAAGCTCCCAAACCGAGGCAGGTTAGTAATATGATATAAGAAAAGTGGGGAACTTATCCGCTTTTCAGAGTTTGAAGGCATCGCCAAACGCCCGACATGACTGAAAAGGTAGAATAAAATGCCCCACTGGCTTGTATGGCGTATACGGCAATCCTTGCCGTCGTTGCACGCATGCAAGACAGAAGAGCGTCTTTACTCCCTTTTTCTCATGTCTATGAAAGATTTGGCGATTTTTCAAACTGAGAAAGAAAGCAGAACGCTTTTCTTTTCCTCCGGCATTTCTCTTCCGGTTGGATGGTTTATCGGCAAAGTTATACAATTTTCATCACATAAGCAATACCTTTGGCATTTTATTCTACATATTTTCTTCTTTTTTTAGTTGTCAGTTATAAGTTGTCAGAGGCACTTACACTTCAGATTTTTTAGGCCTTTAAGTGCATCTGTCTGAATACATAATAATACAAGAAAAGAGAGGACTTCTTTTTCCCTTCATGATAGACCAGGCATCGCCAAACGCCTCAACCAACTTGAAAAGAAAGAATAAATGCCCTCTCTGCGAGTCTGTATGCGCATGACAAGGCACTCCTTGTCTCGATAGCAATAGACCAACAGAAGCACGTATCTCATTCTTTCGTTGATTGATTCGATATTTTGGCGATTTCGGTCTCATCATAAAAGAAAGCTACGCTTTTCTTGCATCAGCGGTATGTCTCCTCCACTGACTCCGCAAAGTTAAACATATTTTCCCGAACGGCAAAATATATTCAGGCATTTATTCTTTTTTTATTTTCCCATCACCTCATAACCCCATAATCAACTAATCCCGGAATCCTCACTTTTCGCATGCGGAAAGTGAATCCAAATATTCCAATTCCTCTCTCGTAAAATCTCTTGATTCAGGATTATCCAAAAGCCTTGTGAATATTTCCCTGGCTTCATCATATTGTTCTGTCTGTATATATAGA
>JAIDSL010000021.1 GCA_029061255.1 Muribaculaceae bacterium
CTTCCTGTTGCAAATGAAGCGAGTTTCATCGCGTTTTCGTTCGCCTCAGCTCCAGAATTGCAGAGAAAGAGGGCGTCGTCGTCATAGCCGGATGCTTTGCCGAGCTTTTCAGCCAATCGAGCCTGAAGGGAATTTAAGACGGAATTGGAGTAGAATCCGAGATTGGCGACCTGTTTTGCAACCGCATCCACATAGCGGGGATGCGCATGGCCAACGGAAATTACGGCATGACCACCATAAAGGTCGAGGTATTCGGTTCCGTCTTCGGTATAGACATTGTTGCCCGAACCCTTCACGGGTTCTATATCATATAGAGAATATACATCAAAAAGTTTCATGCTCTTAGAATGCTGATGGTTTAAGACGAAGCCCGGTTGTCTGGTCGATTCCGAGCATGATGTTCATATTTTGTACTGCCTGACCTGATGCACCTTTCAGAAGGTTATCGATGGCGCAAGTCACAAGGAGTTTCTTGCCGTTCTTGTCCAAGTGGATGATAGCCTTATTGGTGTTGACTGCCTGTTTCAGGTTGATGGGATTATCGTTGATGACAGTGAATGGAGCGTCTTTATAGAAATCCTTATAAAGGGTCACCGCTTCTTCAATCGACAATGGGCAGTCAAGTACAGTCACCGCGAAAATTCCACGGGCGAAATCACCACGCATCGGAATGAAGCTTATCTCAGATGAATGGTCAGGCTGAAGCTTTTTGAGTGACGCACCGATTTCTTTCAGATGTTGGTGGGTGAAAGGCTTGTAAACGGAGATATTGTCGTTTCTCCAGCTGAAGTGGGTAGTGGCTCCCGGTTTTACTCCGGCACCTGTAGATCCCGTAAGGGCGGTGATATTTATGTCCCCATCTTTGGGAAGTAACTTGGCAGAAGCTAATGGGAGGAGTGATAGTTGCAGCGCAGTAGCGAAGCAACCAGGATTGGCAATGGAATCAGCAGTTGAAATCCTGTCAAAATTCAATTCCGGCAGACCGTAGACATATCCGTTGCTCTCGTCGCGGAAATCCTGGGCAAGGTCGATGACCTTAAGATGGGCCGGACGTTCGTTTTCCTCCCAGAACTTAGCGCTCTGTCCGTGTGCCGAGCAAAGAAATAGAATGTCGACAGAGTCAAGTGGATGAGTATCGGAAAAGACAATGTCAGTTTCTCCGAGCAGACCTTCATGAACGTCTGTTATGGGTTTTCCTGCGTTACTTGTGGAGTGTACGAACTCTATGCTCACCTCCGGATGGTTGATGAGCAGTCGGAGGAGTTCACCGGCAGTGTAACCGGCTCCTCCTATTATTCCTATTTTTTTCACTCTGATTTTCCGTTTTTGACCTGATTGTTGTGGTATATCTTCATCTGGTTGCCGAGAATCTTGGTGAATCCCTTTACGTCATCGGCAGTCCAGGCCTTGTTGACTTCTCCATATTCGCCGAAGTCAGTCTTCATCAGGTCAAAAGGTGAGTCTACACCCACAAGGGTGTAAGAGTAGGGGCGAAGTATGAGTTCTACTGTTCCTGTCACGTTGCGCTGAGAGCTTTCAAGCATTTTCTCGATGTCGCGCATTACCGGCTCCAGATACTGGGCTTCATGCAGGAACATACCATACCATGTGCCAACCTGGTCTTTCCAATATTGTTGCCATTTAGTGAGAGTGTGCTTCTCGAGCATCTTATGTGCAGCAATAATTAGAATCGGACCCGCAGCCTCAAAACCGACACGACCTTTTATGCCGATGATTGTGTCACCAATATGCATGTCGCGTCCTATGCCAAATCGCGATCCGATACGCTCCACTTCCCTGATAGCTTCAATCTTGTCGGAATATTCCTTACCGTTGACAGCTGAGATTTCACCTTCATTGAAAGAGATGGTGAGCTTTTCCGGTTCTGTCGCAGTTATTTGCGACGGGTAAGCCTCTTCCGGGAGAGTTTGGTCGGATTTTAGAGTTTCTTTTCCTCCGATCGATGTTCCCCACAGACCTTTGTTGATAGAATATTCCATCTTCTTGAAGTCTGCTTCATAGCCATGTTTCTTAAGATAGTCTATCTCATA
>JAIDSL010000210.1 GCA_029061255.1 Muribaculaceae bacterium
CGCAAAACTAAACCTCAATGATGCCCCCGACCTCGTGCCGGCAGTGGCCTTCGGTCTATCCACCGCGGGAATACCGTTTGTTATTGAGGGGGTTGCCCATCTTCGCCATAAGGAAACCGACCGCATGGCTGCCATCTCCACAGAACTGCGTCGCCTGGGCTATGTCGTGACCACCGGCGACGACACCATGGCATGGGACGGCGAACGTTGCGCTCCGGAGGAGATGCCTGTCATACGAACCTATCTTGACCACCGCATGGCAATGGCTTTTGCCCCAGCGAAGCTCGCCTTCCCAAACTTGCAGATCGAAGACCCCACCGTAGTAGTCAAATCCTTCCCCGACTACTGGCTTGAGATCTCAAAATTATGGAAGGGAGGCTTCCCAACCTCCCTCAAAGCGGCTTGTCCGCAATCTTAAGACTGAAGACTTATAACCGAAGACCTAAATATGACCGGAGCCCTACTTATATTAGCCGTCACCGCGGCTATCGGCGTTCTTCTTTGGGCGTGGGAGCGATTCCGCACCCAACGCCACGGACACTCCCTGCATCATCATAATGATAAGAGTGAAGAGTCAAAAGTCAAGAGTCAAGTAAATGAAGCCGATGATCAACGTTCAACGCAAAACGCACCACGCACCACGCAAAACGCAATCTGCTGCGGCCTGCATGCCATATGCGAGAAGACGGGACAGATCAACGAGCCACCAATCTATTACGACGATGAGGAACTTGACCGCTTTGCCGGACGCGATGCTTCCGACTATAACGATGATGAGACAGAGGAATTCCGCGATGTGCTGCTGACACTCCTCCCGTCTGATGCGCCCGGCTGGAGCGTGAGCCTGGAGAAGAGGCGCATCAACCTCCCCGAAACCCTCAAGCCCGAGCTCGAACTGTTGTTGAGCGAATTATGAATTATGCATTATGAATTATGAATTATTAGAATATGCCTTTTTCCGCAATGCCCTTGCCGGAGTGGTACTGATATCAGTGGCGTGTGCCGTGATCGGGGTCTATATCGTCACCAGACGCATGGTTTTCATAGCCGGTGGCATCACCCACACTTGCTTTGGTGGTCTCGGCCTCGGCTACTTCATGGGATGGAATCCTCTCATCACGGCAGCCGCGTTCGCTATAGGGGGTAGCCTCGGCGTCGATGCCATGGCGCGGTGGCGTGTGAGGCAAGACTCTGCGATTGCAGTGGTATGGGCGCTCGGGATGGCTCTCGGCATCCTCTTTGTATTCCTCACCCCCGGATATGTGCCTGAATTGAATTCATTTCTCTTCGGCAATGTGCTCAACATCACATATGCCGACTTATGGGCGTTTGCCATTTTCTCCATTTTGGCAGTGGGAATATATGCAGCTTTTGGCCGCGTGATAATGGCTGTGAGCTTTGATGAGGATTTCGCGCGTACACGCTATCTGCCGGTGCGACTCGTGAATACCGTTATGATGGTCATGGTGTCGGTGGGCATTGTGCTTACGATAAAGATGATCGGTGTGATGCTGCTGATGTCGTTGGTGTCGCTGCCGCAGTTGGTAGCAGAGCGCCTTACCCGCAGCTATTTCAGGATGATGCTTATATCAGGGATTGTCTCACTTGCGGGCTGCGTAGGCGGACTTTGGCTTTCGGTAATCATTGATGTTCCTGCTTCTGCCGTGATTGTCATCCTCCTCGCACTCTTCTATGGGCTCGCTCTCCTGAAAAAATAAAGGGGAGAGCGCCCCTGCAAGCGCTTTCCCGAAGAATTATATATGGAAGGGAGGCTTCCCAGCCTCCCACCAAGTATAAAATAATTAGTTGACGCGTTTCGGACTTACTTCGATTATCGTTCCGTCCGGATTGAACTTCAGCGGAGAGATGCACACCTCGCGGTGCACTCCCGGTCCATTCTCCTTGGCTTTATATGCAGGATTAATCCTATGGTAGACGATATACCAGCGGTCGGCTTCTCCATCCTTGCCGGGCACGCGGAGCACCGAATTATGGGCGGTGCCGATCATTCCGTTGCCTCCGTTTTGAATTAAGACTATTGGGTGCTCAGCCACCTGGATTGGTCCGAGGGGGGAGTCGGAAGTGCCATATGCCACATGGTAGTTGGCAGCTCCTGTGTCGTCGACCGACCACATGAAATAATACTTTCCGTCCTTATAGAAGACATAAGGCGCCTCGCGGTAGGCGTAGTCCTGCAGTGTGCCTCCTTGGGGAGTCATCACCGTTATAGTCTCTTCCTTTATCGACTTCATAT
The DNA here is from genome assembly GCA_029061255.1 of Muribaculaceae bacterium. Lineage (GTDB taxonomy): Bacteria > Bacteroidota > Bacteroidia > Bacteroidales > Muribaculaceae > Lepagella. The sequence goes on from JAIDSL010000210.1 coordinate 2,255, forward strand.
CAGGGTTTAGCTCTGCCCCGGCCATATAGCCGTTGCCCCAGTAGAGATACGGTTTTCCCGAGACAGGGTCGGTGAATACATCCACGTCGATCTGCTGGCCGTGATTCACGGGTGACTTGGTGATGAAAGGTTCTGGCTCCGCAATGAAGGGTCCGGTCGGGGAGTCAGCCACTGCAACTCCAATCTTCTTTGCCTCTTCCCCTTTCGGTTTGGCGCTGAAATAAAGGAAGTATTTGTATTTGCCATCGATCAGTTTTTCCTCGATTGCCGGTGCCCAGAGATTGCCGTCGGCCCAGGGAATTGACTCGGTTGATGCGTCAAGTGCAACACCCTCATAGTTCCAGTCGCGCAGGTTGTCGGAGCTGTAGCAAGTGTAGTAGGTGCCTCCCCAGCCTGGGAAACCGTCGGTAGTGGAATAAATGTAATATTTTCCTGTGTTTTCGCTTAGGAGAATTTCCGGGTCAGCGTGAAATTCCGGGAGAACAGGGTTGGATATCTTCACTTCAGCACTTGGGAATGCTTTTTCAAGGCGTTGGTATTCTGCTTCAGTGATAGGTATTACAGTGCCGTGGCGAGGATGGAAATCCATGCTTACATCAGAGTCGATGTTCTTGAAATTGTCAAGGTCTGTAGACTCCGTGAATTGGTAGGCTCCGTTCATGTAGACGTCATACATCAGAATGTATTTGTCGGAATCAATCATCTTGAAGGTTCCGGCTCCCTCCACTGCATGTGGGGTCTGCTGTTTGTAATCGTCAGATTCGATCCACTTGCCCGATGTAAGCTTGTCGGTGACAGCTTTCTTGATGCCGTTGCCGTCTCCTTCCGTCTTATAGAAGAGATGATACTTCCCGTCCTTGTAGACTATGTCGCCGTCGATGCAGCTCTTTTTGTTTTTGGGGATGAAGAGGGGCTTTGGTTTGCCGATGAAGTCGGTGAAGTCATCGTTGGCATAGACATAGTAGATGATGTCCGGTCCGTTGCCATGCTGCATAGAGAAGTAAACCATATATTTCCCTGCATCCTTGTCGTAAATGGTCTGGGGTGCCCACACTCGCTTCAGGTCGTCATGCCCTTTGTAGCGTTTTTGGATATTGATGACCGAGGGAGTCCAGTTTACGAGATCGGTAGACTTCAGTAGAGTCAGGCCGCGGTTTGAGTCCCAACCTTTGTTGCAAGTCATGTCGGTCACCACCATATAGAACTCCTTGCCGTCTTCGCTGCGCAGGATATGCGGGTCGCGTACGCCTCCCGTTTCGCTGATGAGTCTCGAATCAATCACCGGGGCATTGTCGTTGAGGGCTTTGAAATTGAGCCCGTCGCGGCTGAGGGCATAGTTGATCGATTCGTCGCGAGGGTCGTTGCCCGTGAAATAGACGAAAAGGTAGCCTGCCATGTCGTCGGCTCCTTTCATCGGCGCGCACAAGGCAAGCGACGCCAGCAGCATGCAAAACATTCTTTTTTTCATGATACTTATAGGTTATGAAAGTAATTTTTTTCGAAACACTATTTCGCGCCACGCAAAACGCGCCGCGCATCACTGACAACAAAATTACAATAAAAAATCGGAATAAGGGGCTTCCTACGCCAAAAAAACATTATCTTTGCAAAAAATAAGTATCGAATATGAGACTGAAGAGATTTTTCTTTATGGCTTCTGCCGCGATGTCGATGATGTCGGCATCTGCTGCTCTTGATGTGGAGAGCATAATCGCTGAGTGTCCCGAGAAGGCCGGTGGCATTTATTACGCATATGATGTGGAGGAAGATTCCATTCCTCCGGTGCCAGATGGGTACACACCTGTATATATCAGCCATTACGGACGCCATGGTTCGCGCTGGCCCGTCAACAAGAAGATCTACAAGATTGCCGGCGACTTCTTTCAGTCGCAGCAGTTGGCTGAAAACATTACGCCCGAGGGCAAGGATGTATGGAAAATGGTCACTTTATGTGCCGGAAATGCGCAGGGGCATCTTGGGGAGCTCACTCCTATGGGTGAGCGCCAACACAAGGCTATAGCCGAAAGGATGTATCGCCGATTCCCTGATCTGTTCTCCGGGAAGTCCCATGTCGTGGCAAGGAGTTCGATCGAGCCTCGCTGCATTATGAGCATGGTCGCCTTCTGTGACCGTCTTCGTGAACTTTCCCCGGTGTCGATTGAGAAACATGCTACCCCCGGTGATATGGATTTTATCCATCATAATACGGAGGAAGCAAAAATGAATACCGGGGAAGACGCCCCATGGATGTGGGAGTTCGATCATTATCGTGACTCTGTGTCGCAATGCGGCAAGGTGGCGGCAAAATTATTTAAGAAAGTTCCTGATTCCGATTCTGTCCCTGCCTTTATGCGCAGTCTCTACGACGTGGCGATTTCTGTCCAAGATATTGATAGCCTTGATGCGGATTTGCTTTCCGTTTTCGATAGGGATGAACTCACCGGGCTATGGAAAGCCTCCAACTATATGCAATACGTAGCAAACGCTAAGTCGCCCGTAAGCATTTACTCAGGCACTGAGAGCGTGAAGCCACTCCTGAATGAGATCGTGGAGCGAGCTGATGAAATGCTCTCATCCGGGCAGTCAAGGGTTGATCTCCGCTTTGGTCACGACACAGACCTTCTTCGCCTCGTCTCCCTTGTCGACCTTGACGGCAGAGGCATAGAACTGGAAGACCCCGAGGAAGCAGCGGAAAAATGGCGTAATTTTGAAATTTCGCCGATGGGGGCAAACATTCAGTTTATATTTTTCAGGAACCGTGCCGGCAATGTCATAGTCCTTCCCCGACTCAATGAAATTCCGGTTGCGATAAGTGATGTGCCTCAGGTTTCCCCCGGATATTACGATTGGGAGCTCCTGAAGACTTATTTCTCTTCTCTCTGACAAAACGCAGTCTCGCTTAAAATACTCAGCGGGGCTGCTTTTTTTCTTGTACATTGTAAAGATTAAAACTTGACGAGGATTTTTGTTAATATTTCGAAAGATATTTTAACATATTTTGATTTCACTGTGTTAAAAATGGTTATGCCCCTTATCGCGATAAAAAGTGGGAATTTTTGCAAAAAAATTTGCACAACGCGAAAAAGTGTTGTAATTTTGCATCCGCAATCGGGAAACGACGGGGCACAGCA
>JAIDSL010000211.1 GCA_029061255.1 Muribaculaceae bacterium
GCCCATCACAATCTCCACGGCACCGACTACGCACTCTGCGATATTCATGCCGGTCCATTTTCGAGGGTCGCCGATCTCACCGGCCAGTCCACCGACGAAATTTCCTTCTTTATTTAATATCATTCCATGGTTTCCGCAGTAATGCATGATTGTATTGTTGCCGGCAAGTCCGATGATACCTGCTGTATGATGTCCCGTAGCTGAAACTTCTCCGTAATTGTCGTCAAGGGCGAGGGATGCAAAAGTGGACTTCCCTATTATGCCCGCTACATAGTCTTTGCCCGTCACTTGTGCGGTGTTGACAGAATTATGCACCACTGCAATGGATGTATTGCCGACGATGCCGCCTACATATGTATCAGCCTTTACCTCTTTTCCTTGGTTGACTACGGCAAAGCTACCAAACTGGCTTTCTCCATTGATTCCTCCTACCATGGAGGTTCCGGACACATCGCCATAATTGTAGCAATATCTGAATGCGGCGTCATTATAAAGTAGGGGTGAGTTGGCATCACCTTTGATTCTTGTGCTTCCAAGAATTCCGCCTACTCCGTAGACTCCGGATATTTTTCCGCCATTATCACATCCTGTAATGAAAGCCTTCCCGGAACCACCAACTACGCCACCGGCACCTATACCACCGTTTTGAGTGTCGCCTGCCTTATAATCGGAAGCACCTGTCACTTCCCCTATATTCTTGCAGGATGTTATGTAGATTGTATCGCATGTGCCTACGACTCCTCCGGCTCCGGAATAGCAGCTTCGGACTTTCCCGCTGTTGGTGCAGTTGTTGATTGACGACAGGGAATAAGCCGATGCCGCTCCAAGCACTCCTCCGATGCTGTATTCTCCCTCTATGTCTGTATTTTCATTATGACATTCATAGAGCATCACACGAGAATTCATGTCGGCAATCCCGAGAATTCCGCCAACCGCGACAGATCCTTTCGAGCCGGAAACCGAACTATTTATCACACGGCAGTTAGTGATTTCCGATTTGTCGCGGCGTGCGCCGGATGTAATTGAAGCCCCGGCAACCGCGCCGACACCGAAATTTCCGCTGAATTCACTGGTTTCTATTTCCAAACCGTCGATTCGCGCTCTGTGAATGTATCCGAACAAACCGACAGCCGGCGAATGGTCGCGTATGCTCCAGATGTTTTTCAGTTTCTTTCCTTGATATATGCTTCTGAACGGCATATTGGAGTCGTTGCCGATTGGTTCCCATCCATATCTTGTGTCGGTGAAGAAGCAGGCGTCATCCATGTCGATATCCACAATCTGCCTGATATAGGTGTTTTCTGTGAAGCGATCATTGTAGACCGCACTGTTCACTTTTGAGGCAAGAGTCATAAGATGGTCGTAGCTGCTTACGATGTAAGGGTCTTCCTGTGTACCTCCACCCGATAATCCGACCGTGGAATCGTATGAACTTGTCACTGTTACTCCATGTTTGTCTGCTGAGATGGCACAGCCAAGTCCGAATTGGCGTGTCGTAATAGTTTTTGATCCATCTTCTGTTACGATTGGTTCAATGGGATATTCAATGTAGAGAAGACGATACTCTCCTTCTTTTAGACCAGTCTCAAGATTGAAAATGGATTTACCGTTGGAGCGAGTATGGGTGCATTTGCGAGATATTACACTTCTGTCGGGAGCGAGGATCTTGATGTCGCAGTCTTTGGCATCAAATTCGTCAGTCTCATTAGTCAGGAAAAACTCCTTGATCCTGCCCTCGAAGTTGTCAAAGCCAGGATATATTGGTTCGTCCGGATCTGTTCCTTTGTCATGACAAGAAGTCAGGACAAAAAGGAACATCATAGGAGCGAGCCATTTGAATATCTTATTCTTCATGATTGAAAGAAATTGAATGTATTATGGTTTATATTGAAGTGAATAAAAGATCAAAAAAGCCCATTATCCACAGTTCAAAATTAATACAAAAGTCGCAAATCAGGACAAAAAAGTGAGCGACAATTTTAGATTAGAATGCGACAATTTTCAAGTTGCTGATTTTCAGTTTTATGTCTTTTATGACACGTGAGAGACCTTTTATAACATAGCTGACGTATGTCCTTGATAACGTATTAGGGTCGATCCATAGTTTTGGCATTAATCTTCTTGTGTGATGAAAGAAAGAGTATGCTTTTCCGGCGAGATATCCATCCGGTCGCTGGGATGATTTTACCAATGCTCTTCCGAAATTTCCTTCCCTAAGAATATATGCGAGTATCCGATCAGACTTCTTCTTATTATCCGGGGAATAGAATGGGCATTCGGATTCCTTAAGGCCTAAATGATCAACAGCGATTGGGGTGAAAAGACTCCATGCCTTTATCAAGTGGTAATCCTTCAGTTTCTGTTCGAGTTGACAAACGTCAATTTCTTTTGAGTGAGCATGCAGGAGCATAGTCCAGTCGCATATATGCCTTAGTCCGATACCACCGTTCAGGAAATGATGATACATGTGGAGAAAGACGAAAACAATGTCAAATAAAGGGGTGGGAACAGATATATCTTTACCGGCTATTGGAATATTGCTTTCTGATATTGAAAGTTGATTGCTGCTCCATTGCTGAAACTTGCGATTTGCTGATTTTGTTGAGAGTTGGCCGGCGATACGGTGCAGTTCAATTCTTACGCCATTGAGCCAGCATCCATAGTGCTTGGCATCAAGACTGAATATTTTCTCGCGTCTCCACTCAAAACTCTTGACCGCTTCATAAGCAGGAAGATAATTGCATTCCCCGACATATAGATCGATATCGCCACATTGACGCATGTATGATTGGGGATATGCCCGTGCGTAGGCTTGTCCTTTCAACAGGATTCCCTCTATTCCCTCTTCCTTGAATTTGCCGACAGCTTCCGCTGCACATCTATCTACAAGAATATGAGTCCGACGATTGCCTTCCATGAAGACTAAAGCCTTATTAATCCATTCTTTTGGAGGACGAAGGTCTTTCGGCATACTTAAAGCCGCTTCAAAAGTCAGAATTCCGACGGTCTGTTGCAAAGCAAGTTGTGCTATCTTTTGCCAGTCAACATCATCTTTAGAAAACAGAGCTACATCTGTCGGCTTTTGCCAAAGTGAAGATCTGACAAGAGACAGCAATTGTAATGCAGGGAGTGATATGGGATGATTCATTCCGTTATGATTCCTGCTTTTAGCCATACTTTGACCAAATCCTCTGCATCTTTGCGAGCAACCGCTTCATCAACGTCGTAGCGATCAATGAGCAGGTAGATTATGGTCTGAATAGTGAAGTCAGAGTCAGGAAGATTCTCCCAGACATATGCGGCAGAGGAGTTGAGGGATACGATTCTGTCAAAATCGATTAGGTCAACACTTTCGGCTACTATCATGGCCTCTTGACCAAGCCGGCGCATTACAAATCCGTCTATCTTTTTCATATATGATTAAACTTGTATGATATTTTTGCTTTCAATCTCCTTAGTGGGAGAAGCAATCTCCATATTCGGGCTTGCATATGAGCCTTTTTTGATATGAGGGACAGCTCTTCACCATCTCGAATTATGGAATCTACAGCACCGTAGATATCTGAACGGGTGCATGTTTCTTTCTCGTATAGATTGCCGTCTCCCATAAGGGTGATTGTATTTTCGTTCAAATCCACTATCCTATGGACAACATATTTTTTCCCGTCGATGTAGGCCAATACGATATCACCTTTGCTTAAGGTTGACACCGGAGTTAGCAGAAGTGTATCTTCATCTCCATGAATAAAGGGCCACATGCTGGATCCTTTTGCCCTCAGTTTCACTTTCTTGCCTTGGGATAGGTGAAGGCATATCTCTCCGAGAAGGATATCGTTGTCGATGGCTCGTGGTTTATTCATTTCTTTACGATTTTCGGACGCACGAGCCGTGCGTCCCTACCATAAGATTGGTGGTCAATTCTTCTTTGCATAAGATGGCTGCTTCCGAATTCGGGAGGCAGTCGAGAGCATAGATAGGGATCCGGCTAATGACTTTGCTGATGGTGGAATGTATTGCCTCTGCCATATCATGATCCCATTTCATGCAAGAGCATGAGGGGAGGAGGGCGGCATAAGCCTTCATGCCGGCAAGAGGCGTGATTCTGTTGAAAGGAGCCTGATGCAGGCGGACGAGTCCGCCTATGGGAATCCTGTGGTTTCGGTAGCAGTTGGTCTTGCCGCTCCATGGAGATCCATATACATATGCCTTGCCATCTATTATTCGAATGATTGGATTGTCGTCGTTGAGCAGTTCTGTTCCCGGGATGTTTTCTATCCAGAGATGGCTGTGGGTGCTTTTTCCTGTTCCGCTTTTGCCTAAAAAGAGATAGCCTTTGCCTTCATATTCTACGGTGGAGGCATGGACTAAAAGGGTATCATGCATTGAGGAGGCGAATGTATAGAGTAGCATCAGTGCCGTGTCTATAGCATAACGCCGTTCATTTGGCATGCCTCCTATCCATGCTTTGGCCGCTCGATAGTCTTTGGAGAGATGGATGCGGCAGCATTGGCAACCAGTAATGGCAGTAAGGTAAATTGTAAGGCAGCCATCTTCGTGAGTGAAGATGGTTGTCTTTCCGTTTTCATCCACAAGATCAGCTGTTATACGACCTTTGGTAGCCAAAGCTTCCGGATCATCTATGATAGAAAGAGTAAACAGCTTATCATCGTCATAAGAAGATTCTGTCCGAAAAGGAGCGTATGGTAGTAGATCCTTTTCAGACAGCATTCCGTTAGAATATTCGAGGGCGTAGTAATTTCCTCCGACTTGGTAGGTGTATTTAGATTGCATTTACAGATTACTCGTAGTGTTATTTTGCATCCGGATGGTCCTTAAGCCAATCGGAAGTCAGCACCAGCTTATTTATAGTATCTGTTTCAGTTATTGTCGATACTGCAGTCAGATTAAACCAATAACGCTTGCCTGCCTTTATAGGCACGTTGAAACCATCCAAAGTAATTGTAAAGGGCTTCTTGGTAACATGATTTTTTATCAGGTCTATAGTCAAGCTATTACCGGTAGCCTCATTGTCTATTTTCGGCACGGTGGAAATATAGAGTTCATAAGTTTTACCGGGAGCAATGGAATCCCCGCTGTCCGAAGTGTTGTTTTTACCATTGATGGTAGTTCCAATGTTATCCGTGTACGGATCAGAGCCTTTGAAAAATGCATCCTCCGTGTATACTTTTAGGCCACTTGGCAGGGTAGTATCAACGCTACAGTATAAAGTGGTGTTGAAAAAAGACTCTGTCCCAGGATATTTAAACTCTAATTTTGTGGGATATATATACATTCCCGTTTCATTCCTAAGAGAAACGCGCATTATTGCAGATAAGTGCCTGAAATGTAAATCAGGAATCTTGCCATCCTCTACAGCCGTCACTATATCATACATTTTTAGATTTGCCTTCATATATGATAAAGATGCATCATCAGGATTTCCGACAATATACTGAGGCTTATTTTCTTCAGATCCAACGCCTATTGTAAAAATATCACGATCATCATACGTTAGATCATCGTTAAATTTCCTTTTTGTTTCGTAATAATTTACAAAAATCAAATCTCCTGCTTTAATTTTAAAATCAGGATTGAAGTCCGGTGATTCAAAAATCGCGATTTTTCCATCCGGAGATATTGATGTAGTTTCAAGCTCGACACCCTTAGGGCAATCAGATAATCTAGTAATATTAAATACCGTAACCCAATCCTTTTCATCCCAAATGAATATCTCTTTATTAGGGTCAGGATTATCATAAGTGATCTGCGCACGTGTATTATAGTCCGGATATCCAAATGAGAAAAGACTGCGTGTATTGTCAGAACCTGGAAGCATCGCTTTGACAATCAAGGGACGCTTTGGTTCGATATTTTCCTGTGGAGCTTCCGTCTGGCAGGCACATAAAAATGCAAGAATCGGAAGGACTGTTAAAAAACTTCTTATTTCCATAGTGTTTTATTCAGGAAAACCCCATCTACCACCATTACTGTAGTCAGGTGCACTTCCGCTGAGGATTGGCTGTTCCACTTCTATGTTGATGATTTCGGATTCGGGTTTTATGTAGGTTTCCTTTGTGTTATTCTCTTTCATAATCTTATTGCATAATTTTAGATGATACAAAATTAATGTAATAATTCGTAGTAGCCAAAAATTGGATGCGACAATTTTGAATTTGGATGCGACAATTTTTAATTGGTTGATTATAAGTTGATTTGGAGGCTGATATTTGCGTAAAAGAGTTCTACCCCTCCGGGGTAGATGGGGGGTAGATGAGACATTCCACTGGGCCAAGGCCCAGGGTTAACAAGATTATTGCCCTCCGGGCATAGCCGATTTGAGATTATTGCCCTCCGGGTGAGCCGATTTGAGATTATTGCCCTCCGGGTGAGCCGATTTGAGATTATTGCCCTCCGGGTAGAGCTGATTTGAGATTATTATCCGGTGGGGAATGCCGAGTGGCGGCTTATTGACAAAGGATGTTTCAAGGGAAGTTATGAATTATCGGCTGAGCGAATGGATGATGCGGCTTCCTTGTACTGGGTGGGTGACATGTCGAAGCGCTCCTTGAAGGCACGCTGGAGGGTGCGTGCTGTGCCGAAACCGAGGCGTGCGGCAATCTCAGCAATGGTTTCTGTTGAATCGCTGTCGAGTATACGTCGAGCTTCCTCAGCACGGTATGAGTTGATATAGGCATGAACAGTCTGGTCGTGTTCGGAGCGTATTAGCTGTGCCAGGGCATCCTGTGTGATTCCAAGGAATTCAGCGAGTTCACTTCGCCCGAGAGCAGGATCAGTATATGGCTGATCCGTAATCATATGTCGGTCAAGACGTGAGATAAGACTGTCTTCTTGGTTATCCTGTGAAGGTTCTGTTATCTTTTCGATGAGTGTTTGGTTCGCACGGTCATATTCGTGGAGACGCTCGACGAGCAGGCGATTTCGTTTCCGCTCCATCAAGGTATTCCGGTAGGCTACACCTAAAAGAACCAATAGTAGTAGCGTCACAGAGCCGAGCCCAAGCAGGCGCATGGTATTGATGCGTTTTTCTTCACGGTCCAGTTCTGATCTGTAGAGAAGAGTGAGATCCTTTAGACGGCGATCCGTAAGTTTAGCTGACAGGGAATCGTGGTAGGAGATGTATTGCGAGTAAGTACGGGCACTTTCTTCATGAAGACCCGCCATGTTCTGTACCTCGGCCTTAAGCTGAAGGTCTCTAAGATAAAACCAAGGGAAGCATCGATGGGTATTGAGCAGAGTGTCAACATCTGCGAGAGCACTTGAAAAGTTGCCGTCGTGCGCCATGACGCGACTTCTGACATCATAGAAATGCTCATAAGCACGAGCCGGTAGGTCTTTGTGGATTAATGTTGCAGCTCTGTCAAGAAGCTCTCTGGCTTTAGTACTGTTTCCGTTGAGGTAGGCGTTTTCTGCCTGAAAGGCAAGAGCCGTTACCGGATAATGACCTGTTGGGTCAGTCCAAGAGTTTTCAGATATATTGCGATCTACAATATCTGCATATCTTGTTCCTGCCTGAATCATTGTGGCAGTATCGGAATTAGCCCTGGCAATAATATGTATCCATTCGTCGAGACTTGTGGATGTTCCGAAATGAGTACCGGATCTAAGCGGATCAGTGGCATAGGGGAGTGCGGACATAGCCTCTGCCTGAGCACGGTCTGATTGGGACAGCTTGTAGAGAATCTGTGCCCTTACGCGCTTAGCCATAGCCATAGCGAGAGAGTCGGTGACTTCTTCGGCTTCATGCTGCATCCTTACTGCGAGAGAGTCGGCTTCTGCGTAGCGTCCGTCGGAGAAAAGACGGTCAATCAGCACATTCACAGCCCCAAAATAACATGCATCTTTTCCTGAATCCCTCATACTGTCGACTATAGCTTCGATTTGTGGCACTACTGCCGGGTCACCCGGATTCAGGTTCTGAAGTTTTTGTACTGTCAACACACGTCTTACAGCCTCCTCCTGGTCATAGTGTTTTGAGCCTCTGTCGCAGCTCGAAGACAGAAGAACGATGAAACATGCCAAATATGTCAAAATCCGTTGTTGAAGCATACTTTTAGAAACAGTATGCAAATTTAATCATTTTTTTCGTAAAATACCCTTATTTGAGTAATTTTATTTCGGACTCCCGTTGGGGGTAGGGTCAGAGACTAAAACCGGTTTTCGGTATATGCCTTCCATTAGGCGTGTGAGGTTTTCCACGGCATCCTTTCTGGCTTGTTTGACAGTGCCATTACTATATAGACGACTGATAGCCTTAGCTTTAATCTTGCTTTTTACGCGGTTTTCTTCAGCCGTAGTGAACTTGTTGTTTCTAAGGAAAGCCATGGGGCCAATAGCTTTAGTGTCGATCACTTCCCAGGCGTTTTTCTCATTGGATTCATATATATCCACGATTTCGCGAGGAAGGACAATTTTTACGGTATCGCCGGAGTCGTCGACCTGAAGGTTTTCCATGTCAAATGAGATGCTTCCGCTCTGTTTTTGGACAGCGAAAATGACTTTTGAATTGACTGTGTCGAGCACGGACACCTCATTGTAGATCTCCATGGAGCATAGACGTGCCATCTCCTTCACATCCCCCGGTTTGGAAGGTAGAACTTCGATTTCTTCAGGATGCTGCAAATATCTGTAGAGTTGCCATCCAAAGAATGCAATGGCGGCTGCCAAGATGAGTAGAATGATGTATTTCAGCGCCTTAATCATAGTTCTTCAGATTATAATCTCCGCCGCCGGTGATTTCATCGCTAAAGCGAATGAAGGCCGTGTAGCCTGCATTTTTAAATAGATTTTCGAAGTAAGAGCGGGCTTTTCTTCTTGCAGTGTCTTCAAGGCGTTGTTTATATTCGGGGTTCCCTCCCAACTCTTTTTTAAGTTCTGCGCTTGCCTTCTCCTTCATCTTAGCCCTTTCTTTGGAATCGATTTCGGTGCGGAACATACCGACATTTTCATATTCCTTTTTCATCTCCATATCCCTGCCGGCAATCTCAACCTTGACCGGGGGAAGGGTCACTTTGACAGTCTTGTTTTCCTCATCAAATTCCATATTCTCCATCTCGAATTGATAGAGATCTATGTATGCCTTAAGATAGGTGTCGAAAGAATATACGGCTATCCGTTTGCCGACCTTATACCAGTCTGAACGCTCTGTCTTGACTGTCTTAGTGACAGCCATTGAAGCAAACTCCATCTTATTGACGTGACGGATTTCCTCATATAGGTGCGTATGATCAGGAGCAGGTTTTTTTGAGCAGGCAAAAAGAAAGATGCCAATCAAAAGAAAAGAGAATGCCTTGAATTTAGTCATGATTTATATTGATTTTCTCACCATAGCTGGCGCAATGGCAATCATTATTTTCTATGGAATTGTGCCCTGTTATATCGCGACTAACTTGATTAGGGTTTAGATTTGCCTACTGGTGGTTCGGTAAGGGTGATTCTCACTATTGTGGTCCGGTCAAGGCTTCTTGCGATCGCTTCGTCGAAATGATCCATATATTTCGGGAGGAAGCGTTCGCATAGAAGTCTAAGAGCAAGGATCTTTTCATCGCGGTCTCCTACAAATTCTGTTTTACCTAAGGCTATTGCCGAATGAAAATATTCAGTGAAGTTGTTTTTCTCCTCTTCATATTTAGGCGTGCACTTGCTTACAGCTGAAAGGCTGACGATCGGGTTCTTCCTGATGCAATCGATTTTCTCGCCTTCTGCGGCGCAATGGAAATAAAATGTCTTCTCGTCTCTCCTGACGAGGGATAGTGGCAGGCCATATGGAGTGCCGTCATGACGTGTCATGCTTACTGTCACGTAAGGAGCTTTGTCGAAAACTTCCAGAGCCCATGCGGCATCCTTTTGTCGCGAAGCCTTTCTCATCGGTCTCATAATCAAACTCAGAATATTGAGAAACCCTTGTCTTCAGGGAGTTTTGGGGTATGCTTTTCTGTGACAACTTCTATTTTGCCTTCAGGAGAGACTATGTATGCCTGATGAGTATCGAGGCAGGCATAGGTGTCGGTTATGATAGGTTCATCCATCTGAGTATGGCCGAAGACATAGTAATCGGCATCATTGTAAAGGTGGCATTCATCTGTGATTTCCTTTACATCAGCCCATACCGGAGAGCCGCATTTGTCGATACCTCCACGGAGTTTTGAAGCCCTGCCCAATGACTTCCAGACAGATTCGCGAGCTTCATTTCTCTCTCTCCAATTTTCATCATCATCTTCATCGTATGCTTCCAGTCTTTTCCATAAGTCTTCCTTAATGGCGTCAAGATCATGGGGCATATTGGTGTATTCTATCCATTCCTCAAAAAGAGGCGCGTGTGAGAATAGCCATTTCTTGCCATTTACTTCACGAACAGCAAACATTTGGAAAATATTCAGGTTTTCGCGGAATATCTTGCGCAATTCTTCTTCCCAGCCGGTATCTTTACGGCCCCAGTTATATGGGAACCAATAGACGAGGTCATGGTTGCCGAAGAGAAGGGTCACGTTGTCGTGAGACTTGGCATATTCGAGAATCTCCTTAAAATTCTCTCTTGCCTCTTTATGAGAAATTCCCTCATGAGGATATGGGTCAAGGTAATCTCCCAAGAAGATTGTGTCAGCTTCAGGATATTTTTCAACAGCTTCTTTCCAAAAGTTTCTTCCGTGAATGTCGGGGATAATGAGTATTTCTTTCATATTATAATTGGTAAATTTAAGTTTATAAATGATTAGATCAAATTTTTCAGCTTTATGGGGATTCCCATAACATCATCGATTACTCAACTTTCGCATACTCTTTTATTATCACGCAAAGGCGCAAAGGGGCAGAGTTTCAATGCTTTGAGGAGCTTTGCGACACGGTCTTGGAAAGCTCGCAATGATTGCGGCCTGCTTCGAATCGGCCGAAGCTCGCAGAGAAAGCTACGCATTTTTAAAACTCTGAATATTGAACTACAATAATATAGAACACGCTAAACTTAAGTCAATAATTTCTAAACACAAAAATAAGAAAAAAGTTTGGATTGTCAAAATTTTAGCATAAAAAAGAGCGCCTTGAATCTGCACTTCATAAAAATGCGGATTCAAAGCGCTAACCGCCCCGAGCGAACTGCCGATTTATTCAACTCACTTCCAAAACTCAATTTCTAAATGAATAGTAAATTGAGGTAGGTTTCATGCTGGGGGAGGCTGGGAAGCCTCCCTTCCATATTTGACGCGCGGTGACGCGCACGGAGTGCGCTTGCTACTTAGTTTGACGCTGGGGGGAGGCTGAGAAGCCTCCCTTCCATAGTCGAGCGGTTGGGAATTTAGCTTGGGCGAGGCCAAACCGCCTTTCCATAATACGAAGATGAGATTCTATATTGGGGATATTAAGATTTCTGTTATATTGCGGGTGTTGGAGGAGAAGTTGATGCCTACTTTTATGATTTTTCTTCCATCGTATGTGAACGGAACTGTGTAATGGTTTGAATCGATTTAATTCTGGGCTTCCTTGGCTGAACTGTCAAGTTTTAGTTCGATCACATAAATATAATCCGGAAACTTCAGGACCATGTCTATTTCGAAGGCTTCTTCAGGGTGCCCTTTTATCAATAGACTTTTGACTTCCCAAATGCTTGTGCTGAGCACGGCTGGTGCCACACTATTCAGGATTTACACTTCAGTTATTTCGCAAATTGTAATATAGTTATAATCGGTTGATATATCTTCAAGGTTGTTGAGTCCACTAAAAACAGATGTTTCTGAATATCGAGTCACTCCTGTAAGCATAACGAATTTGAGGTATTCGTCCATGCTTTTAAGGTTGGAGTAGACAGAGCGAAGGATGTTTCTTCTATCCTCAAACATTTTCGGCTCAGAAATATGGGCTGTAAGAGGAGCATCGTATTCATCGATAAGTACGACCACGCCTTTTCCCGTCTTTTGAGACATTGAATATATAAGCCTGTTTAGTCTTTGGTCATGTGAAATGTCAGGACTTGGAATGCCGTAAAGCTCTTCATATCTTGACAGCTGGGTGTCGAGGATCATTTCGATATGCCCCTCTATCTGTGGATCATAAGCCGACAAATCAAGCCTGATTACCGGATATTTCTCCCAATCCTCCTCAAGATGACTTATAGCGAGCCCTTCAAAGAGTTCTCTCTTTCCTTCGAAGTATGCCTGAATGGTGGAGAGCAATAGACTTTTGCCAAACCTTCGGGGACGAGCAAGAAAATAGTACTGGCCTGTGGTGACAAGCTCATAGATCAGCTCTGTCTTATCTACATATGCATATCCTTCTTTTATGATCTTCTCAAAGGTCTGGATTCCTACCGGGTATTTTATCCTCTTTGCCATAATTCGCTGCTTTTGGTGCAAAGTTAATGAAAAAAAATGATATAAAAAAGGATGCCTTGAATCAGTATCTTTAATCATGCGGATTCAGAGTGCTTTTGGTTTATTCCCATAGGTTTGACGCAGGGGGAGGCTGGGAAGATTTCCTTCCATATATGACGATCGAGGACGAGGGTGTTGCAAAATGGGCCAATATTCTGATGTAGGGACGCACGGCTCGTGCGTCCTTTATGCAATTAGATTGGTAATCAGCAATATAAAAACGGACGCACGAGCCGTGCGTCCCTACAAGATGCGGAGAATATAGTTCTGCAACACCCTCTTACTACTTAGTAAGACTTTGGGGGGCTGGGAAGCATCCCTTCTATAGGCTTAGCAGTTGGTCGCAGCGATACCGTTGGAGAGGCGGTGGCGGAAGTTGGAGTTGCGGATTGTGGGAGCCGCGTTCTCAACGGCGTAGCGTAGGGCTTCCTCTTCGCCGACGAGGACACAGAGGCGGCTGGCTCGGCTGATGCCGGTATAGAGTAGATTGCGGTAGAGCATCGGTTTGTGGGTCATTGTGACGGGGAAGACTATGTTATTTACCTCACAGCCTTGAAGTTTATGGACAGTGGTCGCATAGGCGAGGGTGAGCTCGCTCAGTTCTGTGCGTTTGTATGTGCTTCGGTTTCCGTCGGAATATTCCACTATAAGTGTCTGTTCTTCAGGATTGACTTCCACAATTCGCCCTGTCTCGCCATTGTAGACACCACGGTCTTTTGCGTTTGATGTCTGCATTACCGGATCTCCGAGACGGAAGATCGATTCGCCCCTTCGGAGTGCGGCTCCTTCAGGATTAAGTCGTTGCTGAAGATCTATATTGAGTTGCTTGGCACCTAAGGGTCCTATTTGCTGGGGGGTAACTACGAGAATATCTGAGGGCGGCACTCTTTTTTCTCGCGGAAGTTCTTCAGCTACGAGTGAAAGGATGCGGTCATGGATACGCCTGGTTGTGGATTCCGGGATAATCATGAAGTCGCTTTCAGGGTGTGACTCCGGCATTTCTCCTGAGTTGATTGCTCGAGCGCTTTCAGCTATCATACTTCCTTCCTCTTGCCGGAAATTCTCTTCAAGACGCGCCACTGGTATTGTAGGCGACTTAATCATGTCTCTCATCACATCACCGGCTCCAATCGCCGGCAACTGGTCGACATCTCCAACGAGTATAACCTGTGTCCCGGGTCCGACTGCATCCAATAGATGATTGAACAATACTTGCTCCATCATAGAACCCTCATCAATGATGAGCACATCGGTTTCGAGTTGCTTTTTATGATAGCCTTCTCCTTGTCGATAACCAAGAAGGCGATGGATGGTAGAGGCCTCGCGTCCTGTAAGGGATGTCATTCTTTTTGCTGCCATGCCAGTAGGAGCACAGAGGAGAACGTGTTTACCTTCTTTCTCGAGTACATCTATTACGGCTCTTAGAACGGTCGTCTTTCCTGATCCGGGACCTCCAGTGAGTACTGAGACAGGAGAGGTGAGAAGTAGTTTGATGGCATCAATCTGCATCGGTGAATATGCGAGACCGTTACCGTCAGTAGTGGGAATATCTGACACATTGATTTTTTCGGGAGCTGACTCTGCGAGTGCAAGCAGTTTTTCAGCACCTTCCTTTTCGGCATTATAGAAGACCGGAAGGTAAAGCACGCCCCTGCTGCGGACTATCCGGCCATCGTCGATGGTGGCATCTATTTGTTTGGATATTTCATCTTCAGACACACCTGTTATTGAAGAGGCATAGGCGAGTGCTTCGGAAATGGTCACGAAGAGGTGACCGTCGTCGGCATAATGTTTTACAGCACCCACGATTGCTGCTTGCAGTCGACGTGGATCATCAGGCGCAATTCCGATGGCACGCCCAATCTTATCGGCAGTATAGAAATGGAGTTGCCAAACGTCCTCTACCATGTAGTAAGGATCTTTGAGGATGACGATTTCCGCTCGTTTCCGATATTTACCTAAGATCCGGTCGATATACATCTCGCTGACTCCGCAAGAGAAGAGGAAGGAGAGGAGTGGAAGAGGGTATTTGATTGCCTTTAGGCTTTCAGAGGCTTTTAGCGCTCGGGTCTTGCCGAGACCTTTGATCTCGCTGCATTTTGCAGGGTCTTCGGCGAGAACTTTAAGTGTATCGGAGCCAAATGCTTTGACGAGTCGATGGGCATAGGAGGGTCCGATGCCTTCCACGAAATCGGAAGCCAAGAATCGCTCTATACCTTCGGGTGTAGTTTTTTCTATAAGTATATCTTGTGTGTCTTTCATAGAAATAAAACGAGTAGAGAATTGCCTAAGTTTGAGTGATTCTAATTACATATGTTAAAAAAATAAAATATCAGGCATTAAATTTGGAATTATGCTCCGAAAACATTATGTTTGCGGGGCATAATAATTATAAAGGGCAAAATCATGGAATTTGTAGATAGAAAAGAGGAGCAGCAACGCCTTACGGAAGCTTTGGAAATGGACACACCATCCTTGGTTGTAGTATACGGCCGTCGACGATTGGGAAAGTCGACTCTAATAAAAAAGGTAATTACTGACAGTGACGTATATTTCCTATCAGACCGATCTGAAGCAGAGCACCAGAGGGAACTTGTTGCCAAGATGTTCGCCCAAAAATTTCCTGATTTCGACAAAGTGTCGTATCCAGATTGGGAATCAATCTTTATGGCCGCCAATTACCGTACTGAAAAAAAGTTTACGCTCTGTCTTGACGAATTTCCCTATCTTGTGGAGCAGTCGCCGGAACTACCATCCGTATTGCAAAAACTAATCGACAACAAGGTGCTGAAATACAATTTAATATTATGCGGTTCGTCACAGAATATGATGTACGGGCTCTTTCTTGATGCCACAGCTCCTCTATATGGAAGAGCTCAGGAGATCATGAAACTGACTCCTCTTCGCATTCCATTCATAGAAGAAGCCTTGAGTTTTGATTCTGTACAGGCAATGGAGGAATATGCCGTTTGGGGAGGCGTTCCACGCTATTGGGAACTTAGGGAAAATCGACATTCTTTGGAACAGGCCTTATGGAGAAATGTCTTTTCGGTGAATGCTCCGCTCTATGAAGAACCAGTCAAACTGCTTCAAGACGATGTGAAGGATATAGTGAAAACCACGACCATCATGTCGTTCATTGGTTCGGGGGCTAACCGTCTATCGGAAATAGCAGCCAGGTGCAATGAGCCTGCTACCAACCTTTCTCGTCCTTTGAAGAAACTAATCGATTTAGGTTTTCTTGAAAAGGAGGTACCATTTGGTGTTGATGAAAAAAATTCTAAAAAGAGCCTATATAAGATTGCTGATCCATTTCTCGCATTCTATTATCAGTTTGTAGTGCCAAACCGCTCATTTATCGAACTTGACCGACATCTGCCGATTGAAACTATGCTTAAAACCCAATTTCCCAGATATGTCGGTATGCAGTGGGAGTCCATGTGCCGGGATAGTGTAGTTGGAAATGTCATCGACGGTGTACTTTATGGTAAAGCCTCTCGTTGGTGGGGTTCAGTACTAAATGAAGATAAGAAACCGGAGCAGATTGAAATCGATGTGGTCAGCGAGTCGTTGGATAGGAAATACTTATTGGTTGGAGAATGCAAATGGACGGCGCCGGAGAATGCCTTAAATCTATTGTCTGAACTGAAGAGAAAAGCGCATCTGCTCCCATTTGCCGCTAATCATATTATCCTGCCAATGCTTTTCCTCAAGTGCGAACCAGAGGATGTTAAGGCTTCTGTACTTTCTGTTTCAGAGGGTAGAATCATGCTACCGGCTGAAGTCATAAGCCTTTTCCTAAGATAAAAAAGATAGTAACTACCATCAAAATTATTATGCTCTGTAAACATTATGTTTGCGTAGCATAATAATTGTTGTGTTGCTATCAGCAATCTTTTTTACGAAGTTTCTGCATATTCTTTTTATCGTATGCTTCTCCACGACTTAGAAGATATTCGAACATTACCAAATCTCCTTCAATTTGAACATGTAGCACAAAGAAAGCTCTTTTATCTCCAATCCTTATCCGATAAACGCTATTAAGTGACTCGATTTTCTTGCAATTGGAGATCTGGTTAATTGATTCAGCGGATTTAACTTCATCAATGGTTTCGATTACTGATTGAAGTATCTTTCCTGATAACTTACGAACTGATTTATTAAAGTCTTTTGAAAAGTCGACTTTCATTTTCGATGCTGATTAAGCCATTCTTCAAATTCCTTTTTTTCCTCAGAGTTTAGCATGACCTTACCTTCGGGTCGGGTTGCGACAAGGTATCGGTATACTTCTGCATCGTCCATATCCTCGCTTTCGCGGATAAGGAGGTCCTCTATAAATTTCTTTAGGTTGGTTCCCATAGCTGCCGCTTTGAGATTTAGGGTCTGAAAGACATCTTCGGGAATGTCTATAAGTTTTCTTCTTGTGTTGATTTTTGCAACGGTTGCCATACTAAACGATTTTTTGATTCTCTATGCAAATATAGTCAATATATACGATATATACAAATATTAGGCAACATTTTCATGAAAACAGGGTGAGGACGAGGGAGCGGGGACCGCCGTAATCGCGGAACTCGCAGAGGTAGATGCCTTGCCAGGTGCCGAGATTAAGACGGCTGTTGGTTACGGGAATTGTGAGTGAGACATCGGTTAGGGTAGCTTTGGCATGTGCCGGCATATCGTCGAGGCCCTCCATTGTGTGATAGTAATATGGTTGGTTTTCGGGGACGATGTGGTCGAGGATCTTGTCGAGGTCGTGGCGAACGTCGGGGTCTGCGTTCTCGTTTATTGTCAAGCCGCAGGATGTATGCTTCACAAATATATTGAGTAGTCCTGCTTCCGGAAGAGCCTCCGGAAGATGACGAAGGATCTCGCCGGTGATCAGATGGCAGCCGCGCCGTAGTGGCTGTAGGCGGAATTCGGATTGTTGAATCATAGGATATTGATTATTAATTAGTGCAAAATTATATAAAAATCCGGTATTAAGATGAATTAATATCAGAGAAAATTGTGGGGTTACGAAAAATTTGTTATTTTTGTAAACAATTAAACACTAAATTATTGGAATTTATGATATATCTTGAAAAATTTTTATTTCCTGACTTGGAAGA
>JAIDSL010000212.1 GCA_029061255.1 Muribaculaceae bacterium
GAATAGGAGAAGAAGGGAAAAATTTTTCGTATTCTATAATCATGTAAGAATCATTTTCGGATGCAAATATAATAAAAAATTATCATTGATGATAATTTTTTAGATTGATTTTTTAAATAAATTTTTGGACATATGCTATATGTGGTCTTTTCCCAAAACGATTTCATCAAGCCTATCGACAAATCAAACGGTCAGGAAATCTCCTTGAAGACCCTTTCCGCAGAAAACTTCCGCAACTGGCTCCAGAAATCCCGAGCCCTCGACCATACCTTTCAAGTTGTCTCCATCCCCATTACTATTACTGGAAACATTGAATGATGTGTTTGGTTAATCTGTACCATAGAAAATAGTAGAAACGCGGCAAATAAAAAATTGTCGCGTTTTACATTTGGTAAAAGTTGCATAGATAAAAAATTATTTGTAGATTTGCAAAAAATCCTCCGACTTATGGAAAATGACAACACCTTCATCCGTTTCGACTGGGCGATCAAGCATTTGCTCAGGGATAAAGCTAACTTTGAGATACTCGAAGGCTTGCTGACCGTCTTGCTTGGAGAGGAAGTTAAAATCAAGGAGATTCTCGAAAGCGAGTCAAATCAAGAAGACGAGTATGATAAGTTTAATCGTGTAGACATCAAGGCTGAAAACAGTAAAGGACACATTATTATTGTAGAGGTTCAGCTGACACGCGAACTTGATTATCTGCAGAGAATTCTTTTTGGCACTTGCAAGACCATTACGGAGCATATAAATCTTGGTGATAGATACGACAAGGTAAAGAAAGTATACTCAATCAGCATTCTCTATTGCGATTATGGGGAGGGTGATGATTATGTATATGTAGGCGATATGCATTTCAAGGGTTTACATACTGGTACCGAGCTCATTGTACGCACCAAAGAAGATGGAGTCATAGTGCAGCATCTTCCCAAGGAGATTTTTCCGGAGTATTATATTCTGAGGGTTAACAACTATGATAAGATTCCGGATTCTCCTCTCGATGAGTGGATGTCCTATCTTAAGACGGGTAAGGTCAATGAGGATACATGTACTCCTGGTCTGCAGCGAGTAAGGGAAAAACTGCGTGTTCTCTCAATGACGAAGGAGCAACGTGTAGCCTACTACCGTCATCTCGATAATATCATGGTTCAGAATGATGTGCTTGATACTGCCCGAACCGAAGGAAGAGAGGAGGGCTTTATCGTAGGAAAAGCAGAAGGAAGGGCAGAAGGAAGGGCAGAAGGAAGGGCAGAAGGAAGGGCAGAAGGAAAGGCAGAAGGAAGAGCAGAAGGTTTAGCTGAGGGTGTAGCTCTTGAAAAGCGTGAAACTGCAAAAAAACTTTTATTGTTAAATCTTCCGGATGAAACGATTATGGAGGTTACAGGATTAAATCTTGATGAACTGGCTCTCATTCGCAGGAATTAAAGAGACTCCCGAACCTCTATGATTGGAAGTCCGGGAGTCTCAAAATTATGTGAACAATATCGATAGCTTTTATTCTCTTACGACTCTGGTGAATTCAGGGGATGAGCCTTCGGAGGCTATCACGTAGATGATGGCGTTAGATTCCTGTCCGTCAGGTGTCGTGGATTTGACACCAAATTCATATTCTGTGCCTTCCTGAGTCTTACGCGATGCTACAGATACGGGATTCCCAAGTGGGAACTGATAGTTGTCGCATGCTGCATGGAAGATGGCAGCTTCTTCATCCGAGACATCAGTGGGTTCAGAGAATGCAGGTAATGCTTCGAATTCCCCTTCGACATAATCATTTTCGATAAGAAATCTATTGATCTCTTGCGGAGCCTTGGCTACCCGAGCATTTCTTACTCCATATCCTTCTTTTACGTCTGCACCGGGGAGAGCGACCGCTACGTCAAGGGTTGCTTTTTCTATGCCACCGCTACCGAAAGTCGCAAACGTCACAACGTTCTTTCCATCAAGCTTATTTTCACTCAGGAAAGAAGCCATAGGAAGGGCATACGTGCCACCCCAAATTGGGAAACCGAGGAATACTGTGTCATATTCATCAAGATTTACAGAAAGAGGTTTGACCTCAACTTTCACGCTATCTTTCTTTTCTTGCATCCAGCGGGCTATAGTCTGACCGTAGTCTCCATCGTATGGATTTATAGCTACGATTGAGTCAATGTCGCAACCAAGTTGTTTCTGTAATTCTTCAGCTACTGCTTTGGTAGCTCCAGTCTGTGAATAATAAAGTACTATAGTCTTTCCCTCTTGTGATTCCGTTTGTTCTGTCTTGTTAGATTTGCATGCACTTCCGGAGATAAGTGCGGTTGCAAGCAGAATAACTGTGCTTAGTTTCTTCATGGATAATTTTGATTTTTTAGGACGCACGGGCCGTGCGTCCCTACAAGATTAATTGTTTTTAAAGATTCTCAAAGTGGAGAATGAATAAGGTGCTACCTCCACCTTGTCGTCAAGTTCAATTGTAGATGTGGTGGGTCTTACATCTGTGTCGCGTGGGTTTCCGGTAAGGGTTGTTAACACAGCTTTCCCTTTAGGATATCCATTCAGGTCTACATCTATTCCAACAGGAAGCATATTAGCTATCCTTACAATAGTGTCGCCAGTCTTTTCATCGACTACTGTTGAGACTCCGAAGCGGTTGGTGACCTCATCATTAGTTACAACTTTTGGTGTCTTGCCACATTTGCCACAGCATTTCTGCTCAAGGGTGACAGAAGACGGAACATAGGTGGTGCCGGAATTCGCGCCGTACATCTGCTGAACGTAGTAGTCCGGAGACACGGAGATACTCTCGTTGTCGAAATAAATCAGATCCGGACGCCACTGCGTACGTCCTTTTTTCGAAAGGAGTGGGGCATACGATGTCATTGTGACAACGTCAGCGTTACGCTCCACATCTGTCAGATAGAGTCCGATGGAGAGTGCACATTCAAGGTTTGACTCGCGTCCGGGGTAGTGGGAAGCGTATTCTCCGAGATATACCTTCGGCCCCTTACGGTCGTAGTTGTCATAGTAATCGCGATTGTTGATATACCATCCGGGAGCGACATAATAGTGCTCGTCTACAATCTCCACATTTTCTTTCTTTGCAAAGTCCCAACCTTCCTCATAGTCAGAACCTTCGAAGAATGGACCTACCGTGCCTACGACCGTGATCTCGGGATATTTGGCGTTGACAGCATCGCGTATCATTTTGAAGCGTTCCTTAAACGCCTCGCTTATCAGGTCTTCGTTGCCAATGCCAAGGTATTTCATATTGAACGGTTCAGGATGGCCCGCTTCAGCACGCACCTTACCCCATTTGGAATCAGCAGGACCATTGGCATACTCCACGAGATCAAGAATGTCTTGGATATAAGCAGGCATGTCTTCCATAGGAATGCCACACTGTTGTCCGTTGGAGGTCAGGTTATCGTGGCTGTAATGGGAAGGGCGGGAGGAATTCTGGCATGGTACTCCGGCTGCCAGCACCGGCAGCGGTTCCATACCGAGGTCCTCACAAAACTGGAAGTACTCGTAAAAGCCGAGACCGCGGGTCTGATGGTAGCCCCAAAGATTGGGGAGAGGTTTGCGGGCTTCAAGTGGACCAACAGAGCCTTTCCAATCATATATGTTGTCGATTCCATTGCCGTGGCTGACGCATCCTCCGGGGAAACGCATGAATTTCGGTTGAAGGTCGGCGAGAGTCTGCGCCAAGTCTTCACGAAGACCATTCTTATGCCCCTTAAATGTCTTTTCCGGGAAGAGTGAAACCATATCGAGGCTGACTTCGCTCTTGGCTGGAACCTCAATCTTTAGCATCGCGTCGTTGCAGTCTGCTTTTGCTGTCAGTGTAGCGTCAAGTTTAGTCCAGTCGTTGCCGGCCGGGACATTCACTTTTCCCTGTGCGAGAATCTTTCCTGTTTTGTCTGTCAGAGTCACTTTAAGGGACGTCTTTGAAGATGAGCGGACGAAAAGATTAAATAGATATTTGTCACCTTTCTTTAGCACTATGCCATCGAATCCTTTGTTTGACAGGATTCCCGGCTTGTTTGCCGTCTTGCAAACGGCATAGTGGCTGTTGTTGGCATGAATGGGGTCGACGGTAGATATACTAAGGTTCATGTCTGAAGACTCCCAGTAGGAGGTTGGAGTCCACTCATGGCGGTCCTTATCGGAGTATTCGAAATCACGGTTCTGTATGAGTTCGGCGTAGAGACCTCCGTCTGCTCCATAATTGATATCTTCGAAGAAGATACCTATGAAATTGTCGCTTATTTGTTTAGCATTGTCTTTGTCAAGAGTGACCGTTGCCTTGAGTGGTTTCAGATTCTTAAAGCGCCAAGGATCCTGGTCGGTACGCTCATCGTTTCGGTTGTCAAGGGTCCCGCGGTAGTGGATATATCCGTTTAGTTGACCTATGAGGTCTGAGTCAACGGTTATCACAGTTCCTTTCACCTGCTGTCCCTGTACAGTCTCTTCAGTGAGCTCGGCAAACTGAACGGATGGTGGCAATTCCGACATGTAGTTGGAGTCAGAACGGCGGTATTCCTGCGGTTTCCAGTTCTCAAAATTTTCAGAGAATGTATATGCAGCGACTTCGCCATTTTTGTCCGGGTTGAATACAACCCAGAAAGTGCCTTTGTCATCTTGAGCTATGCGAACGTTGTGCATTTTCTTTTCGCTGCCCCAGGCTCCATAGTCGGAACCGAGGAATGAGTGGAAATTGCCGATTGTGCGCCATTCCTTTCCGGAGTCGGAGCGAGTTGCGAGTTTTAGTCCTCCATTGCCGTCTGGCATTGAGAATGCCAACATCTCTACTGGATTGCCGGCAGTAATTGAATTGCTTCCGAGCGCACCAAGAGCCAAGGATAGTCCCAATCCAAATTTTACAAATCTTTTCATGATATTCTTGATTATGGTTTATAAGCA
The DNA here is from genome assembly GCA_029061255.1 of Muribaculaceae bacterium. GTDB lineage: Bacteria > Bacteroidota > Bacteroidia > Bacteroidales > Muribaculaceae > Lepagella. Next base: position 4,903 of record JAIDSL010000212.1, read on the forward strand.
AAATTGATTTTCTAAGTAATTTTCTATAACGCGACTATTCCAACTAATATGCTTACAGCAATCAGTTGAAATGATTCATGGCGAAAGCTGGTCCTGAAAGACAGTAGGCCGACACGCAGTCGGCAGCCTTGTCAAGGATGGCAGGAAGTTCCTTGCGCTCATCAGGTGTGAATACGCCAAGAACGAAATCGATCTGGTGCCCTTTGGAAAATTCATTTCCCACGCCTATGCGCAGACGGGCATAGTTGGCATTTCCTAACTCAGATGCAATATTCTTCAATCCATTATGGCCTCCATCAGAGCCACGTTGCTTCAAGCGGATTGTTCCGAAGGGGAGGGCTATGTCATCGACCACTACAAGCAGGTTTTCAAGTGGCAGCTTTTCTTGATTCATCCAATAGCGGACTGCGACTCCACTAAGGTTCATAAACGTTGATGGCTTTAGAAGCATCAGTTCGCAATTTTTTATCTTGACAGTGGCCATATCTCCATAACGGCACGATTTCCACGAAGCACCGGCTCGCTCTGCCAGCACATCAACCACCATAAAACCGGCATTGTGTCGAGTTCCAACATAGTCGGGCCCAATATTGCCAAGCCCGACGATAAGATACTTTTTCATAGTAGGAGTAATTTGAACCAGACTATTTTCTTCTTTAGATTTTTTTTGAAAGAGTCTGAGAAAGTAGTCCCTTAAACTCATATTTTTGAGTGGGGGTTTTTAGAGTTAAAACAAAGGCGATATGGAAGCCCATATCGCCCGATTTTTTTTCTGAAAGCGTCGTGATTATTCTGCCTTTGCAGCAGCACCACGAGCAGCTCTTGTAAGCTGAACTGCGCAGACAACAGCGTTCTTGGCGTTCATCAGTTCAAGACCTTCGTAGTGGAGGTCGCCGACTGCGAGCGACTTGCCGAGACCGAGGTGGTCGACATTGACTACTAGCTGTTCGGGGATTTCATTATAGAGAGCCTTAACTTTGAGCTTACGCATTGAGAGCTGGAGCTTACCACCTGCCTTCACACCTTCTGCATGGCCTACGATCTTGACAGGCACTTCCATGATGATGGGCTTGTCAGGATAAACCTCAAGGAAGTCGATGTGGAGAACAGTGTCTTTTACAGGCTGGAATGCGAGATCTTTCATCACAGCTTTGCGAACCTTGCCATTGAGTTCAAGGTCGATTTCAAAGATTTCAGGAGTGTAGATGAGCTTGCGTACATCCTCAGCCTTTACAGTAATGTCGGTAGTGATCATTCCGCGCTTTTCGTCGAGTTCCACGAGCTTCTCACCCGGTTCGAGAGTGCCGTTGAAGGGGAGCTCTACGAGTTTGCCGCCGTTGAGCACTGCGGGGATTTTTCCTTCGTTACGAAGAGCTTTTACAGCCTTCTTGCCAAGATTCTCGCGAGCCTCAGCCTTGAGTTCGAATTTCTTCATTTCTTAAATGTGTTACTAAAAATATATGAATATTTCCCATCACACTGTGGGTCCGGCTCTGTGACATTCACGATGCCTCGTCAGCCGCCCTTTATTGCTTTTGGGTTTTTTCGAGTGCAAAATTACAAAAAAATGTCGAATTTGCCAAATGTTATGTCAATAACTTCTATAAAATTATCTCCAGCATATCGTCTTGAATTGGCAAAATGCGCAGGATGCGAGATTTTTTGTCGGATTCAATGGTTGATCGGGGTCAAACAATTGAATCAAAGTTTTTTCAAGGAAATTAAGAAACTCCGAGTTGAGATCAGCATGTACGGTCTGCTCCGATCCATCTATTTTGGGGTGGGTATGCTTTCCTGAGCGAAGGCTATTCACGTCGTAAAGCTCGAGCATTAATGGTTGATGGGGTAGTCCACTATCTGTTGCAAAAAGATCGAGAAGTGGCCGAGGAGCATCCTTTTGAAGGTTTTTGTCAGGGAGGGCATCAAAAAGATTTGCATATAGCCATAACTGAAGGAGATTTTTCCCTTTAAGCTCGCCTTCAAAAATATTTTCCATGGAGTCTGCTTCCACGTGTACAGAGCCGGTTTTGTAGTCGACGATTCTTAAGAAATCTTTTTCATTGCATCTTACCTTGTCAAGTCGGTCGATGGCAAACCTCATGTTGACCGGAGACCCTGTTGGCATCTTTATGCTGACATTCCCATCAATCTCAACCCCATAAAGAAGAAAAGGAGTCTGCTTAAGATCAAAGTCAAGAATGGTGAAAACCTGTTTTCTTAGTACATTAGCTACGTATTTTACCGATCCTCGCAAAGGAGTGTTGAGTTTTTCCTCCGGTCGATGAAAATGCTCCTTGTTGATGCCAACTCTTATCAGGCGATCGATTTCATTGACATTGCTCTTTTTGGCTTCAATCAAAGCGGCATCTATCACTTCAGGATGTGAAAGATAGCGACACTGCTTCTCGACAGGGAGATAAATATTTTGCATCACGAAGTGCAGAATGTTGCCTTGCGTTATAGCATCAATGAAATCTACTGACTCTTCATCTGTATGTATTCTAAGTAGATGCTCAAAATAGAAACGAATCTGGCAGTCGGCATATCGGGTTAGGGCCGTAGCAGAAAGGTTTCTGCCGTATGCACTGGCATCGCGGTAAGCCGAGAGAAGATTCATGATGTCTTGATTCTTCTCAATGGGAGTGGGCTTTAGTTCAGACTTTGAAATGTCGAACGACCTCGATTCGAACTTTATATTATCGACTGCATATAGATATTGAAGCTGTAGCACATAGCGAGAGACATCTCCACTTCGTGCGCCTTCTGAAGAGCGAGCGTCGTAGAGCAGAACCACTTCCTTCGCTCTGGCAATCATACGGAAAAAATAGTAAGCAAATATTGATTCGGAATAATTTATAGGGGGCAATCCGTAGGCTTTTCGTAGGGAATCCGAGATGAATGTGCGCACTCTGCGGCGAGCTGGAAGTATTCTTTCATTGAGTGAAGGAATAATAATACGCTCAAAGTCAAGAGCCCTTGTTTCGAGCATACCCATCACTTGAAGCCCTCGGAGTGGTTGTCCTTCAAACGTCACTGTCTCTGCTGACAGCAATCTGTCGGAGAGAGAAAGGAATGTACGCCATTGCATCGAGATGCCATATTCCATTACCGTTGTGAGAAGTTGCTTAAGTAAAAGACGATAAACGTCAATATTTGCCACGTCAACATTGGCTTTTAGTATCTTCATGCCGGAAACCGATATACATTCGGAGACCTTCATCAATATTGCCTCAAGCCAATCCACTGCTTCTTTTGGAGTGGCATCATCAGAAAGAGGGGTGAGCAGCTCTGACATTTCTTTTGAAATGGTCCCGACTTCATTGATGTCTACAATGGAGTGATGAAATCTTTTTATCCACTCCTTGACTTTAGTGACAGCGACCCCAAACATAGCATGGCTGAATGGATGGGAAAGCACAGCCTCAAGATCCTTATAGTAATATCCAATTGTATCCCCGGATTTCCTTCTGCCTCCCTGAAGTCGACGAAGAAGAGATACGAATGTAGCGACTCCGGATAGTTTCATTGGATACCCCATGGTGAGATTGACATCGGATACGTTGTCAGGAAGAGAGTATAGGAAGGGGATCAGCAGACTCTCATCAGGAAGCACTACGGCGACTTTAGCTTCAGCAAACTCTGAATGGTCGATTCTTTCCCCCATCTCCTCTATTTCACTACAGGCTACCTTTGCCTGTAGCGTATTGGATGGCACGGCTATGACCTTAATTTTTTCAGGCATTTTATCGACCTCTGATAAAGAAACATACTTAGCTGCCCATTCGGGAGATGGCCAACGTTCTTTGTTTCGCAAGACATATCTCCCGGCTGCTGAAGTCTTGTCTTTGATGATCGGACCCGCCGTATCCCAAAAGAAATCAGCAAAATGCTCTGTGCCGTCATCGGTGTCGTAGGATGCAAGTGCATTGAAAATCCGGCTTTCTGTGCGTGTCAGGGCATTGAATCCAATAATTACAATTTTTTTAGCCCCGATTGATTCAGGAATCTCTTTTTCAAGAATTTCAGCAGCAAGTCGGTAGGCTCCCCCGGAAGTGATCAGCCCTCGCTGCTCAAGATCATCCTTGAATGCGTGATAAAGCGGGGCCATTATCTGCCAAATAGGAAGAAACCTTTTGTGAAGCTCGGTTTCTTTTTTCTCATTGAAGTCTTTCCAAAATTTGGTGGCTACATCAGTTGGATCATAGGCCTGTCCGAAGAATTCCTCCATTACTTTGAGTTGCTCTTCAGTTAGAAAATTGGAGCTTATTTCTTTGAGGTCTTTTACATTCTTAAAGATTTCATCAGGATCAGTATCCTGCATATCCACCTCATTATAGTCTGAGAGTGCAGTCTCTCCCCATCGTCGGAACTTATCGAAATCTTGAATCGTTTGCGAGTCAGATTCTTTTTGCAGTCTTACATATGCTTTATAAAGAATAAAGAGAAGCTCGATGCGCCCCGCAACAACTCTACCTGATACTTTTTCTACGAATTCTGACATAGTTGTCACTTCGGGAAGAACCGCAACGCGACCTTTAAGGGTGCCTGTGAGATTCTTTAAAAAGAAAGTGCAAGCACGCCTGCTTGGAAATATAAATAAGTAGTCAGAAAGATCATTAGTGCTTTCTGCGTAAGCCCTTGCGATAGATTCGAGAAATGGAACAGTCATTGGTGTTTATGTCTTTTTTATGCAAACTTAATAAAAAAATTTGGTTCAGCCTTATTTTTTTTGTAAATTTGCGAATAATATGACCGACAAACAGTCGTTGACTATAAAGTGAAATGAAATTTTCGGACATAACCGGACATAAATCAACTATTGACTCGCTGCGGGATATCGTAGATTCCGATCATATTCCTCATGCCATTCTGTTAGGAGGGCAGGAAGGGATCGGCAAAATGCGTGTTGCCAGAGCTTTTGTGAGCTATCTTTATTGCTTGAACAGAACGAATGGCGACAGTTGCGGGCGATGTCCGGCTTGTCTGCAAAACGCTCACCATAATAATCCGGATGTTCATTACATTTTCCCACGAACGGGGGCAACTTCAAAAAATACCGACAGTTTTCTTCCCCAGTGGAATGACTTCCTTGACACTCATTCATATATGCCAAAGGAAGAGTGGGCAAGGAGTATTGATGCAGGCAACACGGTGCCTGTAATCTATCGTAGTGATGCAGCCGAAATCTCGCGGACGGCAGCTCTTTCAAGTTTTGCCTATCGGTATAAGACATATATAATATGGATGCCCGAGAAGATGCAACCACAATGTGCAAATGCCCTGCTCAAGCTATTAGAGGAGCCTTTCCCTGACACCATTTTCATCCTTGTGAGCAATGAGCCCGAAAAATTGCTGCCTACTATCTTTTCAAGGACCCAAAGGTTTAATATGAAACCACTCAAAGACATTGAGGTGAGCGAGATTTTAAATTCAGAAGGAGTGTCAATGGCAGAAGCGCAAGAGATAGCTTTGCTTTCTGAAGGAAATATCATAAAGGCATTCGACATTGCAGGAGAAGGGGGCGAGATTAAAGAATTTTCTGCATTGTTTATGCAGATGATGAGATTGGCTTACGCAAGGAATGCTGCAGGATTGAGAATGCTCAGTGATGCCATCGCAGCAATGGGGAGAGAGAAAAATTCTCGTTTTCTATCCTACTGCGGGCGGTTGACACGTGAAAACTTCATATATAATCTCAGGCAGCCCACGCTCAATGCAATGACCAGGGGAGAGGAAGAGTTTAGTGTCAGGTTTTCTCCTTTTATCAACAACAGGAACGTTGAGCGCCTCATGACTGAGATCCAACGAGCGCATGACGATATTCTAAGAAATGCAAACGCCCGGCTTGTGATGTTTGATTTTATGCTAAAAATTATGATGCTTTTAAGAAAATAATAACTTACCTAAAAACTCTTATATTAATATGAAACCAACACTGTTTATTCTTGCTGCAGGAATGGGAAGCCGCTACGGTGGTCTTAAGCAGCTCGACTCTCTCGGCCCTTCGGGCGAGACTATAATGGACTATAGCGTCTACGACGCATTGCGCGCCGGATTTGGAAAGATTGTATTCGTAATCCGCCATGATTTCGAGCAGGATTTCCGTGATAAGGTGATATCCAAATATGAAGGCCATGTGCCGGTGGAAGTTGTATTCCAGGACATCCATGATCTGCCGGAAGGCTTCACAGTTCCGGAAGGGCGCCAGAAACCTTGGGGTACTAACCATGCAGTGCTTATGGCTAAGGATGTGATCAAGGAGCCGTTTGTTGTGATCAATGCCGACGACTACTATGGTCCGGAAAGCTTCAAGCTTGCCGCAGAGACTCTTAAGGATCTTGAAGGAAAGACCGGCGAATACTGTATGATTGGATTCAAGATCGAAAATACCCTTAGCGAGAATGGCGGAGTGAGCCGCGGCTTATGCGAAGTGAATGAAGAAGGATATCTGACAGGCGTAAAGGAATGCCATGGTATTCAGCGTAAAGGCGATGGCCTTATTCATATTGAAGAAGATGTGGAGAAACCATTCCCAGCCGGAAGCAGCGTCAGCATGAATATGTGGGGCTTTACCCCCGACTATTTCGGCTACAGTGAGAAAGCTTTCGTGAAGTTCCTCTCCGAGCATGGCAATGAGCTTAAATCGGAGTTCTATATCCCGACTGTTGTGAACGACCTTATTCAGAATGGCGAGGCCACACTTAAGGTAGTGCAAACTCCTTCGAAATGGTTTGGCGTTACATTTGCGGCTGACCGTCAGGCTACTGTAGACCAATTCAAGGCTCTTGTAGACGCTGGTGTATATCCCTCTCCTCTTTTTTGATTCAGAAGAAACAAAAAGAAAATGGCAACAAAAATTTTAGTGACTGGTGGCACCGGTTATATCGGTAGCCATACGGTAGTGGAACTTCAGCAAGCAGGCTACGAGGTTGTCATCATCGACAACTTATCGAACTCAAACCGTGACGTGCTTAAAGGAATAGAGGCAATCACAGGCATCGCCCCTGTCTTCGTGGAGGGTGACTGCACCGACCTTGATACTCTTAAAAAGCTTTTTGAGCAAAATCCCGGTATCAAGGGAATCATCAATTTCGCTGCATCCAAGGCAGTGGGGGAGAGCGTACAGAAACCGCTTCTGTACTACCGCAATAACCTTAATACCCTCATCAATCTTCTTGAGTGTATGCCGCAGTATGGAGTGAAGGGCATCGTATTCTCAAGCAGTTGCACTGTATATGGAGAGCCGGACGTGAACCCTATCGATGAAACTGCACCAATTAAGCCGGCCACATCTCCTTACGGTAACACGAAGCAGATTTCTGAAGAGATTATCACTGACTATATACACAGTGGTGCTCCTGTAAAAAGCATCATCTTGCGTTATTTCAATCCGATAGGTGCGCATCCAAGTGCAAAGATCGGTGAGCTCCCCCTTGGCGTGCCGCAGAACCTTGTGCCTTACCTCACCCAGGCAGCTGCCGGTATACGTAAGGAACTGACAGTGTTCGGAGATGACTACAATACTCCTGATGGAAGTTGCATCCGCGATTATATCGATGTAGTGGATCTTGCAAAGGCTCATGTTGTGGCTATGCGCAGGATGCTCGACGGAGAGGATACAGACAGCATTGAAATCTTTAACCTTGGCACCGGCAGAGGTGTATCTGTACTTGAGCTCATCAATGCATTTGAAAAAGCTACGGGAGTTCCTGTGCCTCATAAGATAGGAAGCCGACGTGAAGGTGACATCGAGAAGATTTGGGCTATTCCGGATAAGGCCAATAACGTGCTTGGATGGAAGGCCGAGGTTCCCGTTGAGGATACCCTCGCTAACGCATGGCGTTGGCAGAAATCATTGGAAAAATAGAGTATTTTAAAAATAAAAGGAAAGATAGCCTCTGCTTTTTGTGGGGGCTATTTTTTATATGGGATATATTATATCACATATATTTATTGTCTTTTTACAATATTAATTTTCATATTAGAATATTTTTTTATAATTTTGCACGATATTTCTACTGAGACTTACAAAAACAAACAACAACAATAATATATATAAAATGAACAGACAAACTTTGGTAAATGGTCTGTTGTCAATTACAGCTATTTCATTTATGACGGGCTGTGTAGACGACAAATATGACCTCACTGACATTGATACGACTTCTCGTTTCACTGTCGACAATCTCACAGTGCCTCTTCAGCTTTCGGAAATAAAGCTTGAAAACGTTGTCAGCCTTGATGATAACGAAAATATTCAAAAGGTGAATATTGATGGAAAGGAGTGCTATGCAATTGTAAAAGACGGAAGAATCAATCCTACCGAATTCAGTATTGGCAGCATACATGTAGGAAGTCCTATATTAAATCCTTCCTTGTTTTCTGTTGCAATCGTTGGTGGTGGTGTAGAGGTTCCTGGAGTAGAATTGGATCTTCCGGCTATCCCTTTTCCGGAGATTCCTCTTCAGAGTTATAATTTCGACATGCACGACGTTGACAAAGCTCTTAAGGAGCTTAAAAACGTAAAGACAGCAAATCCTATCAAGATTGAAGTGGTCCTTACCATACCACAAGGCTTGGTGGGAAATAATAACAAGATTGCATTCCAAAACCTTAAGCTTCAGTTGCCATGGGGTCTTTCTACTAATCAATCTGGTTATGATAAGGAGTCGGGTAAGCTGACCATTGCAGAGCTTCCGGTGGATGCAGATGGTAAGGCAAGACTTTTGTTTGAAGCTACGGGTCTGGATCTCGATGGGAAAGGAAAAGTAGTGGACGGCAACATAGGAATTGCCGGAAATATTGGAATTGAAGCCGGAGAATTAAAGATCAATGTAAAGGACGTGACGCTTCCTTCTGTGCTTGATATTCGTGCTGATTATTATTTGTCAGAATTTGACATCGCATCATTCAGCGGAACGATTGATTACAATATGGATGCTATCCATATTGATCCTATCTCGCTCAGCAATCTCCCAGATTTTCTTGACAGTCCGGAAACCAATATTATCATAGCTAATCCTCAGATTATTGTCGACATCATCAATCCTGTGGGTGAATGGCTTGATGGAAAGGGCAGGATTATTCTTACCTCCAATTTTAAAAACGGCGACAAGGTTTCTCATTCGAGCGACGTGTTTACTCTAAGGGGGCATGAGACAGAACTTGCATTCTGTACTGAAAAGAATGGGGCCACCTTTGTTCAATTTGATGGACTACGTAACGTGCTTTCAAACGGCGATCACGGTCTTCCTTCAAGTATAGGTGTAGATATAGAAGATATCAATTTCTCCGGAGATGTGACTGATTTCCCACTTGGAGATCTCGGAAGTGCACAAGGAAGTTATGAATTTAATGCTCCTCTTGGTTTTGGTGCCGGTTCAATGGTGATATATGAGACCACGGTCGACGGCTGGAGCAGCGATACTCTTGATGATGTCAACATCAACAAGATACATCTGACTGCTAATTGTTCTACTAATCTTCCTGTCAGTGTTCAGCTTAGTGTTACTCCCATCGACAAGAATGGAAGAGAGATAGAAGTAAGGGAAGACAGCGGTCTTTTTGAAGTGCCCGCAAAGGCCCAGAATCAACCAGTGATTCTTTCAATCGAAAGCGTAAATGGTCCGATAAAGAATCTTAATGGTGTGAAATTCCGTGCTGTTGTCTTCCAAAATAGTCCGGACAATCAAGATGCTCTTGGTCCGGATCTTAAAATTTCTTTGGATCAGATACGTGTGAATGTCGATGGATATTACGAAACTGATTTTTAATCATATAAGCACATACAAAAAATGAACATCATAAATAAAAAGCTAATTGCTCTTTCCTTCGCGGCTGCATCAATAATGGGAATTTATGCCCAGGAGGCCGCCACTGGATACTTCATGGATAACTACAACATGAAGTGGCAAATGAATCCGGCTTTCGGCAATCGCAACGGATATGTTGGTTTCCCAGGAATAGGAAACATCAATGTCGGTGTCAATGGTAATTTCAGCGCCACAGACCTTGTGTATCCTTACCAAGGCAAAACAGTTCTATTCACTAATCCAAATATCTCTGCTCAAGAGGTCCTTGGCAATCTTAAAAATGTCAATCGTCTTTCTGAAGAAGTAGGCATAGGTGTGCTTCAAGTTGGCTTCAAGGCATTTGGTGGCTACAATAACGTAGCAATCAATGTGAAGCAAAATTCATGCTTCGAACTCCCAAAAAGTATCTTTTCTTTGCTTAAAGAAGGTATCGGGAATAAGACATACGACATTAAGGACCTTCATGTAAAGGCTGCTGCATATGCTGAGATTGCTCTTAATCATTCCCGTGAGATCAAGCAGGTGCCGGGATTGCGAGCTGGTGTAAGCCTTAAGCTACTTTTGCCTGTGACCTTTGCTGAAGCCAACTTTAATGAACTTGCTCTTGAACTGGGAGAAAATAATTGGAAAGCACGTGCAAATGCGAATATGAGAATTGGTCTTGATGGCCTTAGATACGACACAAAAATCAATGATCGTACAGGTAATCGCTATGTGAGCGGGTTTAATACTGATGATGCTAAATTTGGAGTAAATGGTTTTGGTTTTGCCTTTGACCTTGGAGCTGCCTACCAGTGGAGCGACTTTACTTTCTCTTTAGCTCTTACTGACCTCGGAATGCTTAGCTTCAATTCAGTGCAGGAAGCATCCACTAATGGAACAAAATCGTTTGAGACGGAAAATCATGTGATCGGCATAGGTGATGGTGGCGAGGCTTGGGACAAACTCGTTGATGATCTCGCTCCTTTATATGAGCTTCATGACAATGGCAATGTCGGTTCTACCTCTTTGGGTTTACAAGGTAAATTGCGTGCCGGTGTCGACTATAAGTTCCCTCTCTATGATAAGCTTCATTTTGGTTTGATGAATACCACTCAATTTAGCTCCATTGCTCCCTCTACTGAATTCCGCCTTTCAGCGAATGTAGAGCCCGTAAAGGGTGTGGCTGCTTCTCTAAGTGCAGCTGCCGGCACTTATGGTGCAAATTATGGTTTCCTACTCAGTTTGGGCAATAAGGGCTTCAATTTCCTGATCGGTATGGACTACGCCGCTTTCAAGATGGATAAGAACCATATTCCTCTTTCTACAAACGTAGATTTCCATATGGGCATAAATTTCCCGTTCTGATTTGATCAAAAAGAATCTTATTTTCACAAACATTCGGCTCCAAAATCATTTGGAGCCGTTTTTTTATGTATTTGCAACCCGGTTTCACTGAAATTTTCGTAATTTTGCATTGTAAAAGAAACTACCCTTAGAATTATACGCAATATGAGTAAAAAATACCTCAAAATATCAATGTTGATCTGCTCAGCTTTGTTTTTCAATGCAGCAACAATCGGTTGTGGAAAAGCCGGTGATCACAGTGACTCGGAAGCTATTCATGATGATCATGACGGACATGACCACGAACATGAAGAAGGCCACGACCACGATAGTGAAGAACATGACCATGATCATGCTGATTCTGAAAAATCTCATGAAGGTCATGACCATAGTGGATTGATTGAGATGAAAGAGAGCACTATGAAGAGATTTGGTGTTGAAACAGAGAAAATCAACCCGTCAGAATTTGCAGAGGTAACTTTGGTCTCCGGTAGGATAGAGGCAAAAGCATCCGATGAAGGGGTGGCTACAGCTACCCGCAATGGCATACTTACTCTTTCTCCCAATATAAATGTTGGTGTGAGGGTAGGCATTGGAAGTTCGATTGGTTCTATTTCTGCTTCTAATGTTCAAGGTGGCGATCCCACTGTGCAGGCGGTGGCTGTGCGCAACGCTGCGAAACGAGAGCTTGACCGCCTCAAGCCACTGCATGACGATGGAATTGTAAGCACGGAGGAGTATAACAATGCCTTGCGTGCATATGAGGAAGCAGATGCAGCGGTCAAGACATCAAAACAAGGTAGTGCAAGTGTAAATTCCCCTAAGGCAGGTATCATCACACAGCTACTTGCTAAGTCGGGAGAATATGTGGAGATTGGTCAAAGGATAGCTGTGATAAGTGGGAATACAAGTCTGACTCTTCGAGCTGATGTGCCGGAGAAGTATATAAGTCGCCTTTCCGGAATCACTTCAGCTAATTTCCGACCGGCTTCTTCTGACATAATTCTTGACCTTGATGAGCTCAATGGCAAGATGATATCAAATGCAGGGTCTTCAGTGTCGGAAAATGGATATATACCGGTGTATTTCTCATTCAGCAACAATGGTGCTGTAGCTCCCGGAGCCTTTGCTGAGATTTTCCTGAAGTCAGGTGTGCGTCATGACGTGATTTCTGTGCCGAAAGAAGCTATAGTGGAGATAAATGGAAATAAATGTGTGTATGCAGCGCATGGGAAAGACCATTTTATCAAGCATCTTGTGACTCTTGGAGCTTCTGATGGAAAAAGGGTAGAGGTGCTTTCAGGTCTTGATGCCGGGGAAGAAGTCGTAGTGAAAGGAGCGCAAGCTGTAAGAATGGCTGAGACATCGGCTACCGCAGTTCCCGGTCATACTCATAATCATTAATTAAGAATGCCATGTTAAATAAGATAATCAATTGGTCGCTTACCAATAGGCTGATTGTGTTGCTTGCAGCGTGTGCTACGATAATAGCAGGTCTGTTTGTACTCGTCCGTACGGAAATAGATATCTTCCCTGACCTCAATGCACCCACTGTAGCCATAATGACAGAGGCCTCCGGACTTGCCCCGGAAGAGGTGGAGAGATCCGTCACATATCCTATTGAGACTGCTGTAAATGGAGCTTCAGGTGTGAGGAGGGTCCGCTCAAGTTCTGCTACCGGTTTTTCCGTGGTATGGGTAGAGTTTGACTGGAGTACTGATGCATATAAAGCACGCCAGACCGTGAGCGAGCGACTGTCAGGCATTGAAGGAAGCCTTCCTTCTAATGTGGGAACACCTGTAATGGGGCCGCAGTCATCTATACTTGGAGAGATAATGATAATAGGGCTTACCTCCGACAGTATTTCCCAAGGAGAACTTCGCAGTGTGGCTGACCGGACTATCAGGCCACGCCTCCTTTCGCTTGCCGGAGTCAGTCAGGTTTCAGTGATAGGTGGAGAAGAACTTGAATATCAGATTCTTCTTAACCCTGAAAAAATGCGTCATTATGGAGTGTCTCTTTCCGATGTGGTTGAAGCTACAGAGAATATGACTGTGAATGTGTCGGGAGGCACGACTTATGAATATGGTAATGAATACCTCATCAAAGGAGTGGTGGCTACTTCTGATGTTTCAGAGATAGCAGATGCTACCGTCAAAAGCGAAACCGGCAGCGCAATAAAGATAGGCGATATTGCTGATGTCAAGATAGGTCCAAAGACACCAAAAATTGGAACTGCAACTTTGCGGGCAAACCCGGCGGTGCTTATTACTGTCACTAAGCAACCGGCTGTTGGCTCAATTGAACTTACCGAAGATATCAATAAAGAACTGGGAAATCTCCATAAGTCGCTTCCCGGAGGAATCAATATTGACACAGAGATATTCAATCAGAGTGAGTTTATACAGACTTCTGTCAGCAATCTCCAGCAGTCGCTGCTTGAAGGAGCACTGTTTGTGATAATAGTCCTGTTCTTTTTCTTGATGAATCTTCGCACAACGGTTATATCCGTTGTAGCAATTCCTCTTTCCATTCTTATTGCAGTGATAGCTCTTTATTATATGGGTTTCACTATCAATACTATGACACTTGGAGGAATTGCAATTGCTATCGGTTCTCTTGTGGATGATGCTATTGTTGACGTAGAGAATGTGTATAAACGTTTGCGGGAAAACAGGATGAAAAGTGGTGCTGAACGATTGTCGGTCATAAAGGTAGTTTTTGAGGCATCAAGAGAGGTGAGAAAACCAATCCTAAACTCAACGCTGATCATTATAGCATCGTTTCTTCCATTGTTTTTTCTCAGTGGAATTGAGGGAAGATTGCTGAAACCCCTTGGAATTGCATTTATAGTTGCATTGGCTGCCTCAACTGTAGTTGCGCTCACACTAACTCCTGTTTTGTGCAGCTATCTGCTGGCAGGTGACAGCAAGAAAGAGGAAAAAGCACTCAATAAGGAGCCTAAGACTGCAAGATGGATGCGCGAGCACTATTCGCGGATGCTTGATAGGGTTCTTCTCCGCCCACGTCCGTGGCTCATTGGGGTTGCTGTCCTTTTTGTGGGTGCCATTGTCGTTTTCTTCACTCTGGGAAGAAGTTTCCTTCCTGGATTCAATGAGGGTAGCTTCACTATCAATGTGAGTGCAATGCCCGGAATCTCTCTCGAGCAGAGCGACAGTATGGGAATTGCAGCCGAACGCATTATTCTGTCTGTGCCGGAGGTGCGTAACGTTGCTCGAAAGACGGGGCGCGCCGAACTTGATGAGCATGCTCTTGGCGTAAATACCTCTGAAATGGAAGTGCCATACGTGCTTGACAAAGGCAGAAGCAAGAGTGAGGTGGTCAGGGAACTTCGTGAAAAACTGTCTGAGCTTCCTGGCGTAAATGTGGAGATTGGTCAACCTATTTCGCATCGTATCGATGCAATGCTGAGTGGCGCACAAGCCCAGATTGCGGTAAAAATTTTCGGTGAAGATCTGGATCATCTTTACAATATTGGCCAGCAGATTGGATCGGAGATGAAGGAAGTGCCCGGGGTTGTAGATGTAAATGTTGAGCAGCAGATATCCCGTCCGCAGCTTGATATAGTCCCGCGACGCGAGATGCTGTCGAAGTATGGTATTACTATTCCGGAATTTAGCCGATATGTGCAGATGGCCATTGGGGGGGAAGTGGTCAGTCAGGTTTTTGTAGGTAATCGTCCCTATGATCTTACAGTGAAGGTGGAAGATTCAAGGCGAGATACTAAAGAGCGAATCGAAGACTTGATGATTGACAGCAATGTAGGAAAAATACCTTTGTCATATGTGGCAGATGTGAAAGTTGGAAGTGGTCCTAACACAATCAACAGGGAAAATGTAAGCCGGTTGCTGACAGTTTCCGCCAATGTCGATGGGCGTGATTTGAAAAGCGCCGTTGATGAGATCAAGAAGACAGTTGCAGAGCATGTAGTGCTTCCTGAAGGGTATTTCGTCACATATGGCGGACAATTTGAGAATGAGGAGGCCGCTTCACGTATGCTTATGTTGACTTCAATTCTTGCCCTTGTTGTAATCTTTTTCCTGATTTATTCTGAGTTTAAGAGCGTGGCTGAGTCTTTTACCATACTTGTCAATATGCCGCTAGCACTCATTGGTGGAATCTTGATACTTCGGGTCACCACCGGCGAAGTAAACATACCCGCGATAATTGGTTTTATTTCCCTTATGGGTATTTCCACTCGTAATGGTATGCTGCTTATTTCCCGCTACAATCGTTTGCGTGCTGACGGAGTTGGAATTGATGAGACAATCAGGCAGGGATCTGCTGATCGACTGCTTCCTATCATCATGACAGCTCTCACTTCAGCCCTGGCTCTTGTGCCGATTGCAGTAAGAGGTGGAGAGCCCGGAAATGAGATACAGTCTCCTCTCGCTATCGTGATCTTGGGTGGATTGATAAGCAGTACGTTGCTGAACATTTTCATTGTCCCGGTGTTTTACAAAAAGATACAGCAACGCAAAGAACAAAAGTCAATGGTTGCATGAGCCACTAAAACTATAAAACTAAACATGAATAAAAAATACTATCTTGCCTTAATGCCGGCAACATTATCTGCCGTTGGTGCATTTGCTATTACTCCACAGGAGGCTGCCACGGCTATTCTCGGTAGAAATGGCGACCGCCTTCAGATTGCAGTGGCTCAAAATGCGAAAGATCTTGAGACGCGAACTATAGCCAATGCTCCCGACCCAAGTCTTGAAGGTGACTATATGGTGATGCCTGAAGGTGTCGACAATCGTTGGAATGTGGCAATAGGGTATGAGATGGAATGGCCCGGAGTGTATAAGTCACGTCGTGAACTTGGTAGAGCTATGCGAGATGCCAACGCAGCTGAAGCAGATGCCGGAGTGTATGAAAAGTATATTGAGATACTCAAGGAGATTGGAACATATCTATATGCTGAGCGTCGAATTGAGATGATGCGACATATCCAGTCAGCAACAGATTCACTACATACGGCAGCTGTAAAAGCAAACAAAGGTGGGCAGATGTCTCGACTTGACTTGTCTAAAATCACCCTTGAGCAAGGACGTGTAAACACCCTTATTGCTAACCTTGAGGCTGAAAAGAATGGAAGTGAAGGGAATCTAAAGACTCTCAATGGGGGTTATGAATGCACAGCTTTGCTTAATAGCATAGATCGGACATGGGTTATGACACCCACTCATTCCCTTGAAGAATATCTTGAAGAGGCAAGGACTAATCCTGAATTAAAGAAAGCTTTGGCAGACCTTGAGGTTGCTGATAGAAGTGTCGGGGTGGCAAAATCAGAAGGTTTGCCAAACATTTCGATTGGATATCACCATGATTTTGAAGATGCAATGCACTTTAATGGTGCCACCCTTGGCGTTTCTATCCCATTGTTTGCAAATAGGGGAAAGGTTAAGGCTGCGAAGGCTGCAAAAGCTGTTGCTGAATATCAAGTCACTGTGACAACTGATAGGGTAGAGTCGGAAATCACAGCTCTTTATGATGAAGTCCAACTTATCGATAAGGCGTTGAAGGTTCCTATGGAGGTATTTGCTACAACTGACTATAACACCCTTCTCCTTAAAGCTTACAGAGGAGGCGAATTATCTCTTACCGACTATCTGCAGGAAAGAAGTTGGTTTAGTGAGGCGCATCTTGACCTTCTTGAACTCCAATATCAGCGAGAGCAGCGCATGTGGCTATTGTCGCTTTTGTGCAAATAGGGGGTTGGTTGCTTCAGTTTAAGTAGGAGTCGAGTGCAGCCTTGACTTCATCGGGTCCGAAGTCGGCAAAAACGATTTTGCCTTCCGGGTCGATGATGAATACTCCTGAGCTTGATGCTCCATGGCGATAGAATACACGAAATTCATTGTCAAGGTCGACGAGTGTGGGCCAAGGATATCATGCAATGTTACTGTTATCTCAGCTTTCTAAAATTAAATAATGTCAAAATAGATAATAAGAGCGGGCTTATATGAAAGTCCGCTCTTATTTAGTGGCTTAATATGAAATTGCTGTTGGTTACTTGATGATGACCTTTTTATTTCCGATCAGATAGATTCCTTTCTCAAGTCCGTCGGTAGCATTTGCCGCTTTCACATCATCTTTGATTAATGTTCCATCTATAGAGTAAACATTAACGACTGCGTCCGGATCTATGCTGATGATGTCTACTGCATCAATTTCAGGCTTATAGAAAAGTCGGAAGTTATCGAAAATTGTCCAGTCTCCATCTACCATTTCGAGCTTGCGGATCCCAACACGCAGATCTCCTGATTCATTCATGAAGAGCTCAACGGCATTATCATTATACTTATGATCTTTATTGAAGGCTTGGCTTGCATCCCACATATTGTTGGGATAATTGCCGTATTCTTCATCATAGAGCGACATTACAGGCTTCATGCTGTCATTGATATAGAGGGAAGCAAGAATCTCTTCCGTACCATCTTTATGCGACGGCTGGGCAGAAGCGGGCAAACCGTAGCGGTAGAATACCTGAGCCTCCAATCTGTAAGTTCCTGCCGGCATAGCTTTCAACACCTGATATGTGTCGAATACGCGGCTGAAATGCTCTGCGACATTATGCGAAACTGCAGTGAACGGGGTGCCGCTCCAGCCCATGTTTTTGTCATTGTCAAATGCCGGGTTCTGAAGAAGGTGAGTGATGTCGATATATCCATTTTCAAGTTTTTCACCCTCTGCAAGATACTTGCCATTGGCAGCAATTAGCATATCGTAAGCAGTCGGAAGAGCTTCAAGAAGTGAAGATACTGTGCGATTTTCAGCAAGCACCTTGTCTGTATATTCAATAGCTTCGTTGAATGCTGTAGTAGTTCCGGTTTCCTTTGCATTCTTAGCTTGACGAAGAAGTCCTCTTACTGAGCTATAGATTTGAAGCATATCATATTCATCTTTATCTACGTAGATCACAGAACCATGCTGGAAAGCACCCGTACCTGCCAATCTTACGGAAAGACCGGTCTTCAGACCATCGTGATCCATATCGGCAACCTTGTAGTTATAGTCTCCGTCAAAGCGCATAAAATACATATTGTAGACATCCTCGCCAATTCTGCGGATTTGGGTAGGAGCTTCAACTTGAGTAGTATTCTGGTCATCCATCTTTCCTATTTCTGTCCATTTGCCTTCTGTCAAAGTAGGGGAGGTATATTCGTAAATACCAGTGGAGGCAACTCCTGATCCTGTTCTCTTGACAAGCATATGATATAATCCGTCATATTCATTGAACACGATGTCGGCATCGATAAGAGATACACCCGGATCCATCAAAAGTCTGGGCTGAGTGAGTGTCTTGAAATCCTTGTCGGCATAAGAATAATAAATCCGGTCGTAGTGGTCCCAATCATTTGAAGAAAGGATCGAATAATATACAAGGTATGCACCTTCGCCATTGTTGGCTGTAGCATCCCAAATGAACTGAGGAGCCCATACACGGTCGATCTTTGCATACTCTTCATCAGTCTTGTAGCAGTCAGTAGTAGCATCGCTGTCTGAGAAGATGGACTTGCCTTTTCTGAAATCAAAAACTGAACTCTCCCAATGCACGAGGTCGTAGCTGCGGAGAAGATCCATTCCATAATTGTTCCATTTTCCGCTTTTGGCGTTGCACATGTCTGTGGTCACCATAAAATATTCTTGAGAGCCTTCTCCGCGTCCGAGATAAGCATCACGAGTGCCACCCTCGATGCCTGCAAATTCTGCAGTATTGAAGATTTCCTCACCGTCAAGAAGTTGCTCGAATCGTTTTCCGAGTCCCTCCTTGTCTCCAAGAGCCATATTGGTGATTTCCTTTCCGGAATTCATATAGGTATAAAGATATCCATACCAATTATCCTTTTCTGCAAGGCGTACAGGCATAGATATTTCTCCAACAGCTCCATCTTTGAATCTTGCGATGGCAGTTATTTGACCAGCCTCAACACACTTTTCAGAATTATTGGGAGAGACCACATCCAATTGTGCAGAATGACGATTTGAAGTGACGTCTATTCCGTTTGCTCCCTCGCCTGCATGCCATTCAAGTTCAGTGCCTGATGATGTCATTACAGGGAGAGATGTAGATTGATGAAGCCAATTAAGCTTCTGTGAAATAGAAGTCAATTCTTCCTTAAGCGTATTCAATTGGTCTTCAGTTGCAGTTATCCCTACAGTTGGTGTGTAGTCGATATCATCGAGTGCGATAGTCAAAATAGAAAGAGAATATGCCGGAGCTTCATATTTAAGTGAATTTCCCTCGGCAACTATGCTATTGGCTGAAGCAGGAGAAACGTTGTAAGGATTCTTCATTGTATTTTCATCCGTATCGGAAGCAGATGAAAGGAGAGTGGGATCAGCGCTAAGCATTTTTGCGTTTGCCATATTTAGCACTACTTCCGAAGCCTGGTCGCGAGTGTTAACCAGCTTGACATACATCACCTTGTTTTCATCGTCGATTGATGAGGATACATAAACCTTCCTGTCTGCCGGAAGAGTCAGATCATGAATAAGTTCTCCATCAAGATAGCACTTGATTCTTGTTCCCTCCACTTCCATTCGTATATGGTAGGTCTTGTCGGTCTGGATATTACCTGCTTTAAGGTCATAGTCAGATTTCGCACCATTAGTGCAGACCTGAAGACCATGTTGTCCGTTGTTCCAGCCTCCGAGATTCCACCATATGTAATTGTCTCGGTCAGCGAGGTTAACCGCCACAAGGAAACCTTCGGCTCCTGATTTCTTGGTAGCATCAAGTTCAAGGACATAGCTTGATGGAAGCACCGCGTTGCAGAATGCGATACGCCCTTGTTCCGAGCTATTTTGTTGGCAAAGTTGTCCATCCGTTACGCTCCAACCTGATGATGGTAGATCCCAATTGCTGCCTTCTCCAGAGAAATCCTCTTCAAGAAGCACATTGCCGTCCATGTCATATACCTTGACATTATCATAGGCTACAGTCGTAGACCATGAAGACACACCGATCTTGTTTTCTCCACCATTGACTAAATTCCCTTCCTCCGTCCATTTTACATTCTGCTTGCCAAGATACTGGGGCATAAGCTTCTGAACATAATAGGATGGAGTACCAAAAGAAGATTCGTGGTTGAATCGGATCATATCAGGAAGCCAGCCTCCACCACGCTCCTCATGGTAGAAAATCGGAGCATAAGAAGCCATCACGCATATGTCGGAATTGTTTTCCAAACCTTGCATATATACGGCTTCTCCAAGGGCGGCGCGAAGATGCCCGTTTGTGCCGAAGCCGTCTGTCACTGCATATTCTCCTACATATACCTTTGGTCCGCTACGGTCATATGAGTCATATTTGTTATAGCGGGATTCAAACCATTTAGGGTTACGGTAGTAATGCTCATCTACTATCTCCACAGGGAATGAATTGCGCCATGATGGATCATCTGTGCCCCATGCCTCAACGTTTCCTATTAAGGTAACTTCCGGATATTTAGCTTTGATAGCATCGTAGAAAGCCTTGTAACGTTCCGGGTAGTGGTCACTTCTGTCATCGTCGAAGTTGTAGTTTTCATTGCCAATTTCGATCAGGCGCATATTGAATGGTTCCGGATGACCATTCTCTGCACGCTTTGCTCCCCAGTAAGTATTCACATCTCCGTTGCAGTATTCAAGAGCATCGAGTGCCTCCTGGATATATTCATCAATATCAGTATAGTCTTTGATCCATCCGTGTCCGATACCAACATTGACCACGAATAGTGGTTCTGCACCAAGGTCTTCTGTCAGCTGCAGAAATTCATGGAATCCGAGTCCATCGGTTGATGGATATCCCCAGTTGGCATTGAAATGTCCGGGACGTTCTTCAATCGGGCCTATTGTCTTTTTCCATTCGAAGCGCCGTTGTCCTTCAAGTGTACCATCTCCTTCAATGTAGCATCCACCGGGGAAGCGCACGAATTTCGGTCTCAGTCCTTCAAGCATCTTTGCCAGATCCTCTCGGCACCCGTTTTCTCGATCCATATAAGTTTTCGGGAAAAGACTTACCATACCAATGGTGAGAGATCCGGCATTGCTGAAAGTGAGGTCAAAACTCCCTTTTCCTATGTATCTCGCTGCATCCGATGCGTTAACATCTACAGATATTTTCTGCCATTTTCCATCAAGGTTTATTTCGGCAGATCCCGAAGCTGCATTTGAGCCATCTTCAGAGATAGCAGCTGTCATTGTTCCGTTATAACCGTTGTCGCTTTTAAGCCATACAGTGAGTTTAAATGTCTCGCCTCCGCGCACTGGGATTCCCCAATAGCCTGTGTTAGAGATTCCTTCGTTGGCTCCGTTTAGTTTAAGGTTGAGTGCAGCCCGTCTGTTTTCATTCATTAAGCCGCTTCTTGTAATCGTCATGGATGCTCCTCCGATAGCCGACCAGTAGTCTGGATTTGAAGAGTCTTCGAAACATCTGTTTCGGATTAATTCGGCATAGAGTCCGCCATCACCTGCATTGTTGATTTCCTCATAGAAGATACCATATTGCAAGGGGCTTATCATCGGCCCGCGCTTAGCGGCATCAAAATTTAGCGTCACCTGAGCGGAGAGGCCAAATGTGGCTGACCCGGCAAGAAGAGCCGTAGTCAGCAATGTCGTTAGGTTTTGTCGCATAAGGTCTATTCGAATAGGATATATTAGTATTATTTCGCAAAGATAATAAATATTTGATAATCCGACAAAAAAACACGATTCATTTTTCGATGAATCGTGTTTATTCCTTTGATGGTTGATTGTTTTCTCATTTCGCATAATGACACGGTTTGTGTCAAGCAAATTATGAATTATGCATTATGAATTATGCATTGTATCAGGTTCTGTCTTTGAAGTAAGTGTATGCTGACTGCACCTTGTGCACGAAATTGACGGTTTCCTTTCCGCGGAAGTAACCGTTTTTTACCACAGGGTCGCGATAATATGCAGGTTTTGACTTCATTATGGCTGCCACCTCCACATTATCGTCCCATTTATGCGATTTAAGTCCATATTTGTCTGCAAGTGCCATGGCGTCAAGCACGTGTCCCGGCCCGGAGTTGTAGGATGCAAGTATAAAGTTCTCCCGTTCGTTGATGTCTGGGACTCTTTTCTCAAACATTGAGTTTAAGTCAGAGAGTGTCTTGACTGCTACATCAACGCATTTAACAGGATTGAGCATTTCCTGTGGTGAGTAGCCATGCGATTCAGCCGTGCGTGGCATCACCTGCATTATACCAAGAGCTCCTGCCCAGCTTGTCACGTCTGCATCAAAATGTGATTCCACATAGGCTATTGCAGCGATTAAACGCCAGTCAAGACCGGATTTCTTTCCTGCTGCCTTAAAAATGTTGTCATAAGGTGAGATTTGTCCATTGGCAAACGTAAGGGTCTTCAGGTCTTCAAGTCCGTCATTCGGAGTGTCGAAGATTTCCAGTTTTGAAAGATGGTAATATTTTTTGAAAAGCTCTTTTTCTTTATCCTTTTCATCAGCAAACCATTTGTCGAGTGCCTTCGCAATTCCGTGTGCATCAGGAGCTACTGCCCAGCGGGAATATTGGTCAAGACTAACCTTTACGGAAATGTCAAGACCCGGATAGTAGGAGAGGGCTGCTTCTGCTACATCTGAATCAACTACAGTCAATGGTATCTCTCCTTTCCATACCATATTGAGAAGGTCGTCGTCGCTTATCGTGTCTTTTGCAATGGTTTTTATCTTTATGCCTCCTCCGATTTCTTCGTTAAGATTTTGTATTCGGTAGAAATACTTAGAATCATTTTGAACTGTCACTTCTCTGCCAACAAGGTCTGTCACATCTTTTACGATTGAGTCATTCTTAACGTCATTTTTTTGCACTAAGACTTGACTGCTGACGTTGCGGGGACCACAAAGCAACGCTCTGTCTTGAAACTCAGCAGTGACAGGTACCGGACTTGCCAAAATGTCAATCTTCCCTTCGTCGAGCCATGTAATCATTTCAGAGATAGTTCCTCCTACTACTACCTTGAATTGCAGACCGTAGAATTTTGAGAATCTTTCCATCAATTCATAATCGTAGCCCATCGGTGTACCTCGATAGTCGAAATATGTAGTAGGGGAGTTGAGCATTCCGACTTTCAAGGTATCAGGAAGCTGCACGTGCATTCCATCAAGGTCGATCTGTCGCCCCTTGCTTCTCCCGCACTGGCATAAGGCAATGATGAATATGCCCATGACTCCAATCAGATACGTTCTTATTTTGTTATTTCTACACATATACATAGTCTTTGGGGTTAATTATTAGTTGTCAGTCTACAAAATTACTAAAAATCTATGAGTATTGAAAGAGAAAATCACGGCAGAATACCGACAATCAGCACGATAAGTTGGAAAAGATTGTGAAAGATAATGATAGCGGCTTGATGAAGGCGAAGCCGAAAGGTCTTCCAATCTCGCTGATTTCCTGATAGGGTTTACAGAATGGTTTTTCCGGGGAGGCGGTTTTGCGAGGGGATGGAGCTAAACCGCCCCGGCCGGTGAGGGTCGGAGCGGTCGGAGGTTTAGAGTTGCGGCACCGGATACCAAAGCACATCATCCAGATATGGCTTGGCTATCAGTGTTAGTGGTCAATGAACTATATAACGGCAAAATATATGCATATTTACCATTGTATAGTAAGAAAGTATAGCGGCTGTCTGCCAGATTATTATTAACTTTGTATTCGGAATGTATCTTTTCATATAACATTATAACCCATGGACGAAGATAAATATACTATTTGTGATGAATGTGGAAGTGAAT
Source organism: Muribaculaceae bacterium (assembly GCA_029061255.1). GTDB lineage: Bacteria > Bacteroidota > Bacteroidia > Bacteroidales > Muribaculaceae > Lepagella. The sequence continues at coordinate 28,822 of JAIDSL010000212.1, forward strand.
TTCTCCGGTCAAGTTCCAACATGATGTCGTTGTGCCCGGAATGCGCTCATGTTGTGTATGGTTATCCAAATTGCAACCATGTCTTTGAAAATGGAAGATGTATATATTGTTATTGGGATGGAAGCAGAAGTGAATATATAAAGCAACTCATAAACGTCGATTGAATAGACAACCTCCATTTTGCGGAATAAATCTACAAAGTTATATTTCAAGTTTCGCTTGTTCTAATTTAGTGTATCTCATTATATAGAATCAAAACAGCCTGTAAGTCCAGTAAACTATATCTTTCAGCATATCGGCATCCTGCGGGAAATTTGCGTTCATCATTTTGTAATCTCAAACTTGAAGTCACATTTTGTGATTTCAAGTCTTCCTGAATATCTTTCGTGATCGCATTTTGTGACTTTATACTTGATGTCGCAAATTGCGACATCAAGTTTCCAACCTCTTCTTTGGTGAGCTGAAACATGAAGTCTTCAGGGAACCGATCAATATTGAAGCCTAATATAAAAGTTTACAGCAAAAGTTCCAACTAAAACACCTCAAAAGTTCCAACACAAACACCGCAAAATTTCCAACTTGTTTTGGTATATTATTATTTTACACTA
>JAIDSL010000213.1 GCA_029061255.1 Muribaculaceae bacterium
ACGGAAAAATCGCGTCGGCCTTGATTTTTTTATTCTGCCGGTGTGGAAATCTCACGATTTTAATGTATCTTTGCATTTTAAAACAGATGCATATTCCAAATGGCAAAAATAACCGTTCAAAATACTCCAATTACCGTTCTTAACATCAAGGAACAGGATTATATCTCTCTGACTGATATGGCTACTGCCAAAGATGGAGACAGCAGAGCTGCAGATATTATCAAGAACTGGCTCAGAAATAGATATACCATTGAATTTCTTGGCACATGGGAACTTATCCACAACCCCAATTTCAAAGTGGTCGAATTTGACCACTTTAGAATGAATGCAGGTTTGCCATCATTTGTATTGAGTGCTTCGGAATGGATTGAGAGAACCGGAGCAATAGGATTGGTAGTCAAGAAAGGTCGTTACGGAGGGACTTATGCCTACAAGGACATCGCTTTTGAATTTGGATCTGCGATCAGTGTGCCGTTCAAACTCTATCTGATAGAGGAGTTCCAGCGCTTGAAAGCAGAGGAACAACGGTTGATCGGTTGGTCAGCGAAACGAGAGTTGTCGAAAATAAACTACCGAATACATACGGATTCGATCAAGCAAAATCTTATTCCGGCAGAGGTAACGAAAGCTCAGGCAAGTATTATTTATGCCAATGAAGCCGATGTGTTGAACGTGGCTATGTTCGGAATGACTGCGAAACAATGGCGTGAGGCAAATCCCGAATTGAAGGGGAATATCCGCGATTATGCATCGGTCAACGAACTAATTTGTCTCTCCAATATGGAAAGCCTGAATGCAGTGTTCATCGAGCAGGGCTTACCTCAGCCGGAGCGGCTTATAAAGCTCAACCAGATAGCCATTCATCAGATGAGCGTGTTGGAAAATGATGATAGTGCTCGTCAATTATTGAAATGAGCATAATGAGATTCACCTTCATGGTGTAGGCCGCGTTCCTGACATCTGGACAGTCGGCAAGGTACTCCATAATCATGTCTTAATTCTCTTGAATGCGTTGGGTGGCTGTTTGAGGCTTTCAAACTCCATGTGGAATCCAGATGAAACTAGAAAAATGAAGTGGGGGAGCTTATGGCAAAAAAATCTATGGAAAACAACGAACTCCCCCACTTCGGCAGAAAAAGAAAAAATTGCTATATTTTGATTGTCTCGGAAATTTCTTTAAGTTCACTCAACTTATTCCACTGATCCTCATAAGTCAAGCCACAATCTTGATGGTTTGTGAGCTTGAATCCGGTTCTTGGACTCAACGATAGATTGTCGGGCGATATATATCTGAGGGATAATGAAGCCATATTGGATATCATATTTTTGTCTTCAGGATACGGAGAGTGTGCATCGACAAGTCCAAGAACTACTTTCTTTCCATCAGGCACATGACGCAGTATCTCAAGCTGATAGTCATTGACAAGCCCCATTGGAAGAAAGAATTTATCCACTTTTACCTTTTTTAATACCTTTGGCATGATATTGTCAGGATATTCTATATATTCCCATTCAGGCACAATGGTATCTCCTCCGCTAAGATATAGAGATGTCTCGAGATCCTCCGGCAATCCACTCACCGAGTCATTTATCAGCGTGATGAAATCATCATGTAAGGCAATGAGGTCTACTCCTCCTTGAAGAAGTCGCTTGGTGAAATTGTCTTGACAGAGTCTTCCGCAAGCGGTATCGTCAAACTGAACGCTCCTACATCCGAGTCGATAGAATTCCTGCAGCATCCTGTTGTAGGTTCTTGAAATATCATTCATAAGAACCGTATGGTCAGGATAAATATCAGTTATATCCGCTTCTCGAAGAAGCAACACCGCAAGATATAGGTCGGCAGGAGAAGGAATGCACTGCATGCAGACCGCACGGTCGCCGACCAACCCCTTCAAAAACCTCAAGTCATCAAAAAATGGATGTTTCGGATTAAAACCGATTGGCCCGATTATTCGTAACAAGTCACACCAAGACTCCACATTCCGGCATATACGGACTGAATCAAAGCGAGCCCTTGCTATTCCATCGAAACTGAACCAGAAATCCATATCCCAGTATTCCCGACGGATTTCTCCAGATGTCACCTGTCGGAGACCAAGCGAAAGCTGTCGCTTGACCAGATCAGCCACAGCATCATCTTCCAGATTTTTAATTGTTTCAGCGTCAATGATTCCCTTTCTGAAGTCTTTACGATCTTCCAACAAGGCTTCAGGAGGGAGAAAGCTTCCTACTATTTCAACTTTCATAATTAATATTAATACATAGTTCATAATGCATAATTCATAATTGTTTATCGCTGGATGTCAGTCAAAAACTTTTCGATGAAATTATACATTATATTTGATTCAACTTTCGCAAGCGAAAGTTGAGGGTTAGAAGGTTAATAGGTTAAAGGGTTATAAGAAAAATTTGAATATTTACCTCATAAGGGCTCAATACCACGTCTGATATAACCCCATAACCATTTAAACCATAAACCTTAAGTTGAGCTTGCGAAACTTAAATTATTTGATTAATTACTTACAGTTTAGAAGATTCCGTTGATTCCACAGAAAATAAGAACCAAGTAGCCAAGCAACAGACCGGTAAGGCCCATTATCAATCCTGTCTTGACCATATATTTCTGCTCTATGAAGCCGGTAGCATCCGCAAGGGCATTCGGAGGTGTCGAAATCGGAAGCACCATTGCTACAGACGAGCATATGGCAACTCCAATCAACAATGTGGAGACTCCGCCATAAGACGCGAGTTGGTCAGACATCGAGCTTCCGGCTATGGCAAGTATGGGCACAAATAGTGCGGCCGTGGCCGTATGGCTTATGAAGTTTGCCATAAGGTAACACAGCAGGCCGGATCCAATGATGACTACGAGTGGCGACCAGGAATCAAACGGTACGGCTTCAATGAGATGGTTGGCCAACCCCGACTGTTTCATTGCGACTCCAAGTGCGAATGCTCCCGCTATCATCCAAAGTATACTCCATGACAACTGCTCTAAGTCTCGTTTTGTAATTATTCCGGCCATACACAACACTCCGACGGGCAACATAGCCACCACATTGGCGTTTACTCCGGTAATGGAGTCGGTCAGCCAAAGCAATACAGTGATTGCAAAAGTGATGTATACAATTATGTCCTTTTTAGTATGCACATGGTCAGACTCTATCTTCAAGGTTATCTGCTTTTGCTTGAATGGAAACAGGTTCTTCAAAACGAACCATGAGATAAAAAGCAGAACCAGCGTAAGAGGCACCATTACCATCATCCACTGCCCGAAACCGATAGACATATTCATACCGTGGGGATCATTGAGAAATTTCAAGGCAATGGCGTTCGGAGGTGTACCGATGGGAGTTCCCATTCCTCCGATATTGGCTCCTATTGGAATAGCGAGCGCAAGTCCGATCTTTCCTTTGCCATCGTCGGGAAGCGCGCTGAGAACAGGTGCAAGAAACGTAAGCATCATGGCAGCCGTTGCTGTATTGCTTATGAACATTGAAAATAAAGCCGTCACAAGAATGAAGCCTAAAAGCACATTCTCTGACTTCGTTCCGAACGGTGCGAGCATCACCTTAGCAAGCTTGACGTCGAGACTGCTCTTTGTAGCCGCTATGGCGATGATGAATCCTCCGATAAAGAGCATGATGGTAGGATCCGCAAAACAATGAAGAATATCGGTATTGCTGACAAGGTTGGCAAATCTCTCACCGGCATGATCCTTTTGAAAGAACCATAGCGAGCTATCTGATGTGCAGAAGAGCAGCAACACTACTACCACTAAAGAGGTTGTCCAAGCCGGGACGGCGTCAAACAGCCACATCAAGGCTGCAAACACGAATATCGCCAGCACACGATGCTCGACAGGATTCAATCCCGGCAACCCATAAATTTCTGATGGAGCTATCCACAGAAATAGAGGAATACAGATGGCTATGAGCAGTTTGAGTGTTTTCAGCCCGATTGGATTCTTCCGGTTTCGGTGTTCTTTTTTCCATTTGTGGTAGTCCTCTACCAAATGGAAGCCATGAAAATTAGTAAACATAGGTCTTTTTCCTTTAGTTTATGATTTAGTGTAGAAAACGTTGCGATCTCTACCGGGGAAAAGACCTTAAAGACAACTGTCTCAGCTAAAATGGACATCCACATATGGAAACTGTCCCGACTATTCAAGCCGAGACTGGCAACGGATTGCGCACGGGAGAATCTATTGTATCCCGCATCCGCAAGCTGATGTGTATTTGAGATGCCTGTCTGTTTCACTTCAAAATCTAATCCTCGAGATCATTGAAATAATATATCGCATGGCAGGTCTCCTGACTTGTCCCCCTTCTCAGACTGTCTTCCCAACCGCTGAGCGGTCAGTGACACTGATTGCGTCCTGGAAGGTTGCAATGGAACTTACAGTAGCGGGTCTGTTCAGGATTCTCACCTGATTCCCTTTTAATCGACAACGACCAGTGATGCCGTCATCAAACCAATGCGACCGCAAAATTAAGAAATTTTCTTCATCCTGCAAAATTTTTTTAAATAAAAATGAGGTTCTCATTTCAGGAGAAACAAGAACCTTATTGAAGTCATGCGATTCAGTACAAAACATGCGCGGGGATGCGCACGGAGTGCGCTTACTACACCGTCAGTCTATGACGAATTTCTGATTGCCTATGATATAGAGGCCTGCGTCAAGGGAGACGAAGAGAGGTAGATTATCGGTTTTCACGGTTTTCACTTTCTCGCCTGACGGTGAATATATGTCAAGAGATGGAAGAGAAGTACGGAGCACGTCAATACCTCCTTTTCGCGGAGTCACCATTATGTCGGATGAATCTGCAGCCGGGGAATTGACAGCAGCTGATTCCAGAATGATTTCATTAGAAACCGCATTGGATACATCAGCATTTCCACTATAGAAAGCCTTATAAATATGCTTCCCTGTAATAGAAGGAACAGTAATAACAGCTGAGCCGTCATCACCAACTTTTTCAGTGCCGAGTATCTCACCATCACGTTCAAACTGAATATATGCGTTATCTACCGAACATCCTGCCAGAACAGCCTTCAATGTGATGCTTCCATTTTCTTCATCTTCCTCTGCGGAAAGACCAATGGATGCGGAATCAGTTCTACCCAGAGGAGAAACGCGATATAGTCCGCTTGCATGTTCACGAAGGTACGGTGCAAATTCAGAATCGATAAATGTACCTTCATCAGTTCCGGACCACATCTCGGTGATCTTTGCCTTCTGTCCGGTATTCAATCCAATCGAAGTAAGATCAAGAGTCACATTGGCATCGTTATTGGGTGCGGGATCCTCAGTGAAAACACGGAACTCAACCGTCGCGCCAAACGGAGCGTTGTCTACGTCATTGTCAAGTCCGGCCTTACATCTGAAAACTACGAAATCATGATTTTCAGGAAGCGTGAAGGTTAGTATCGACGGAGCATTCACTCCGAATCCATAATCGTACTCCACACCGTCTACTTTCAGTTTATTGCCGTCGTTGTTGCGGTTGACCTTCGGAGCATTCCATCCATTAATAGGATTAGCGTCCCAAGCTATTGTTGTCAGCGAAACCTCCGAACCGTCAGCCTTGACAAGCACTGGCTCGATCCAGTCGGCATGGTCGTATGAAAGATTGTCGCCCCCGTCTGTCACAACAAGGTATAGTTTTTCTGCACACTTTATGTCAGCCTGCAGTTCAGCGGTCTTAGTAACACCTTCGCGACACATGTAGCCGCTTTCAGCGATTTGTTTGGTTGGATCGACAGCCACCAGCACGTTGCCCCCATTCCACTGATCGGTGTACTCGGCCCTGAAAGTTGGATCATAGTTAAACACAAAGAATTCTACGGAAGACTTGCTGCCCTGGTCACTTCCAGTGTTGTCGATACCGGCAAGTGCAGAAAAAGAGACTGCATCTTCCGGAAGGTCAAAGATCAGAATGGAATTGGCGTGAGTGGCTATACCCTTATCGTATTCTTTTCCGTCGATCTTCAGCTTTCCTCCTTCAAGGTTGGAATTTACATGCACTTCACCCCAGCCAGCGGTTTTCTTTAGGATTTTCTGAGCAGTGAGATCAATTTTCGAACCGTCCTTAAGCGTAACTACAGGATTGATCCAGTCAGCATGGTCTGAGTCATAGCTGTCGCCTCCGTCTGTCACTGCAAGCACCAGCTGGCGGCTTCCCTCCGGAATAGCCACTTCCGCATCTACGGCGTGTCCGGTCGTAAGATACGATATGGTTCCGCTTCGCCATAGAGCGTCTTTCGTAGCAAGAAACTCATTGCCGCCGGTATTGAAAAGGGCCGCGAATATATCTCCGTTGCGCGGATCTATGGCACTCCATGTTATATGGTTGTTATGGTTTGAAATCTGACGGTTGGCGACAGAATGACTGTGCATATATAGCACATCGCGGTTGGTGAGCAAAGCGTTGGTGGCCTCGTCATTTTGTGGAAGGTCACCGCCAAACATGAGAGGACTCTTGAAGATGGTCCAGAGGTTCATCATGGTCTTCTGTTCGTCAGGCGTGAAGTTGGTATAGCGCTCCGCTCCCCTCTCTCCACGAATGCTTATCTTTCCAAGAGGTAGCATATCGGCGTCCGGCCAGTTGCCGGGAGCGATGTGTTGAGCCCACTTGGCGCAGATACCGAACTGATAGTTGAGCTGGCTCCAGTTATCCCAGAAGTCATCGACCGTACGCCACATGTTGGCATGGCTCTTGACGTGCTCTACCTTTTCAATAGGAGTCTCGCCGGGTGATATACTGAGCACGATCGGCCTTCCGCATTGATCTATGGCCTTGCGTATCATCTCTACCTCCGCGGTGTGATAAGGACGTGAGAGATCATCTATCTTGATGAAGTCCACGCCCCATTGTGCATAAAGGTCAAAGATAGAGTTATAGTATTCCTGAGCACCAGGTTTTCTCCAGTCAACCTTCATGTTGTCTCTGAGCCATGTGCAGGTGGAGTCATTGTTTGCGATCATATCGGCTGTAATGCCATCCGTACCCTTTACGGGAAGTTTCTTTCTTACTGCTTCTTTCGGTATGCCTCGCATGATATGGATACCGAACTTCAGTCCGAGGTCGTGGACATAGTCGGCAAGAGGTTTGAAACCGCGCCCGTCGACAGAGGAGGGAAAACGGTTGGGAGCTGGAATGTAGCGTCCCCACTCGTCGTAGTCATAGATGGGATTTGTCTGGTTGTAGCCACCCGCCTTGTCGTTTTCTACAAACCATCGGATATCGACAACGACGTACTCCCAGCCATAATCCTTCAGGTGTTTTCCGAGATAATCGGCGTTAGCCTTTACCTCGCTTTCCACTACAGTAGGGCCATAGCAGTCCCAGGAGTTCCATCCCATCGGAGGAGTCTGCGCCCAGCTTCTGAAGTCAGGCTGCATAGCCGACGCCGCTGTCAAGGGCAACCCCAGCAGCGACGAGCAGATAATCGGTAAAAATCTTTTCATAATGATAGGTAAAGTAAGACAGGTCAACAAGAATTACGCACCTTTGATAGACATCTAAACTGAGAGAGTCTAAAAAGGTGCTTCATCTACAGAAGTACAAAAGCCTTTTAGAAGTTATAGCCGAGGGTAAGGGAGGCTCGATTTTCGTGAAACTTCATGCCGTCGCCGTCACTTAGCATATTGAGCATTCCGACAGTACCGCTTATTCCAATGTAGAGTCTCTTGTAGGTCACTCCAGCGCCAAAACCCCATGACAGATCAACCCTGTTCAATCCTCCGTCTTCTCCATATACACTTTCAGATACAGATATAGAGCCGGACTTCATATGCTCTTTAGCTGAGAAACCGACCTCCAGTTCCGGCCCCGTGAAGACTGCAACCTTAACATCATCAGTGAAGTCAAAGTGATAGCCTGCCATGACGGGAACACGCATACCGAATTTCCTCATAGAAAGGCTGTCAAACAACTCATCGAAGTCAATTCCACCATCTTCAAAGAGGTCCTTGTTGGCTGAATACGCATTATAGTAGAGCTTAAGACCGGGTTCTATATAGAAATTAGCTACAACCGGAAGATTATAAATGGCTCCGAACTCAATGCCACCTCCGTTTTTGTAAGCGTCGACACCGATACCGCCATAAGTCAGATTACCGGGGCAAGTTACCTCGCCGGCAACTCGAAGGCCGAAATAAGCTTTATTGTCAGGATTGTTGAAAATCCTGTCTTGGGCTGAAACAGACACTACAGCTGCACTAAGCACCAAAGCTGTCAGTAGATATTTTTTCATAACTGATTTGTATAAATGTATTATTCGGTGCAAAAGAAGTAAAAAATCTTATATTATCCAAAAATTTAGACGTATTTTTTTCGCGAGCACAATAAAAATGAATCCGGGAATCGGGAAGAATGATGTCTGGTAGTGCGGTATGTGTGATTCTCCTGAATCTGCGCTGTAAAAGTGTGCGAGATGCGAAGCCGTGTAAAATGCATGGTGTCTGTCGGCTCAGCAGACTCAGTTCTATATTGTGAAAGTTGACATCTCGACTTCCTTCATCTCCGGATTCAAGTATTGTAGTTTAATTGATTCAATGGTATGATGATGCATTTTTGCATGATTTGCAGGAATGATAAGGTATGATGACATATCAGGACTTAACGTTTATTTTACATAGTTGTCTTCATCAACTTCTACAAAATAGGAAAGGACTTAAAAACTTTTATACCGAAATATTTGTTTGACAATTAAATATTAACTTTAAATGCTTAGGCCATGAAAAAACTATTGAGTATTCTGACAGTGATAATGTGTGTTTTCACTGCATCTGCAAGAGGCAATTATTCGCACGACCCTGCAGGTCTTCCGAATGCTGCCCGGACAATTCTGAAAAACAACTTCAAGGCAAACGTCAGCCATTTTAAAATTGAAAAGGATTTCGGAATGGTCAAGGAATATGATGTGGTGCTTACTGATGGCACCGAAATCACATTTGACAGCCATGGCAACTGGAAGGACATAGAGGTAAGACAAAACGCCTCTGTGCCTGCTTCCCTGATTCCTGCAGCAATCAAAGAATATGTAAAGCAGAATCAGAAAAAAGCAAAGATCACAGGAATTGAAAAGAATAGATCGGGTTATGAAGTCGAACTTTCAAACGGAGTTGAAATGAAGTTCAATAACGAAGGTAAATTCCTGCGTTATGACAAATAATTAAGCCAGTATTCCACATATAATGTTTAGGTAAATCATTAATTTCAATTGTAGATGTCCCATCTTTGTCAAGTGTAATAGTGTAGTAAGCGCACTCCGTGCGCGTCCCGGCGTATCCTGCACCTTACTTTTCAGGTGTCACATAGTGTAGTCAGCGCACTCCGTGCGCGTCCCGGCGTATTCTGCACCTTACTTTTCAGGTGTCAAATAGTGTAGTCAGCGCACTCCGTGCGCGTCCTGACGTATCCTGCACCTTACTTTTTCTATTTGACATAAATGTACATTTACTTTGTGATGGAACTATAAAAGACCGCTTTCCGGATAATCTCCGGGAAGCGGGTTCTTTTTATTCTTTTGGTTGAGCACTCAACCATTTTGCTTATTCATGCGTTATAGTAGTGTAATTAGAAATTCAGTACTATGGAAAACGAAAAGACATACGATATGCCCTATGTGGGTTGCCTTATGGGATCAGCGTTTCAACGTCTGACTGTCCAACTCGAAGCGGCCTTGAAACGGGAAGGTCTTGAAATAACAGCGGCTGAATACATGATTCTTCGGGCCCTCTATTCACGAGATGGGCTGCAGCAGTGTGAGATAGTCGATATGGTAGGAAAAGACAAATCATCCATCTGCAGGTCAGTATCAGCCCTTGCGAAAAAGGATCTTGTAAGAACCGAACCGGTCAGCTATAAGTGCATCCGGGTTTGGTTGACCGACAAGGCGAGCGAAATCCGACCAAAGGTAATGCTTATAGCAGACGAGCGCCACCAGGCCCTTCTAAATATCGCAAACCCAAAAGACATCGAGGCTTTCGTAAGAGTACTGAAGGCAATAATAAACTGATAGAGTTTATAACGTGTATATATAACCTATCAAATTAAGGGTTTTGAAAACTAAAATAAGTATAACAAGATAAGCAAACAAAAGAAAGGAATAAAACTATGATGAACATCACAATCTGGAGCGACTTCGCTTGCCCCTACTGCTACATCGGCGAGACTCGCCTTGAAAAAGCCATCGAAGAACTCGGCATGACAGACAGCGTAAAGATCGATTACCGTGCTTTCGAACTTGATCCTACCGCGCCTAAGGAAGTGACCGGTCCTACATCCGAAAGGTTCGCAATGAAGTACCGTCTCACCGTGCCTCAGGCTATGCAGCAGATCGAACAGATTTCATCGCTTGGCCGCGAGCTCGGCATAGACTTCAAGTATGCCAGCACTCTCTACAGCAACACTTTCGATGCCCATCGTCTCATGAAACTTGCTGAAAACAAGTATGACTATGCGACTGTGCAGAAACTCAACAAGCTCCTTTTCGATGCATACTTCACCAAGAACCTTGTCCTTGCCGACCATAAGGTGCTTGAAGCTGTGGCAAAAGAAGCAGGAATGGACGAGAAGGAAGTAAAGGAAGTGCTCGACAGCGACAGATATGCCGACGACGTACGCTTTGACGAACGCGAGGCTCAGATGCGCGGTGTACACGGAGTGCCGTATATGGTCTTCAACGGTGAATTCGCCGTGCCGGGAGCAATGTCGATTGAAGGAATGAAATCCGCTCTTGAGCGCGCGCAGCGTCGCATCATGGATGCGGAGAAGGCAGCTGAAGAAAAGGGGGAGCGTCCCCACGTGTGCGGCCCCGACGGATGTCAGCTCGTATAATGGGTTAGATGTTTTAGGGTTTAGAATGAATTAAATAATTCATTACTAAACCCTTATTCATACTCAGCCTGACTCCTATTAATCTTTTAAACCAATTAAACCAATTAAACCTTAAACTAAATCATGGTACGCGAACTTCAAGTGCAAGGCGTATTTGCCGAGAATACATATTTCTATATCGACGCTCATACTAAAACTGGATTTCTCATTGATCCGGGCGCACAGGCAGGACTAATATACGACGTTATAAGACAGAATGGATGGACAATAGAGAAGATTCTCCTCACGCACGGCCACTTCGACCATATGGGGGCCGCTGAGTTATTAAGGGAAAAACTTGTGGCACCCATTTACATCTATCCCGAAGACGCAAGGTATCTGTCAGATCCGTATCTGAATCTGAGCGGAAACTCCGGGCGACCGGTTACCGTAGCACACTATGAGGAGCTTTACGACGGAGAGATAATCCGGCTCAAGGCCAATTCCGGATTTTATCTGAAAGTCATACATACACCCGGACACACACCGGGATCCGTGACATATTACTCACCGGATGAGAACGTGGCGTTTGTAGGCGATACTCTCTATCAGCATGGTCCAGGCCTGACTCATTTCCCCGGCGGCAACCGTAGGGAGCTGGAAGAATCCATAATAAACAAAATCCTCACACTTCCCCCAGAAACAGTGCTTCTGTCCGGTCACTCCTCTCCAATCACCGTCGCTCAGGAACGTCAACTCCTTTTACAGTAAACTCAACTATGAATACAAAAGATAAATTCGCGCCCTTCACAGTCAACGGCATGACAGCCAAGAACCGCTTCATCAGAAGTGCGACCAACAGCCATCTCGACAATACCGATGGTACTATCAGCGATGCGGAGATAGAGATGTATGATGCACTTGGTCGAGGCGACGTAGGAACAGTAATCACCGGACACTTTAGCGTCGCTCCCGGCCTGGAATATCGTGCCGACATTGCTCAGCCTTCAATCGGAAGCGATGAGTTTATTCCCGGAATCCGGAAGGTCGCCGAAAAATTACATGAGTACGGATCCATCGCCATAGCCCAGATTTCCATGGCCGGGCCGAAAGGACTTACTCCGTTTGATTTCAATGAACTCTCTACCGCAGAGATGGAGCGTATACGGGATTGGTTTATCGCTGCAGCGGCAAGGGCCCGAAAGGCGGGATTCGATGGAGTGCAGGTCCACATAGCACACTGGTATCTGTTGCAGGCTGTTGTCAACCGTGATCTCAATCATCGTACTGACAGATATGGCGGCTCTGATGAAAACCTCATCCGGCTTCCCAAGGAGATCATAGAGGGAATCCGCAAGGAATGTGGTCCTGATTTCCTTATTTACGTCAAGATGAATGCACACAATACGTCTGACGCGATCGATGACTTCGATCTGCTGTCATATTATGTAGACACACTCGTTGGGAGCGGAGTGAATCTTGTCGAGATAAGCGGTTCTGACTTCACTCGGCAGACACGTACTGCGGAATGCTATTATCTCGATGCTGTAAAATATCTTCGTGAAAGATTCCCTGGCCTGCCCCTGTCCCTCGTAGGTGGAATCTACACTGAGGAAGCTATCGATCGTGTTCTTGAGACAACTGATTTTGTCTCCCTGTCGAGAACTCTTCTGACTCAGCCGGATTTCATAGTGAAGCTTAGGAATGGAGATGCGTTGAAGTCAAGGTGCATACATTGCAACAAATGCTTCGAGATTTTCTCCACTAAATACGAACGATGTGTCTTCGGGCCGGTAAATTCCAAACTGGAGGAGACATTCGGTTGACTCAGTTTTTCCGCGATTTAATCCATGACCTTAAGGTCATAATGACATGTAAAAGAATACCATATACGAGTGTGGCGAGCAACGCCACACTCTCGTTTATTATTATCAGTCCTGAAATAGGCATAGGCCATTCAGGTCTCGCCTGACTCACGGCTGACAAAATCGCAAAAGCACTCAACATTATAAATACTATCACCATTGAAAGCGGAGCGAAGCCGAATTCAAATCTACCGATCCTAATCATCTTTTCTAAGTTTAAGATAATACTGTCGTTCCTGCTCCGGGAATCGCTCGATTGAGTACCGAAGCATCGTGCGGGGCATTGATGTTGCATACTTGTCAAGGAAATCCCTCAACTCCTTCTCTCCTCCCCTCTTCCCCATCTCCCGGAGCATCCAGCCGGAAGCTTTATGGATCAGATCATGGGAATGATTGAGATATCCTTTTGAGATTCTTATGACATCATCGTAGATTCCATGGCAGATCAATGTCCATGTCGCGACTATGGCCACACGCTGATGCCAAAGGCTGTCAGACATTGCTGAAAAATCATCAAGTATTTTTCTTTTCTCAGGATGAATTACAAGATAGTCGCCGAGAATCTTTGGAGCGACAAGATCCACAAGATCCCAGTTGTTGCCGTAAGGGATGAGATCTATATAGATGTTTACAATCTTCTCCTTAGTCTGTATGTCCTTGGCTTTCACAGCTTTCTTGAAAAGCTCTATCAGAAACAAGAATCCTGCAAGACGCACTTCATGCCATTCAGACTTTACAAGCCCGACCGCATCTTCTATTCCAACAAGGTTCCGGCATTCCTTGACCAGTGATCGGGTATGCGGTACCCGTATTCCTAAGAAACGATCGCCATATCCATACTCTCCCGGTCCACACTTGAAAAACCGCATCAGATGGGCAGCCTGCTTCTCGTCGGCCATCTGGATCATTGCCTCCTCTATTTCCTTAGCTTTTTCCGTCATCTCTCAGATTTAAATCACTTGGTTTCCGTAGCTTTCCTGAGAATAAGATATTTGGAGGAAGCATCCGAGTTTATCCGGATGATTGAATCGTTCTCCATCTCTATGATACTTAGAGCCGGCAGAATTCTCTTGATGGCATCCTCCGTCGCCATATTGTCGCAGGCCATCTCTGTCCATGCGCCGTCGCCGAAAGAGATGCTGTCGCCCCTCAGGACGTATCCTCCCGATCCATGATTGCAGTTGGTCATGACCGAGTAGGTGCTGTCCTCGAAAAGGATATACTGACGGCTATCTGGCACCTGCTCTGAAGGACGCACATAGTCGGTATCGCTGAATACGATATTCTCGATATACCATTGTCCTATGATATTGAGATCGGCAGACTGCTCTGCCTCTGCTACGGATTTATCTTTCAGAGAATCGTCAGCCTGTGAACCCTTGCCTCCGCATGAGGCAAGCGCAAATGCCAAAAGCGCTATTCCAAATAATTTCTTCATTTTATTTTTTCTTTTACGTTACATATTAACTGTTTGGATGGTTTTTGTTTATCCGATTACAAAGTTAGCGATAATTTACGAAATAAAAAAGTCTAAATCTTTGAGTGCTGATATTACATTATTCATTTAATAGAAAGATTACGCCTCTCAAGCTTGCAATTTTCGAACGAATCTAATCTTCCGTTTTCTTAATTTTGAATGACACAGCAAACAAAACCTGGCAAGAGAACACTGCTATTATCTTAGATGTACCCCTGCTCCTGTCATAATGAGAACTTATTATCATCAGCATCCCTACATAGATAGCCAGGCATACGAGCAGCATAAGAATTTACACTGAAATATTCATCTATATGTCCTGGTTTCTTTTCCATCACGTTTTCTTTTTCTACAATCAGGATTCTTCACTGGTGGATGCCAGTCTGTCGGACAGCCGCTACTGAAGGCTTTCACAGAAAGAATCGAATCCAATTTACAAATTTAAGAAAAAGCAATGAATTTATTTTGGAAGAATCAAAAAATTCATCTCGCAGATGGCGTTTTATATTCTTAGGAATATATTTTTTATAAAATACCCATTCTTAATGGGTGGGAGTTGGTAGTATTCTATGTCAGAAAGAACTTAGCCATACATTATGTTTATTATGATGGGTTAACCAATGGATGTAAGAATATACAAAAAGCGATGCTGCCCGACAATGTGACAGCATCGACTTTATCTTGTTTTAGAGTGCTAAATAGAGCGACAAAAGTCTCCAAAAGCACTATTCAATTGCAAATTTAGTCTTTTCTCTCCTATAATACAAATTTAATAATCATATTATATGTTAAAAATCTTAAATTTTAGAAAAATCCGGAATTAAAACCTTCAATTTGGGCGAATGTTCACATAGCCTATTATAGATCGATATAATTTCTCTACTCATGTCTTTCGCTCGATTGGCTGAAATCTGCTCCATTACATACTTTATGACACGTATCGATCCAATAATATTGTTCCTATCCGCTGGATCATAGTCAGCAGGCCCTCGGCGTATTGCTTGAGGTAATCTTAAATCATATAATAATAGGCCATGTGCGCAAGAATTTCTTACTTGTCGAATAGTGTGCATATAGCACTCGAATGTCACCACTTGTCTTATCCCGAATTTATGTGCTATGTACATCTTATCTTCTTTTCCCTTTAATTGCTCATACAGTTTAAGTATTGCACCAAAAGTCATAAATTCCAGTGTTTTCCATGCAGGAGCAAATCTATCGTTGGGGTAATTCCTGTGATGGCGATGAATTACAGGAATCTTTCGAAAGTCGTTAGTATAAACTTTTTTCTCGAAATCGTAAAGATAGTGTCTGTTCATTACTGATTTGTCTGCAAACCATATAACATTATCCTTATATTTATTGGACAGGTAATATATCAACTCTGTACGGAATGAGATTTCTATGCGGTTAAGATATCTCATAAGTATGAGTCGAAGATCGAAATCAAAGTAATAAAGACTCACTGCATCTTCGAAAGCGGCTCCCTCCTTATATTCATGTGTACGGTTTTTAAGCTCAGGATATGTCTTTTCAAATGGAAATAGATAGAAGCCAAGTCGATAATAACCGATGTCATGTAATATCTCCTTGGCCTTTTCTATATTTTCTATGCGCAGGCCCCTTGATTCAAGTATAGACAGCTGTTCTTCAACTGTAGTTGCTGATTTTTCCATTATGCTATTTTAATATGCAAATTTAAAAATTTTTTTTGATATATTCAGCAACGTATTTGGAAAACTCAATATTTCTACTATCGGGGGTCACGGCATCACTGTTGGGTACGCACTTTATAAATTCATCAATAGGATTCCAAATCAATCGCATTATTCTGCTCTCTTTATGATAATCAAAAAATAACTAAGGATGAAAATATCATTTTACTATGAAATATTCATCTAGATGTCCTGGTTTCCTTTCCATCACGTTTTCTTTTTCTACAATCAGGATTCTTCACTGGTGGATGCCAGTCTGTCGGACAGCCGCTACTGAAGGCTTTCACAGAAAGAATCGAATCCAATTTACAAATTTAAGAAAAAGCAATGAATTTATTTTGGAAGAATCAAAAAAATCGTCCCACAGATCGCGTTTTATATTCTTAGGAATATATTTTTCGTTGAATTTACTTGCCTAAAAGCTTCTTTTTTATGCGGCTGAGGCTGTTAGGAGTGATCTGAAGATATGCGGCAATCTCTTTTTGAGCAACGTCCTGCAAAATTTGAGGATGCTCGTTGATAAGGTCAACGTAACGCTCAGACGGAGTCTTTGCGTATAATGCGTAATATCGTTTTGCCAATGAAATATAAGCAGATTCCATAAAGAGCCGTGAATGACGACCGATTTCAGAATCTTCCTCAAACAGTTTCGGTAGCAAGGTGGCATCCATAATCCAAACCTTGGAATCATCACCCGCCACAATATCGAACATAGCGGGAGCATTGTTCATACACGAAGGGTAATCACCAACCAATGCATCCGGAAATGCAAAACCACCTATCTTATTGGTACCATCAACTGTATACTTGAAATATCCTGACTTCACATAGCCTATGACATTAGTAGGATTCCCATTTCGGCAAAGATACTCACCTTTTTTCAACGTCACGAGTCTGCCACGACTTTCTATAAAGTCGTGCCAAAACCCAATGTCAAGTCCCTCAAGATGAGTGTTGAAGTGCCGTTTCATATTGCAAAGTTACTAAATTTTTTTGATATCTTCGTTCTCCCCTGAAAAAATCATAGTTTTGCAATAATAGTCTTTCATCATTGTCAGTCATAGGTTTCCACTATCAGCCCGCAAGCGAAGAGAAAGCATCTCTACTACTTTGCTTCCTATTATAAAAGTCTTAAGACTTAAGATTCAAGACATAAGACTGAACCTCAGCGAGCCCTCTGCCTCTTTGCGGGAGGTTTTCACGTAGCGAAAGTTGAGTTATCAAGTAAAATTATAAAAAATATCTGACATCTAATGTGACATTTGTCCCACTTACCGAAAAATTTGACGTAACATAGGTCTTCTTGATTATTAGGCACCATCTCATTAAAATAGGGACTTAATCGCCGCAGCTATCGAGACCAAGCTGAATCACTTCATCATCTATATTTTGAGAAATGTCTTCCAATTTCGGTGGAATGACTTTTATCAGTTTTGCCGGATTGCCGGCAACGATGGTATTTGCCTCTACATCCTTCGTCACGACACTGGCAGCTCCGACCACTGCATTGTCGCCTACTGTCACTCCGGGAAGGATTGTAGCTCCGGCTCCGATCCATGCATTCTTCCCGATATGGACTGGCTTACAGGTGATTACCTGACGCTCGTATAGGTCATGGTTGTTCGAAATTAGCTGAACATTAGCTGCTATCATCGCTCCGTCCTCTATAGTGATGCCTCCTGCCGACATCATCAGGCATCCGGGCATTACCACCACGTTTTTGCTGATATTGACCATATGTGGGCGGATAGCTGTCAATGGAGGATTGACAATGCTGTTATCTCCCATCGAAGGAAAAATCTTACGCATAAGCTCGTCATACTCAGTCGTTCCCGGCATCGTTTGGTTGAATTTGAAGATTAACTGAGCATGTTCATTGGCAAGAGCCAATTCTTCAGGAGTCTGTTTTGTTACGTCTATTCTGATTTCTTTGTTCATGGTTCGTTTATGTTTAGCCGCTCTTTAAGCTTTGTATTGCGCTTGGAGACGGTTTGGTTGTGGATGGCGTATGCGAGGGCTTTTGTTGTGCCGACGAGTACGCAGATTTTCTTGGCCCGGGTGATTCCGGTGTATATCAGGTTGCGCTGGAGCATGACGTAATGCTTCATCGTGATCGGCATGACTACTACCGGAAACTCCGAGCCTTGGCTCTTGTGAATGGTGATGGCGTAGGCGAGCGTAATCTCATCAAGTTCAGACACGTCATATTCCACCACTCTCCCATCATATATAACGGAAAGGGTACGTTCCGTTGTATTTACGGCGCTGATATATCCGATGTCTCCGTTGAAGACGTTCTTGTCGTAGTTGTTGCGGATCTGCATCACCTTATCGCCTTGGCGGAAGGTATAGCCACCCCGAGAAAGTGAAGCACCTGATGGATTGAGGGCGTTCTGTAGCTCTGTGTTGAGATTACCGGCACCGGTAGTGCCTCGCTGCATAGGTGTCAATACCTGTATCTCCTTCGGTTTGTAACCGTAAGCCCTTGACAGTCTATCGCGCACAAGGCTCACGATAAGACCGGGTATCGTGTCTGCATCATCTGCCCTTATGAAGAAAAAGTCCGTCTGCTTGCCGTTACTAATATTCGGAAACTGCCCGGCGTTGATGGCATGTGCGTTCATTACGATACGACTCGACTGTGCCTGACGAAATATACGTGTCAATCTCACGACAGGAATCTGACGGGAGTCGATGATGTCGCGGAGCACGTTTCCGGCTCCGACACTCGGTAACTGGTCAATGTCGCCAACGAGAATGAGACGCATATTAGTCGGAATCGCCTTCATCAGGTTGTAGAATAGCATTATGTCGATCATAGAGCACTCATCGACTATCAGTACGTCACCCTCCAAAGGATTCTCGTCATTGATCTTGTATCCGTCCATCGGGTTATACTCCAGGAGGCGGTGAATGGTTTTGGCTTCCATCCCGGTTGCCTCCGTCATACGCTTGGCGGCCCTTCCGGTAGGCGCGGCAAGGAGAATCCGCTTGCCTCTCGACTTGAACGCCTCAATGATTCCTTGCGTGGTTGTGGTCTTTCCGGTTCCGGGTCCTCCGGTAAGCACCATAATCTTCGACTCCATAGCCTTGTTGATAGCCGACTGCTGCACCTCGTCATAGACAATCCCCGTTTTCGGCATACCGTATGCC
>JAIDSL010000214.1 GCA_029061255.1 Muribaculaceae bacterium
TTCTCGTGGGCTCGGAGATTTGTATAAGAGACATGGTCAGAACCATAGAGGAAAGGTCAGAACATTCTATTTCCGGTTGTCGGCTTTCTTTCATCCTTGACTCGGTGGCTTTTGTCCATAGTCGGTAGCATGTGCCTGGCATCAATCGTCCGGCGCGGCCGGATCTTTGGGTTGCCATGTCCATCGATATCCTTGTTGTGGTCAAACGGGATAGCCCTGTGGACGGTTCAAAAACTGGAGTCCGGTAAAGACCTGAGTCAACGACCACGGAGATTCCATCAATTGTCAATGATGTCTCAGCGATTGGGGAGGTGAGCACTATCCGTCGTCTACCGCCTGACGGCATCATCACACGTTGCTGTTGTTCCGGAGGCAACATTCCGTATAGTGTATATATTTCTACATCGTCTTCTGTTTTCGTAAGCAGTTCTTGACATTTCAATATTTCCGCTTGTCCCGGAAGAAATGCTAAGATATTGCCATCATGTTCACGGATAGCTTTTCTAACCTTACTTGCCACAGCTTGTGCACAATCATTGAAATCAAAATCCTCACCATAGATGATTTTTACGTCAAAACATTTCCCCTGACTATGTAGATGCCTGGCATCTATCTGTTGGGCCAGTGATTCAGCATCAATGGTGGCAGACATCACAAGTATCTGGAGATCCGGTCTTATTACGTTTTGTATCTCACGTGTGAGAGCCAATGTAAGATCCGAACTGAGGCTTCTTTCATGAAACTCATCGAATATGACGGCTTCCACTCCATCCAATGTGGGATCTTCCACCAGCATACGTTCCAAAATACCCTCTGTGATTACTTCTATTCGTGTGTCAGTTGATACTTTTGAATCAAAGCGTACCCGATAACCGATCGTATTGCCAACCTTTTCATCCAGCATCGTCGCCATTCGTTCTGCCACCTGACGCGCTGCAATCCTTCTTGGCTCCAGCATCAGTATTTTTCCTTCGGTAATGCTTTCCAACAAGGTAAGGGGTAAAAGCGTTGATTTGCCGGCACCCGGAGGAGCTGTCACCACAAGACGCGGATGTCGAGCCAACGTGGCGTTCACTTCGTCAGCTATTTCCGCAACCGGTAATTGTCCGTATCTCTCTTGAATACCCATTACATTCTTTTTTTATTACAAATTTATAAAAAAAATTCCAATATTGAATAAAGTGGCATTAAACAACTTCTATGTTGTAAAACATACAACATTATTTGTTTTTGTGGCGCATATATAGTATTTTTACAGTTTCATTAAACGAGCTACTTATGAAACTGATGTTTGAGCAAAAAAAGCCCGGTCGTACACGTCAGTCGATCGAACCGGTTGAAATCGAGATTGAAGGTATGCCATCTACTGTTGGTGCCCTTATTGCAGCAACCGTGAGAGCTTGCGTAGATGCTTTCAATCGGAGGGCTCTTAGGGCTCCGGATAGAGATAATATGGATTCCGACAGCATCCATCGTGTGATTGGAAGTGATCGTATAGCTGATTTGGTTGAGACCGGTCGGGTGGCATTTGGCATCGTTTATAATGGCAAAACCGAAGTTCCTGATAAAGCAGTGGTCAACGCATTGCAAAGCTATGAAGATGGAATCTTCAGGATGTTCCTTAATGGAAAACCTCTGGGAGAATTAAAAGAAGAAATAAATGTAAAAGATGGAGATACTCTCACTGTTGTAAGGCTTACAATGCTCGCCGGCAGACTCTGGTAAATTAAAATGAAGATATCTTGGAATAATACTTTAAATGACCTGTGTAAGGACTATTTGGATTCTTTGGAGCATAATTTAGATAAGCCACGAAGTATATTCAAACGAACTCCCAAATTGACAGATGAGATAAAAAATCTTATCAAGAAATTTTTTTCATATGTTGATCCGGAAGTAAACGAAAAAGATAATTTTGAAACGCAACTCATTGCTTATGCATGGCATCATAATATTGATGATGTTGCAAGGCTTTTTCAAGGCGAATTGGAAGCATTGCCTTTGTTCCTGTTAGGAGAGCATTGGTCTAAGCTATGGAGTATTTTTATGAATTTGGAAGTCAAGTGCCCATATACCGTTGGATATAGTCGCCGCTCTGTGCGTTCGCAAAGGGTGGGTCTTCATGTTCAAAATATTGCTACAGCTCTAAAAGAGTTTATGATTCTGAGGGCTACTGGATTCTCTGTAGTTGAGATATTAAGGCAAGGTCGTACTCCGGAAGAGGTAGGAGAATTGAAATATTCTTTCCCAAATATTTCAAACTGGCTTGCTTCTATGATAGCGTCAGGTGATAACGTTTGTATCAGTTATATTACTGATGCCATACTATCAGAAAATAATGCCAACCGACTTTCTCATGATATGTTCCGGGCAATTGCAAAGAGTGGTGACAGACAGTTGCTTGAGATCGAAGGAAAACTTCTTCTTGCAGCCCGCCTTCAGGAGGGTTTGAGGCAGGCCATTGTAGAGACTATGGATGAAGGCGCTCCGGAAAGCTTCATCTATTTGCTTAATGTGATTCGCGAAAATAATCTACAGCGCTTTGCCTCTGTAAAGAGGGGTATGGCGGTTGCTACCGGACTTGGAGATACAGAGGCTCCGGATAGAATCACAGATAAGTTCTTTGACTATGTAGCTCTATTTCTGGAGAATCGTGAAGTAGCGATAGAAGGAATAGAAAGTGAAGACGCTATACTTGTTTATCTCGGACTTTGGTCTATCGCCTTTTTCAATGTTGATGATTTGCAGAATCCTATTTCAAGATTGATTGAGCAGGCTCCTTCATATAAGGTTGATGCCGCAATGCTCGTGCTTTCTATCATCCAGGATCCAACTCTTTGCAGCAGTCTTGTAAGCGATGCCATCCGCTACAGGAATATGGATCATGACATAATGGCTGGTGCGATTCCACTTTATCTTAATTCCTACGAGTTGCATATCGGTTGGTATGGTGATCCCAATCCTATGCCACCTCTCGAACGATATTTCAATTCGAAAGAAGAAGCAGAAGCGGATTTCAATATTCTGTGTATCCTATTGTCTTCAATGAAGGGTAAAGAGACTTTTGAACGCTACGTTTTCCCTTGGCTTGCCGTGACCCTTTCAAGAGGCGAGATTGCAGATAGACTTGTTAAAATAGCGCTCTTACTTGGCTCTCAAGAATATATCGACATCGTGATTGATTTCGTCGGCTATATGGAGCCATACGACCGTGCTGGAGCAATAAAGTATCTTCTTCAGCATCCTAATTCCGAGAAGATAATAAACTTTGCCGTCAGCAGTATGGGCGACCGTGGAGAACAGTCTCGCGAATCGGCTTGTAAGGCAGTTGAGCGACTTCATCTTATGGGTAGGTTGAAAGAGACGCATTATGCTGCTATGGAGGATCTTCTGAGACTTAAGGCATCAAATATGCGAGTCTCCATAATATCCATCCTTTCTTCTCTTCCCGATAAAGACGCATATGCTTGCGCATTGAGGCTGCTTGATGATAAATGTGCCGACCGAAGGCTCGCAGCACTTGACATGATTAAAAATTGGATGGATAAGGGAGAGAAAACCGCATGCGTTGAGGCTCTGATTCCTGCAGTGAAAGAAATAAAGCGTCCCACTGCAAAAGAAAAAGTGCTTATTGGGAATATAATAGAAGCCACAAAGAATTCGGTCAGTGCATATAACCTGTCAAATGGTTTTGGCCTTTACAACCCGGCCGATGATTTGCATCTTAAACCAAGAAGGCCTGAAAATTTTGTCATTGAAAAGGCTTTGTCTTTCTCTGAAAAGAGACGGGCTGAAGATATTATGCTCAAGATAATGAAGATCATTGAGGATAATGCTGATTTTGAATTTACGGATAGTTATGGAGAGACTGTCAGGCTTGGCAATACACCTAAAGTCAACAGATATCGCCATTCGCTCGATGCTCTTGCCATGCCTGATATGTGGAAGGAGTTTTATGAGCGTGAGATTAACTCTCCGTCAGATTTGCTCAAGCTTGATCTTGCCATTGGGAAATACGAGGGGTATGATTCTCCCTTTTTCCCGCTTTTCAGTCGTCTTCTTGGTAAAGTCTTTCATAAAGGTACGCCTATGAAGGATATCTGTGGGCTTCCATATTATGAGCAGGCATATGAAGTTTGTAAATGTCTGATATATGAATATTCAGATGCTCCCGAGACATGGAAATTATGTGCCGACGTTTTCTCAGAGATTGCCTCCACAGTTAGTCCGGAAGATATGGTTCATAGATACACTGCTTCCTATTCTTCATATTATTATGAAAAAGACAAGGAGCATGCAATATTCAATGTATGGCCTTTCAGCCGTATGATGCGTCTTCTTGAGGAAAGTGCTATGACTTCCGACGATGAACTATTTACATGTTCTTTCCGGGCAAGATATGCATTATATCGTCTGCTTGGATATAGGGCTTGTTTTAATCCTGTCTCCCCTGCGGAATATTTAAGACTGTGGGATATCGGTTTGATTACAGATAATGAATTCTGGCATGAGATGCTTGGTCGTGAGGATTCTGCCTACATGGTAGATGCAATGACAAGATTGCTTCCAGAGGCACCGGTTCGTGCGCGATGGCAATATGATAGAAGTAAGCTCAATTCCGAAGAATGTGATCTCGTAAATAAAGCCATTGACCGTATATTGGAGATAGAACTCCTGAGAGGCGATACCCCTACTGTAGTCTCTAAGCTTGCCCATAGAATCATGGTAGTGGTTGGTATTGATTATTTTATCAGGCTAATTGTTGGAATGGGAAAAGAAAAACCCACAAGCAATTTCTGGAATTTTGGAGAAAGTAAGCGTGAGATATTCTCCTGGCTTCTTCATGTAAGTTGTCCCGCATCAGGCGACACAGCTTCCGAACTTAAGAAATTGGCAGTGGAGGCAGAGATCTCTGATGAGCGTCTTGTGGAGGCTGCGATGTTTTCTCCTCGTTGGCTTGGATTGGTGGAGATTGCGATAGGTTGGAGGGGTCTTGAAAGCGCCGCTTACTATTTTATGGCTCATACTGGTGAACATCTTGATGACATCTCAAAATCACATATATCCAGATACACTTCTGTCGCTCCCGAGGATTTTGCTGATGGAGCGTTTGATCCTGTATGGTTTCATGAGGTGTATAAGCAACTTGGAAAAAAACGTTTCGAAGTAGTTTATGATGCGGCAAAATATATATCCGAGGGCAATCGTCATACTCGTGCCCGTAAACTGTCGGATGCAGCATTAGGTGTCTTGAAAGCAAAAGAAGTGCAGAAAGAAATTGAGGAAAAAAGAAACAAGGATTTTGTGGTGGCTTACGGTCTTATTCCTTTGGGTAGGAATCGTACAAAGGATTTGCGCCAGCGTTATGACGTACTCAATAAGTTTTTGAAAGAAAGCAAGCAGTTCGGTTCTATGCGTCAGGCGAGCGAGTGTAGGGCCGTTAAGTTGTCTCTTGATAATCTCGCCCGCACTGCCGGTTTCGGTGATTCCACAAGACTCACTTGGAGTATGGAAGCAGATCTTATCAATGAGGTGACTGAATTTTTTATACCTAAGGATATTGATGGAGTCTCCGTGTATATCGAACTATGCGATGGCATTCCGACACTTGTGGCGGAGAGCAAGGGCGAGCGTCTTCAAAGCATTCCATCAAGATTGAAGAAAGATAAGTATGTAGAGCGTCTGCGCGAGGTCTATAAGCAATTGAAGGATCAGCATGTTCGCGGACGTGCTCTTCTGGAAACATCTATGGTTGATAGTTCTGTTTTTACAGGAGAGGAGGTCTTCAGGCTTAAGGATAATCCAATCATTTGGAGTTTGTTTTCCCGCCTTGTGATTGTAAAAGACACCGGTGAACTTGGATTTCCCGGCGAGGATGGTAAGTCTCTTATTGCACCCGACGGATTGATAACTGAAATCCTGCCTGATGATAATATACGCATAGCCCATCCTTTAGATCTTTTGAATGCCGGAGTTTGGAATGAATACCAATCATTCATATTCAAGCGTCAATGGCGTCAACCATTCAAGCAGGTATTCCGTGAGCTTTATGTTCCTACCGTCGAAGAGCGGGAGAAGTCAAAGTCAATGCGCTATTCGGGCAATCAGATTATGCCCGGACGCGCAGTTGGTGTCCTGAAAAAGCGCCAATGGACAGTTGACTATGAGAATGGACTGCAGAAGGTTTGGTTCAATGGAGATGTTATCGCCGTGATGTATGCACTTGCCGACTGGTTCTCTCCGGCCGACATTGAGGCTCCGACTCTTGAATACGTTGCATTCTACGACCGACGCACACTTAAGGACAAGAAGATAGAAGATGTCCCGCCGATTGTTTTCTCAGAGATTATGCGCGATGTGGATCTGGCAGTGAGTGTCGCTCATGCCGGAGGAGTGGATCCGGAGACGAGCCATTCTACTATTGAGATGCGTCGGGCTATAGTAAGTCATGCTATGCCAATGTTTGGGATTTCAAATTTTGAGGTTGTTGGAAATTTTGCCAAGGTTAAGGGCAAACTTGGCAACTATAATATCCATCTTGGAAGCGGTGTCATTCATAAGGAGGGCGGAGCCCAGATTGCAGTATTGCCGGTTCATTCTCAAGGTAGGGGACGTATATTCTTGCCATTCCTTGACGAAGATCCCAAGACAGCAGAAATCATCTCCAAGATTCTTCTTTTCGCAGAAGACCATAAGATCAAGGACCCCTCTATTCTTACTCAACTATAATATTCTTCCCCTTTTGTAGGGACGCACGGCTCGTGCGTCCTTTTATATTATTGATTACCAATTTAATCGCAAGGCGGACACACGAACCGTGCAATGCGGTTCAAATAAGCATAGCCATCCCCATCTACCCCGTAGGGGTAGCACTATTTTACCGACATTGGTCTTCAGTCCGGGGAATACTCACCAAAATCTCAGTAGCCTCGGACAGGCGCTTTATGATATGGTGTTGATTTTGGCACAAATTATTAAGCAACCTCCGTATGAATTACGATGTGTCAATTCCGGATAAAGGATAGCGATAAAAAAGCGAGGTCGTACAGCAAAATGCACGACCTCTTTTTTCCCTTTTATAGTGTTGGTATTGCGCCTAAAGTCAATACCGGCACTTTTGATGTTACAAAGGTAATACTTTTTTCTGAATAAACAAAATATTTCTTCAGAAAGTTTAAATGCTTATTCTCGGTGCAGCTGTCTTAGTCCACTAATGTTCATTAGAATATTTTGAACTTTAGGGAAAATGCAGTATTGGTCAATCAGTTCATCTATATCAGCCAACTGCTCTTTATGACGGTGCTCAGAAATCTGATTCATCATATAAAGAACAACTCTCAATGCTCCGTTAAGGTTTTGGTTCTCTCCTATTCCTTTAAACATAGCCGGACCTTTACGAATAGACTTTTCCGGAGTAAAATCGTAGAGTACGTTTCCGTGTGCACAAGTATTGCGTAAATCCTTTATTAGATCAAGATAATTTTCAAAAGTAACAAGCTTTCTTATTCCGAAACAGTTCGCAATCTGTAGTCTGATTCCATCGTCCTTAATTGATTTGAATAGATGCACCATCTCACCGAGAGTCATAAACTCCAATGTCTTCCATGCAGGAGCAAATTTATCATTTATATGATGTCTGTGATGCAATGCTATCACAGGTATCTTCTCGACGATTTGACGATAGACTTTTTTCTCAAAAGAATTAGACTGATTCCTATTTACCACAGTAGGATCAACAAACCATGCGGGACTGTTTACATAAGCATTGGAAACAAGGTAAGTAACTTTTGTTCTGAAAGCGATTTCAATTCTGCTCAGGGGTTTTAATAATAAGTTACGTAAAGTAAAATCGAAATAATACAGTTTTACAGCATCATCAAAACTCGTACCTTTATTAAATTCATGGGTTCTATGATGTTTGTTAGGATATGTTTTTTCAAATGGAAACCAATAGAATCCCATACGAAAATATCCGATATCAAAAAGAACTTCCTTAGCCTTTTCAATATTCGTGATAACTATCCCTCTTTCACGAAGTTGTGCTATCTGTTTATCCAGAGTAAAAGCTTTTCGACCCATAGTAATTGCAAAATTAATAAAAAAATACGAGATTTTGATTATATTGAACCTTAAATCTGATGACAATAACACGGC
>JAIDSL010000215.1 GCA_029061255.1 Muribaculaceae bacterium
CATTTTTGTAGTGTTAGTGTTATAAAATCAAAACTTAAACATTAAATACTATGGAAAAGAATATTAAAGAAGAAGTAAAGGAAGCAACTAAAAGCTTAAATCAAGATGCACCATTTGCAGATGTCGATCCATCGGCAGCAGATGTTCCTGAAGAAGTGGTCAAAGACCTATA
Organism: Muribaculaceae bacterium; assembly: GCA_029061255.1. Lineage (GTDB taxonomy): Bacteria > Bacteroidota > Bacteroidia > Bacteroidales > Muribaculaceae > Lepagella. Next base: position 173 of record JAIDSL010000215.1, read on the forward strand.
AAAAAGATAAAGGGATGAACTAAAAAGTTCATCCCTAATTTTTTAGATGCCGATTTTTCAGAGAATTGCTTGAATTTTTGCTTCGAGGTCTGCAAGTTTTACCAGGCCTACTGAGCGCTCTTTCATCTCTCCATCTTTGAAGAATAGAACTGTCGGGATATTGCGCACTCGGTTTTCGCTTGCTATCTCGTCATTATCGTCAATATTAAGTTTTCCTACTGTCACCTGATCGCCATATTTTTCAGCGAGCTCCTCAACGATAGGACCAAGTTTGATGCAGGGACCGCACCATGTGGCCCAAAAGTCGATTACTACAGGTTTTCCGCTCTCGATTGCTTCGCGTGCGGTCTGGTCATTGAATTCCAACATTTTTTCTTTACTTTTATGATTCTATTACTATGTAGATTCGTTTATTTTTTTGCGATATTAAATGTGTAGACTGCGAAAGTCTTTGGTCCAATTGTAGTCGACCATGTGTTTCCTGAAACATCAATGTTCTTCTCCTGTGGAGTTATTAGAGAAGGATTTTCAAGGCTGTTTTCAGCAGTCTCTACATCCGAGTGCAGTGTCACAACCTTTCCTCCAGCCAGAGTTTCTTTCTTCATTCCCTCGAAATTGAGATTCAGCTCCTGAGGTTCATCCGAGACGTTTGCTACCTTAACTATATAAGTATTGTTTTCCTTGTCTACGACTGCACTTGCGAATAGACCGTTCTGATCCGGGTCGCCCGCTACAGTCTTTCCTTTCATAGTGAGCGGAAGCACATAGTCACCCTTGTTGGTGCCATAAAGTTGCTGAACGTAATAGCTGCATGTTGGGAAACTCTCAAGGTTGTCAAACCAAATCATATCAGGACGCCACTGCCAACCTTCCACGTGGGCAAAGAGTGGAGCATAAGTTGCCATATGCACTACGTCGGCATTGCGTTCGAGTCCTGTCATGAATGCAGCCTCAAGAAGCGCAGCATTGAAATGATTCCATTTCTTACCCTTTCCATGGCATGCATATTCTCCGGCAAATACTTTTGGGCCCTTACGATCATAGTTATCGTAGCGACGACCTTGCTCAAGGAACCAAGATTCCGGACGATAGAAATGCTCATCGACGAGATCAGCTTTCAGTTTAGTCATTTCAGGCCATAGATAGTCAAACTGTTTGCCCTCAGAGTCAGGACCTGATGAACCAACAATCTTGATTTCAGGATGCTGCTTGCGAATGGCATCAAGGAAAGGTTTGAGATGTTCAGGATATTCCGGACCCCACTGTTCGTTGCCTATTCCAAGATATTTGAGATTGAACGGTTCAGGATGTCCCATCTCAGCACGAAGCTTGCCCCATTTCGTATCAGTAGAGCCGTTGGCAAACTCAATAAGATCAAGGGCATCATCGATATATTGCTGAAGTTCTTCACCATACGCATGCGCTGCAGGGTCATTATTCTGGAACTGACATGCAAGACCAACGCTTAGAATTGGAAGCGGTTCGCTGCCAATTTCTTCACTGAGGAGGAAGTAATCGTAGAAGCCAAGGCCGTAGCTTTGGAAATAATCTGGATAGAAACGGTGGGGGAAGGTGTAGTGCCAGCGGTTTTCGTTGAGCGGACGGTTCTCAACCGGCCCAACAGTGTTCTTCCATTGATAGCGGGTGTCAAGGTCTGTACCTTCTACGATACAGCCACCGGGGAAGCGGAATACACCGGGTTTGAGATCAGCAAGCTTCTGAGCAAGGTCCTTTCGCATTCCGTTTTCGTGTCCTTTCCAAGTGTCGACAGGGAAGAGGGATACATGTTCGAGGTCAACGCCAGACTGTGGAGTGGTGAGGAAGATACGGAGATGGGCTTTTGGATCAGTCTTAGAAGGTTTTAGAATCACTGTGTATTTTTTCCATTCCTTGCCGGATATCTCAAGGTCCTGTTTTGCAATAGCCTGATGGTCGTCCATCGTGTCAGGATCTGTGATTTCAACGCGGATCTTAGACTTTTCGCCATCTACTGTGCGAGCCCAGACTGAGAAACGATATTCTTTATCTTTTTCAACACCGATGCCGAAGAATCCTTCATTTTCGATGCCAGTGTGTTTATGTGCATGTCCCGGGTCGCCAAGACGAACATAGTGAGGATTGCGTTCAAATGGTCCATCGTCTTTTACCTGAACATTTCCGAATGTGTTCCAGCCCATAAACGTCTGGGGAAATTCGAAAGAGCGGTTTTTTACGAGTTCGGCATAGAGACCACCATCGGCTCCAAAATTGATGTCTTCGAAAAAGATGCCATACATTGTAGGTTGTATAGGCGCGCCGGGTTTGTTTGTCTTAATGACAAAATCATTGGTTGCCGCTCCTGCAGATAGGGCAGCGAGTGCGGCAAGGCTTGAAAATAGGTAGTTACGGTTCTTCATGTCTGTCGGTTAAAAAATTCAGTTGCAAAGATAATCCATATTTCCGACATTACCAAATTTTTTTCAATTGCTCTTGTGAGTGATAAGGACTAAGGAGTAGAGATAGCTGATGCTATATTGGATAAGATGTTGCCTCCGTCGAGAGAGGCTGTGAATTTATCAAGGATATGAAAGTGAATGGTAGGATATAGCTTTATGGCATCCCGTAGAGTATTGGCTACGCAAACATCTCCGGCAAGGCCACAGATATCAATGTCAGAAATATTACATTCCTTAATATATTCATCCAAATCTTCTGCTCCTTTGCAGGATTGAAAGATTGAATACTCCTCTTTATCAATATCCTGACCTTTATATAAGAAGCGAACGAGGGCTGAATACTTTTCTAAAGCTTTCATAAGTGGTGGCCAGACAGCTGCCCCAACAGATGACTCTACACAGTGGGCAGGCCACTGGCCACCAAATTCAATAAAAGATGTGTGTCTAAGAGGATGACGGTCGCAAGTAACACATATCAAATTGTATTTTGAAGCATAATTCACAACATATTCAGCCAAAACATCCATAGATTCTACTGCTCCCGGAACGGAGAGAGAACCTGTTATAAAGTCTATCTGAGGGTCGACAATCAAGAGTAGTCGGTTTGTCTTGTCTGTCATAATCTTAAATACTGAAATATAATATCAAACTACAAAAGAAAATTAAACGTGCTCATCAATTTGAGAGCACGTTATTTATTTCAATTATTTAAAATTCGCTGGTGAAGTGGAAGCGGATTTTTGGGAAGTCGTTTTGGGCCATCTGGAGGACGTAGTTGCTGTCGGCCATGAAGACATCACGTCCGTCCTTGTCCTTGGCCATAAACTGATATTTGCGCTTCTTGAACGCTTCCAATGCCTCTTGATCGTCGCTTTCAATCCAGCAGGCTTTGTATAGGCTTATAGGCTCCCAACGACATTGCGCTCCATATTCATGAAGAAGACGATATTGAATCACTTCAAACTGAAGTTGTCCGACAGTTCCTATGATCTTTCTACCGTTAAACTGATTGATGAACATCTGCGCCACACCTTCATCCATAAGCTGATTGATACCCTTGTCAAGCTGCTTTGCTTTCATCGGGTCGGCATTCTCAAGATATTTGAACATCTCAGGCGAGAAAGAGGGGAGCCCCTTGAAGTGAAGTTGCTCACCAGAGGTCAGTGTGTCACCAATCTTAAAGTTTCCTGTGTCAGGAATACCCACAATATCCCCGGGATATGCTTCGTCGACGATATTTTTCTTTTGCGCCATGAAGGCTGTAGGAGCGGCAAACTTCATCATCTTGTTTTGGCGAACATGCTTGTAGTTTACATTTCGCTCAAACTTGCCACTGCATATCTTCACGAATGCAATACAGCTTCGGTGATTGGGATCCATGTTTGCATGAATCTTAAATACGAACCCTGTAAAACCTTCTTCTTTTGGATCAACAGTGCGTTCTTCTGCATCTATAGGGAGAGGGGAAGGTGCAATCTCGCAGAAACAATCAAGGAGTTCCTTGACGCCAAATGTGTTGAGTGCGGATCCAAAGAATACAGGAGCAACTTCACCGCGTAAATAAGCTTCCTTATCGAATTCGGGATATACCCCTTCAATTAATTCAAGGTCTTCCCGAAGTTTTTCAGCATCAGCCTTTCCTACCAATTCATCTACAACAGGAGAGTTTACATCCTCTATCTCTACTCGTTCGCTGATGGTTTGCTTCGAAGGTGTGAAAAGGTCGAGACCGTGCTCATAAATATTATAGACGCCTTTGAACTTCTCTCCAATATTAATAGGCCAAGACAGCGGACGAACTGAAATCTTAAGTTCCTGCTCCAGTTCATCAAGAATATCAAATGGATCGCGTCCCTCACGGTCAAGCTTATTGACAAAGATTATCACAGGTGTCTTTCTCATACGGCACACCTCCATAAGTCTTCTGGTCTGAGTCTCCACACCTTTTGCTACGTCTACCACGATGATTACGGAGTCAACGGCAGTCAGAGTGCGGAAGGTATCCTCGGCAAAGTCCTGGTGTCCCGGGGTATCAAGGATATTAATCTTATAATCCTTGTAGTTGAAGCCCATCACCGATGTGGCTACAGAAATACCACGTTGCTTTTCAATCTCCATCCAGTCTGATGTAGCGGTCTTCTTTATCTTATTGCTCTTTACGGCTCCCGCTACGTGGATTGCACCACCAAAGAGAAGAAGCTTCTCAGTAAGAGTAGTCTTACCCGCATCCGGGTGTGAGATAATGGCGAACGTACGTCGCCTTGCTATTTCTTTATTCAGTTCTTCCGACATGGCTGATGATTATTCAAGGTCAAGCTCGTTGTTGAAGTCTTTCTTATAATATTGTGCAAGCGTACCTAAAAAATGAGATACTTCGTTTGCAGCATCAAGGGTCTCCTTGGATATCTCTTTTCCTTGAATTTTAAGCATAAGGATGCCATAAAGGAAATTAAAAAGAGTCTCCATTTCTCCTGCTTTGTTTTCTCCTGCTCTCGCACGAAGTTCAACTATCAAAGGAAGCACTTTGTAATACTCCGCTGCATATTTAGCATATTTAGGATCCTTTACCAGTCTGGCATTAAGATCATCAAGAGCTATAATAACATTCTTGTTCAGCTGAAGATGCCCTTTTTCTACAATTCCTTCCCTGCGCATCATATCGATAAGCGACTCATACCACTCTGTCATTTCCTTGCGCTGCTCTTCAGAAAGGCCTTCATGCTTGTTGACTATATTTTCTTGAATGCGGTCAAGATCAAGACCGAATGCCCTGATCAAATCCTCAATCTGCCACATATAGAGCAGATATTCCGCTATATTTTCTCTTTTTTTCTGTGATGCTGTAATCATAGTGCAAAATTACAAAAAGTCGCGTTAATCTGCAATTCTTAAAACTATTTATTTTATTTATGATAGATTTTGATTTATTATTGTTATATAGATATGCAGAATATTGCAATAATATGCAATATGCATCTCAACAATCAATAAATATACAGTTTAACATCTATTCATTATGGAATCGAAAAAATTTCTCCTTCAGGAAAAAGATATTCCTACAGCATGGTATAATATCGTAGCAGATATGCCAATCAAGCCACAACCGATGATCAATCCCGGCACAGGCGAGCCATTGAAAGCAGAGGATTTGATGCCTCTTTTTTCAAAGGAAGCATCACTTCAGGAGATGAATGATACCGACCGCTTCATTGAAATTCCGGAGGAAGTACGCGATATGTATAAAATCTATCGCCCAACGCCACTTGTGCGTGCAAGAGGACTTGAAAAGGCTCTTGGCACCAAGGCTCATATCTATTTCAAGAATGAAAGTGTGAGCCCGGTAGGAAGCCATAAGCTTAACTCCGCAATTCCTCAGGCATATTTCTGCAAAAAAGAGGGGGTCACCAACATCACCACAGAGACAGGAGCCGGACAATGGGGAGCAGCCCTTTCGCTTGCTGCAAAGCATTTCGGATTGAATCTTGCTGTGTATATGGTAAAGGTTTCATTCAATCAAAAGCCTTATCGACGTTCAATAATGCAGACATATGGTGCTGAAGTCATAGCATCACCATCTATGTCCACCAAGGCAGGGCGTAAGATCATTACAGAAAACCCAAATTATCAGGGATCTCTTGGCACAGCTATTTCAGAGGCTGTAGAACTTGCAATGGCAACTGAAAACTGTAAGTATGTGCTTGGTTCAGTCCTTAACCATGTTGCCCTGCACCAGACAGTGATAGGATTGGAAGCTGAAAAGCAGATGGAGATGGCAGGGGAGTACCCGGATATCGTGATCGGGTGTTTTGGCGGAGGAAGCAACTTCTCCGGCATTTCCTTCCCATTCATGCGTCATAACTTCAGCGGTGAACGCAACACTCGCTTCATAGCAGCTGAACCGGAATCATGCCCGAAGCTGACCAGAGGAAAACTTCGTTATGATTTCGGAGATGAGGCCGGATATACCCCAATGATTCCAATGTACACATTGGGTCATGATTTTGCTCCAGCAAATATCCATGCCGGAGGTTTGCGATATCATGGCGCCGGTTCAGTCGTAAGCCAATTGAAGAGCCAGGACTTGATGGAAGCAGTGGATATTCCGCAGCTTGAGACTTTCGCTGCTGCGACACTATTTGCACAGACAGAAGGTATCATTCCTGCTCCGGAAAGCTCTCATGCCATTGCAGCGGCAATACGTGAAGCAAAGAAGGCAAATGAAGAAGGGACAGCTCCTGTCATACTCTTCAACTTGTCAGGGCATGGCCTGATTGATATGGCTGCATACGACAGCTATATTTCCGGTGATCTCACCAACTATCACGTTTCAGACGAGATAATTGAGAAGAATACCGAAAATCTGAAAAAGGTGAAATAATTGAAGATTTCCAACACTTTTGTAGGGACGCGCAACGGTTTGTGCGTCCTTTTTTTTAACAATTCTTACCAAAATAATAGGACGCACGAGCCGTGCGTCCCTACAAGACGTTGGGAAAAGATTCTTATTTATTCACCTGATATTTGTTCCAGCCATCCTTAAGATAGGCAAGAGCCTGCTCGGCAGCTGCAACTCCAGCGTTAAAGTTGGCTTCTGCAGTCTGGGCACCCATCTTCTTTGGAGTGAAGAACACTCGAGCACCAAACTTATTTTCAAATTCTTCAGCAGCATCCGGCTTAATGTCGCTGACGTAGCGAAGGTCAGGACGCTCCTCAAGTGCTTTAATAAGTCCGGCTTCATCTATCACTTCCTTACGGGCTGTATTGACGAGCACTCCACCTTTTGGCATCTTCATTACCAAGTCATAGCCTATGCTTCCCTTGGTCTCAGCAGTGGCCGGTATGTGAAGAGATACGAAATCATTCTCTGCAAAAAGAGCATCAACATCATGAATGGGTCGAACTCCTTCTGCTTCCATTACTTCGTCTGACACAAATTTGTCGAGAGCAGATATCTTCATTCCGAAGCCTTTGGCGATTCTTGCAACATTTCTGCCTACCTGTCCAAATGCATATATACCGAGGTTCTTATCTTTAAGTTCAGAACCAGATTTGCCATTATACTGATTGCGACACATCATCACGACCATTCCAAAAACCAGCTCAGCTACTGCATTTGAGTTCTGGCCGGGTGTATTCATCACGCAAATACCGTGTTTTGAAGCAGCCTCAAGATCGATGTTGTCATATCCAGCTCCGGCGCGTACGATCACCTTTAGCTTTGGAGCTGCAGACATCACTTCATCATCCACTTTGTCGCTTCTGACGATAAGAGCCTCCGCATCTTTGACTGCTTCAAGAAGATCATCACGGGTGCCCATCTCAACGAGTTTGAGCTCGTTGCCGCTTGAATTTACTGTGTTGGCGATAGCCTTGACAGCATTAGCTGCAAAAGGTTTCTCTGTGAATACCAGTACTTTCATTGTATTTTCTTGATTTAAGATTAATGAAGTGATTCAAACTCACGCATGCATTCCACGAGAGCATCAACCGACTCCATCGGCAGAGCATTGTAAAGAGAAGCACGGAAACCACCTACATCACGGTGACCCTTGATGCCAATAATTCCCTTGGATGTGGCGAAGTCGATGAAGTCTTTCTCTAACTCAGCATACTCCGGTTTCATTACGAAGCAAACGTTCATAATAGAGCGAGATGGCTTATCTTGAACAGTAGCCACAAACATTTTGCTTGTGTCAATAGCCTCGTAAAGTTTTTCAGCTTTGGCAAGGTCCATCTTTTCTATTTCGCGGATGCCGCCAAGGCTCTTATAATACTTGAGTGTCTGAAGAGCTGCAAAGATCGGAAGCACAGGAGGAGTATTGAACATAGAACCCTTGTCAACATGAGTCTTATATTTCAGCATTGTAGGTATCACGCGACTTACTTTGTCAAGAGCGGCGTCTTTCACAATGCAGATAGTGACACCCGATGGAGCAAGGTTCTTCTGTGCGCCTGCATAAATCAGATCGTATTTGCTGACATCAACCGGGCGAGAGAATATGTCTGAGCTCATATCGCAGATCATCGGCACTTCTACTTCAGGATCTTTACGGATCTCAGTACCATAGATAGTATTATTAGAAGTGTAGTGGAAGTAGTCGACATCTGAGGGTACAGTCCAGTCTTTAGGAATGACAGTATATTTGGTGTCTTTTCCTGAGGCTACCACGTCAACCTCTCCGAAGAGCTTTGCTTCTTTTATAGCCTTGGAAGCCCATACGCCGGTGTCAAGATATGCAGCCTTTGTGTTGAGGAAGTTCATCGGTGCCATTGCAAACTGAAGACTTGCACCTCCGCCAAGGAAGAGCACGCTATAGCCTTCGGGAACTTCCAAAAGTTCCTTGACAAGAGCTACAGCCTCATCTACTACAGCTTGAAACTGTTTGCTACGGTGGGAGATTTCAAGGATCGAAAGACCCATGTCAGCGAAATCGATAATAGCGTCCGCTGTATTCTTGATGGTGTACTGGCTCAAAATTGATGGGCCTGCATAGAAATTGTGTTTCTTCATCTTTATGTAATTTTTATGGATGAATGTATACTATCTCAAAGAGAGCTATAGTTGCTGAACTCAAGTGCAAATTTAACCAAACAGTGTCAATTTGCCAAATATTTTATTAAATTTTTTGTGTTTCCGAATATGTTATATAATATAGTGAAGTTCGACATTCAAAAAAACGGAGCATATCGAGCTGAATATTTTGATCAAACTGTCTGTTGCTTAAGTTTCTCAACATATTCATCAATACGGTGTAGCTCGTGCGGAATGTCTATTTCTTGTGGACAATGAGGAGAACACTGTCCGCATCCGATGCAATGGCTCGCTTGCCGCAATTTGGGAACTGAACGATCATATCCCACAAGGAATGCCTTTCGTGCTTTCGCATAATTGGGTGACTGACTCGAAGTCGGAATATTGTCTTCGTTCACACATTTGTTATAATGCAGAAGATTGGCAGGAATGTCGATTCCATAAGGACAAGGCATACAGTATTTGCAGTCGTTGCACGGAACTGTAGGATACTGCTTCATAATGTCTGCAGTCTCTTGAAGGAATGCCAAATCTTCTTCATCAAGAGGATTTAGAGGACTGTAAGTATGAAGATTGTCCTGAAGATGCTCCATATATGTCATTCCGCTCAAAACTGTCAGCACGTCAGGATGAGTGCCGGCAAAACGGAATGCCCACGAGGCGACACTTTCTTCCGGATTACGCTGCTTAAGCCTATTGGCAATGTTGTCAGGCACTTTAGCTAAACGTCCTCCTAAAAGAGGCTCCATTATCACTGCCGGAATACCTCGTTTTGCAAGTTCGTCGTAAAGATAATGAGCATTGACACTTAGAGGCTCTTCCTCCTTAGATTTTTTCCAGTCGAGATAGTTGAGTTGGATTTGCACAAAATCCCATTTATATTCGTCATGCTTCGAAAGAAGATAGTCAAACACCTCGATATCTCCATGATAGGAGAACCCGAGATTCTTGATACGCCCTTCTTCACGCTCTTTAAGCAGGAAGTCAAGTATACCATTGTCCATGTATCTTTTACGCAGATTGTCCAATCCTCCGCCTCCTACGGCATGCAGGAGCATATAGTCGATATAATCCGTCTGAAGTTCTTTCAGTGAATTATTATACATAGCTATAGAGGCTTCTCTTGTCTGGGTCTGGGGAGCAAAATTAGATAGTTTTGTGGCTATATAATAGCTATCCCTCGGATGCCTGCTTAATGCCATACCGGTGGCACCTTCCGACTTTCCTTGGCAATAAGCAGGGGATGTGTCGAAATAATTCACTCCGTTCTCAAGTGCTGTATCGACAAGACGATTTACCATTTCCTGATCAATCTCATCTCCTCCTTCCTTACCATCCTCCGCCGGCTTTGTAGGCCAACGCATACATCCATAGCCTAAGATCGATACCTTCTCACCGGTTTTAGGATTCGTGCGGTATGTCATCTCTCCTTCTTTAACATCCGGAGTGATACCTGTGGTCTTCTCCGTATTTTTGCAGCCTGCAATGGCAAGACCCGTCAGGGTTGTTCCTATTCCAAGTTTCTTAAGGAATTCTCTACGATTAATTATATTGCTCATATAAGATTATTCTAATCGTTAAATAATTCTATGGTTCTCGTGTCCTTCCACATAAATTGCACTGAAAGGACGTGCCGGACATAGATTCTCGCATGCTCCGCAACCGATGCATCTCTCTGTGTTGACCGCCGGAATCTTTAGCCCACTTTCGGATTCCACCATAGTGATGGCACCGGTGGGGCAGTGGCGAGCGCAGTTGCCGCATTCCACTCCATCTGTTACCGGCACACAGTTGGCTTTAACCCATACTGCATGGCCTATCTGGATTGAGGATTTTTCTGAAGTGTCAAGCGGACGGATTGCTCCGGTAGGACAAACGTCAGAGCATCGAGTGCATTCCGGACGGCAATAGCCACGCTCGTAGGAAGATTCCGGTTGCATGAAATTCTCGAAATCAGTCATAGGGCGCAAAACTCCGTTGGGACATGCCGATACGCACAGTTGGCAGGATGTGCAGTGGGTATGAAGGTTTCTCAAGCTTATTGCGCCGGGAGGAACAATACGAGTCTTGCGTTCAGGAATCTTTTTGTCTTCTATTGCAGCGAGACCTCCATCAACAGTCTTGTCTGCGGCTGTGACAGCGGCTGTTGTGCCAAGGATAGCAGCCGTTGAGAGGAACTGACGACGAGATCCGTCAACTTTCTCAGGCTCCGAAGTTTTTTGGGAGTTCTTTATTCCAACGTATATATAAGAAAGCGCACCTTTATTGCATTTGCCAATGCAATCAAAGCATGTCACACAGCGGGAATAGTCAACCTCATGGTTCGGAATATCAATGCAAGATGCCTTGCAATTGCGCGAACAAAGCTTGCAATCCACGCATTTTGATTTGTCGAGCACAATGCGGAAAAGTGAAAAACGAGAGAAGAAACCAAGAACTGTTCCAACTGGACAAATAGTATTGCAATAAGTCCTGCCATTACGCCATGCAAGAATTGCAAGAGCTACAAGAGTCACAGCAGCTACCACCAACACTCCATATCCATTTGTCCAATATTCCGCCTGATAGAAAGCATAGCTATTATTCTGCTCAGCCCAAGAAGCAAGAATATTGTTGCCCCAGATATAGACAGGTTTCAGAATGCTTGACACTATTCTCCCGTAAGCACTATATGGAGCAAGCAATGCAACCATTGAATTGAGTCCTGCCACTATTGCTATCACCATTATGCCGAGGAAAATATAACGAAGGATATTCTTAGGTGCTGAGTAAGAATATCTGTTTTTCTTTGCTTTCTTTCCAAGCCATCCAAAACCATCCTGCATTATTCCCAACGGGCATATCACGGAACAATATAGGCGACCCAAAAGCAAAGTAATGATTATAAGTGCTAATATAATTATTACATTCAAGGAAAGGAGAGCAGGGAGAAACTGAATCTTCGCCATCCATCCGAAAATGGCTTGCCAAGTACCGGTAAAGTCAAGGAATAGAGGGGTAATAAGCAGTATGCTGATCGCAGCCAAAATTCGCCTTATGACCTTCAGAGATTTTTCAGGAGATCCCTTTTTTCCAGTATGTTTAGAATTTGTTTTTTCGTTTATTTTCATATAGCGTCCGTTAACTTCTGTAATGAGTTGTCGATTTTAAAATGACAAAGTTAATAAAAAAAAACATATCTCAAAAGAAAAATGCATTTTTTCGCACCTCCTTATGGAATCTTCCTTTTCTTCCGGAATGTCATTCAAAAAATCGTATTGAAAACTTGTCTTGATGAGAAAATATTAGTATTTTTGCGGTTGAAATCAATAAGGAGCTCAATAACCCTTAATATGAACTTTTGAATCTAAAATCCAATTGAAAAATATGAAAAAGCTATTAGGTGTTGTCATCGTTTTGGCTGTGAGCTTTGCTGCTAAAGCATATGTCGTTAATGTTTCTGATTTGCCGGAAGCGGTCATCAATCATCCCATCGCTATAATCTCCGAGCTTGACAATAAGACCCTTGACTCGATTCAGCCTGAAAGTAAAAATGCTATCTTACATGGAACTCTTGACAAAGCTGAATTATGCAAACTTAAATATTCCTTTGATATAGAAGGGGGTGTAAGAACAAATTTCATACCTGTTTTTTTAGACGCGGGGAATGATACAGTGAATTTCAGGTTTACAGAAAACTATGAAAATGGAGGAGTGGTCGTTGCCGGTGGTGAACTTAACGATAGGAGAGAGGCCATCTGGAAGGAAATGAAAAATCTCAAAAGAGATGAGCTCGTTGAGTATATAAAAAAGCAAGCGATAGAGAATATCTCCAATCCTCTTGGCGCATATCTTGTCAGTGTGCTTTCTTCAAGTCTTAGCCCTGATATTTGGATGGGTCTTTATCATGAGATGCCGGCTGATATGGCTGAATATCCCATGCTGAAGAATGAAGCAGAAAGGCTAAGGGCTGTAAAAGCAACGGAAGAGGGCCAGATGTTTCAGGATATGCCGTGTCTTACTCCGGATGGCAAGCAGGTGAAGTTGTCTGATTATCTTGGCAAAGGGAAATATGTATTGCTGGATTTCTGGGCTTCTTGGTGTGGTCCTTGCAGAAGGGAAGCAAAGGAGGTATTAATGCCTCTCTATGAAAAATACAAGGATAATGATAATTTCTGTATCATCGGCATCATGACCTCCGACTCTACTGAAAAGCATCTTGAAGCTCTCAAATCAATTAATTATCCTTGGCTACAGCTTATTGATTCTGAAAGGCTTTCCGGAAAAACATTTGGTTTTCAATTTATCCCTTTTATTATGTTGATTTCTCCCGATGGAAAGATTCTTAGAAGAAACCTCCGTGGGGAAGAGATCTGGAAATACGTCGATGACGCATTAGAGAAATAAAGGCTTTCGTAGACAAAACTGGAATTATCAAATCTATTTAATAAGAATTTCAACTTTCGCATGCTCTTTTATAATCACGCAAAGGCGCAAAGGGGCAGAGTTTCAATGCGTTGGGAAGCTTCGCTCGCGGTTTTGGAAAGCTCGCAATGATTGCGGCCTGCTTCGCATCGGCAGGAGCTCGCAGAGTAAGCTACGCAGTTTTAAAATTCTGAATATTGAACAACATTTATATAGAACAAGCGAAACTTAAATAAGAATAAGGATACTCGGGACTCCAATATAATATAGAAATTTTGCAATCATGAATAGACACTTTAACACACATCTTGAAGGACTTGACCTTCAATTTTGGCATGACTTGATTGAAAGCCATGGCAAACTTATCTCGTTGAAAAAAGGTGAGTATCTTTGTCGTAGGGGAGAGCCGACAAACGCTTTCGGATATGTGAAATCAGGATATTTCAAATATACTGTGGAAGGCGTAAATAAGATAGGTGGTTTTGCCTTTCCGGAAGCATTGATAGGTGATTATCCACACTGTATGGAGAATGCTCCTGCCATGTTCGATATAGTTGCAGGTAAGGATTCTGAAGTGTGGATAGCGGATGCCACGATTCTTCCGAGGCTGTTTGAGGAAGACAAAGAGGCTGGACGGCAGGGACGCCTTTTCATGCAGTCGGCGTATGTATCATTGGCAAACCGCTATTATGCCTTATATGCGAAGACACCTTTGGAGCGTTACCTTGACCTTATCAACGAGCATCCGCAGATCATGCAAGATGTGCCTCAGAAAGAGATTGCTGAGTATCTTCAGATATTGCCGAACAGCCTCAGCCGTATAAGAAAAAAACTTTTCGACAAGTAATACCATTTTTTATGATTCGGGGCCTTAATTTTTCTAAAAAAATATTCCTAAGAATATAAATCGAAGTCTTCGAGACGATTTTTTGGACTTTTCAGGCATATTTCCTTGCTTTTTCTTAAATTTGTAGATTGGATTCGATCTGATGTGTGAAATCTTTTGTCTCGATTACCTGCTAAACGAGCAGATCACTTGAACGAATCCATAAGGAAGAAATAGCAAGTGAAATGGAAAGGAGTATAAGACGTATATTCATATGCTTGTTGGCGGCTTTGAACTTCCTGCCTTTATGTGGGAGGGAGTTTGTCCATGTTTTCACGAGCAAGGGGATCTATGAGACGAGCGAGGACCTGTGGTTCAAGTGTGTTGCATTCGATGACAGCACCATGCGGGTATCAGACCGCTCACATACTGCCTACGTGGAGATTATTGACCCGTCGGACAGCGTTGTCTGGAAAGAGAAGTACAGGATGTCGGGCGGCATATGCGACGGCCATGCGTATGTTGGCGATGACTGGAAGCCGGGGGAGTACCGTATGTTCGTGCATACACGTGGCTCGCTTGGTCGCAGAGACACGGTGGTCTATCCGAAAAGGCTGCTTGTAGTAAGAGAGCTTCCGGATATCCCTGATTACCTCAGTGCAGCCAAGGAACGAATGCAGTATATCGACATTCCCGACACGGTCCGGAATGAAGGGCTTAACGTTACGGTTAATCTCGACAGCGCGGAATACCATATTAAGAGCAAAGTCAGGGCGACCGTCAGGGTCACGGATGCTGACGGCAATCCTGTGAAGGCAGTCATGGCGATGAGCGTCATGGATGCATTATATTCATATCCTTCGGCGGATGTGGACATAGAGTCGCAGGTATATGGACTACGGTATGATACCCTAAGCGCTCCCGCTCGCGGATTCGTGCCGTTTCTGTCAGATGGTGCAACATCCGGGCACTTAAGGTCAGGAAGGAAGAAAAACACTATACCACTTGATGGTCAGTACATAAACGTATTTGACGAAAAAGCGAAGAAGGGGGATGTCAATATAATAGCAACGGGGAAAGACGGATACTTCGAGGTGTCGCCTGAGATTGGTGGGTCACTTGGAAAGACATTGCTGTTGAGACCTCTGGCTGACGAGTACATGAAACCAAGACTGGATGTTGACGAACCATTCAAAGACATAGCTGAAATTCGTAAGTCAGCTGTAGAAATAAATTTCCCTTCTATTGGTAGGAAAAGCTTGGAAAACGAAATCAAGGATTCTGCAGATTATTCAGGCAGACATACCGTTCAGCTTGACGAAGTCTTGGTGAAGGGAAGAAGCAAAAATTATTCAAGAAGGAAAAAAGACAAGCTGCTGAGCTATCTTGACAGTTTAGCCATAAGCAAGGGACAGGCATGGGTATGCTGCGGAGAGATTATCGACGGGGAGTATGTCGGAGGTTACCTTAATGACTATATGCCTGGCTATTCCCATCATCCGTATGACTATCCTTTAGATTCACAACACCGTCCCAAAAACATCAGTATTCCGGAGAGGGGTAAACTATACCGAATGATAAAGATAAAATGGCTCGACAGCATGCAAACTTTATTTGAAGTTGAAGAGGCATGGGCCATATATGCGGGTCCTCATTACTCAGACGAAGATCTTTTTGCAATGGAAGGCATAGTCAAGTCGGCAGGATATTATCCTAAGCATAGATTTCAGCTTCCCGATGAAAACGAGCAATTCTCGGGCATGGAAGACTTCCGCAACACTTTGCTATGGCTTCCTCGAGCCCAGACAGACGAGAATGGAGAATTCACCATCGAATTTCCCACATCAGACATTAAGTCAACATTTAGAATCTCCGGATTTATCCTTACGCCTGACATCAGGTATGCGAAAGGCTTTAATGAGTATTTCAATGTAATGTAAAACCAAATGTTCT
This sequence comes from Muribaculaceae bacterium, assembly GCA_029061255.1. GTDB lineage: Bacteria > Bacteroidota > Bacteroidia > Bacteroidales > Muribaculaceae > Lepagella. The sequence goes on from JAIDSL010000215.1 coordinate 16,323, forward strand.
TAAATAATAAGAGATACATAAGAATCCTATGCTTTCTGGTCATGATGATCAGTTGTCTGCACACATTTGCAAATCCAAAGGCAATCAAAAAAAGCAATGGAGAAAAAAACTTTGAAACTACTTCTCAGGAAAGAGACTTTCAAACCCTGTTCTCTGAAATAGTGACCAATACTCTTCCAAAGGAAAAGGTATACCTTCATCTCGACAATACAAGCTATTACAAGGATGACACCCTGTGGTTCAGTGCCTATTTGGTGAATTCTGACGGAAACACTCCTGACGCAGAAAGCTCAACACTCTACGTTGACCTCCTCAATCCCGGTGGAGAAATAATTGCCACGAACGTGCTGAAGGTTGAAAACGGGAGGGCTCACGGGAATTTCAGGATAAACTGTACGCCTTTCTACTCGGGTTTTTTCGAGATACGTGCATACACCAAATATATGATGAACTTCGGACCGGAAACTATATTCTCGAGGGTGATTCCGGTCTTTGACAATCCAAAGAAGGAAGGCGACTATCAAAAGCACAGCATGAGGACGTTTGGAAGTGGGAAATATCAATATAAACGAAAATTTCCGGAAAAAAGAAAGAATATCAATGTCAGATTCTATCCGGAAGGAGGAAGGCTTATCCGTGGAGTTCCTATAAAGGTCGCTTTTGAGGCCACCGACAAGGGAGGACATCCACTCGATGTGCAAGGTTCGGTCTTATCCTCCGCACATGACACGGTGGCATACTTCCGTACGGAGCACGAGGGTAAGGGAACGTTCACGGTAATTCCTGACGGTAAACCTATGATGGCTGTGGTCGAGAATAACGGCAGTACAAAGAAATTCGCTCTTCCGGATCCATATCTTGACGGTTACAGCATTACTGTCGATAATGTTTCTAACCCCGATAGTATCTTTGTAATAGTTAGGCGAGCAGGAGAATACAGTAGGAAGGACACTGTCGGGGTAGCGCTGACGGATCATGGTGTCATGAAGGTCTACAGTGCATTGGCCTCCACTTTCATGAATCCAGTGCGATTGCCGTTTGACAGGAATAGTCTGTCTGCAGGTGTCGCTGAGGTTACTCTTATCAATGCAGCGGGGAAGAAGATCGCTGAGAGAATGTTTTTCAATGCTCCTGACTCGGCAATGTTTGTGGACATGAAATACGAGTTTGACAAAAAGGATTACCAACCATATGAGGCAGTCAACTTGACGGTTTCCTTGTCGGATTTAGAAGGTATTCCTATAAGGTCTCCGTTTTCGATGTCAGTCAGGGATGGTAATGATGAAACGTCTTGGAACCGGAACATCATGACCGATATGCTATTGATGTCCGACATCAAGGGATATGTGGCAAATCCAGAATATTACTTCGAAGTGGCAGACAGCATACATCGCAGTCATCTCGATCTCCTTATGTTGGTGCAGGGTTGGCGGAAATATCCTTGGGAATCGCTCAAGGAAAACAGACGTGATGAATTGCGTTTCAGGCCTGAGACCGATGGAATAGAGATTGCAGGCACGGTACGCAGCCTCACAAATAAAAAGATGGCTGATGTGGATGTGACAGCGTTTCTGATGAAAGGAGACCGTGAGGAAGACAAATCGATACCGCCCATGAATATGACGAGGACTGATTCAATCGGCAGATTCTCTTTTACCGCCAATATTCAAGACCGCTGGTCGCTGATTCTTAATACAACCCGAAACAATAAACTAATAGATTCCCAGATATCGCTCGACAGGAAATTCGTGCCTCAGCCCCGGCGATACCATCCGTATGAAATGGAGATATCATTTATGTCTAAACATGACAATCTTAATAAAGAATCTAACGATAATTCAGATACATCATCAGTTCCTGATGAAGCGGATGATATTAAGTTGCCACTGTCTCCGGATGGTACATCGATATGGCTTGATGAAATAGAGGTCAAGGCAAAACGAAGTTGGCTTGACGATGCTCGTGCCCAGGCGAGAAAGAGATCAGTGGCATATTATGATGTCGACGATGAAGTAAACAACCTCAGAGACAATGGTGCATATATAGACATGGAGTGTGATATTCATAAACTTATAAAGAAAGTGAATCCTAATTTCACCACTGAGATTTATTTCGGTGAGGAAGAACTCCGCTACAAGGGGAAAGCGCCTTTGATTGTGGTGGATTATGAAAGACTTGCCGGTCCGTTAGCGGAGGATTACTACAGATATAAGGATGTAAAGCTCGAATCCATAAAATCCATATCAGTGAGCGAAGATGCCTCTTTGAAAGGCAAATATTGCTGGAACCTTATGTCAATGTTTGAGGCAGATAAGGCGTACGGCTGTGTAGTTATGATAGAGACATATCCTGATGGTCGGATTATGGTCGATGGAGGAAAAGGAATACGCAAGACAAGCGTTCATGGATATGACGTTCCACAGGAATTCTATTCTCCCGATTATTCGGTGATGCCTTTGGAAAAAGACTATCGCCGCACGCTTTACTGGAATCCGGCAGTTATTCCTGATGAAAACGGCAAAGCTACTGTTAGGTTCTACAACAACAGCGATTGCAGTAACTTTAAAGTGGATATGCAGACCGTCACTCCGACCGGCGCTTTAGGATCGACTTACTATAACAATACTTCGGTAATTTTTTTTGAGTTTATAAACGGCTCTTAGGAGCCAAATGTTTAATACGTTAAGAATCA
>JAIDSL010000216.1 GCA_029061255.1 Muribaculaceae bacterium
TGCATATTATAATCACTTTGCAGATTAAGCAATAGATCTGCCGGAATATTTAATGCCGCTTCTATTAATAAAGCCATTTCTGTATTAACCCCCCTCTTGCCTTTGATAATCTCATTAAGTAGAGAAGGCTTAACACCTATACTTTCAGCGAGCTTTGCCTGAGTAATACTATTTGCCTCAAGTTCATCCTTAATAAGTTCACCCGGGTGAGTTGGCTCAAACGGAGTGAGATTATTCGCTATCATATCTGGAGCAACGCCTTGTAATGTAATCATATCAATCGTAATGGTTTGAGAGTTCAACAATATTACAGATAGTAAGAATCGGCTCTTCGGTAGTTTCTCGCATAGTAAACTCGATTCGATACTGGTCATTAACCCGAATAGAGAATCGTCCAGCTTTATTCCCTTTTAGAGCCTCAAAATTCAAAGAGTTAATACGAAACAAGTCTTCTTTACGAGAAGCCCATTTCAGGTAATCTATACCACGTTTATAGCGTTTGATTACGTCTATTCTGTAACGATGTTTTTTATCGCTACACTCCCCTTTAGTATAGAGGTCTCTCAAATATTCTTCTTCGAATTCAACTATCATATAATTCTATTATGCCGCAAAGATATAAAAAGTTTTTCAAATTCACAAATTTGTGAACATAATTCTCATTTTCAACACTTTTATGTCTGGCTAAAATCAAAATGTTAGCCGAGTCTACAGCAAGTTATTTTGAGTCAGAGAACAACTTTGTGTCAGTGTTCAGTGAAGACGTGGATATGCATATGCGGCGATGCTCACAATTGCACACCAATAAGATATTGCATCGAGGCAAGTCATTGTAACATCATCAAGGAGAATAAGAAGAAATAATAACTATATGCTTCTTATGAAGCGGATAACACTGACATTTCAATCAGAGTTATCCGCTTTTTCATTTCAATGACTCAATATAATTGTCTGCATCCTTTCTTGAATGGAAGCTGATTATGGTTTTATTACAGTTTTTTAGATGATGTTCTATTTCAGGAACAACATCATGAGGGAAATCAATAATCCATTGCAGGAATTCCGGATCCAATTCGTCATCAGTCCAGGGCATATCAAGGCGTACCTTTCCCAATCGTGATTTTGCACCTTCTATGCATACGTCCAATGGTAAATTGAAGAAGAATACCGTGTCGCAGTGAGCAAGACGGACAGGGAGTGTACGGGCATAGTTCCCGTCGATGATCCATTCTTCTTCATTCACGAGCTTGTCTAATCGCTTGTCAAACTCATCACGTCCGATAACGGTTCTGTTGGGCCGATACCAAATCATATCAAGATAATGCAACGGCAATCCGGTCTTCGCTGCAAGTTTGCGGGCAAAAGTGCTTTTTCCTGCTCCGGGACAGCCGATAACTATAACTCTTTTCATTTTGGCGAACGATGGAATATACTCCGATTTCCATGAGGGAGGATTAATCGGTCCTTTTCTATAATGTTTGTATTCATAATGCAAAATTAGTCATTTTACTTAACTTTTGCAAGATCTAAAAAATTACGCGGAGGGCGCGGAGGAGCAGAGGTTTTATCAACTACCAACTATAAACTATAAACGATCAACTATCAACGATAAACTATCAATTTACTTTGCGTCGTGGTTATAGCAAGATCGCAATGAGTGCGGGCCGCACCGAAACGCTCGGATCTCAAAAAGAAAAAAAGCGCAATTCCCGGTCTAATGGATTACTAATAAATTGCATAAACAAGCGAAAGTTAAATGATATATAAAAAAAGAAGGCAATCAGACGTGTCACCAGTTTGCCGGTCTGATTGCCTGAAAGGGATATACGTAGCGCGTAACGCGTAGTGCGTGACGCGTAGCGCGTATTCCGCTTTCTGAGGGGTCCCGGACGCGATGCCGGGGGTGTATAGAGCCACGGATACGGTCATGCCGCGGCTGTCAGGGTCGATACACCGTTCCTGTGATCATATCAATGCTAACAGATGTCAATTATCCGGGACATTGGACCGTCAGGCCTCAGCTGTCCAAATAACCAGCATCTACATTGACGCGCCGATGGCATTGCAGTATCGGAGCCGGAGGCTCAGTATCGGAGCTCCGCGCAGTATCGGAGGACAGAGCCCACAGTATGGCGGCGCCTAACTCGGTGTCATGGCGGCGTTGTCGGGACCGGGACAGGCGGCATCCTACCACAAGTTCGGCTTGGGTGGTGGATGCAGGACTGGCGGCACAGACGACGGCTTACAGTCTTTTCGTGGGGTAAGGAACGGCAGCGGGCGTGAATGAACCTCGATCCTGCCGATACGGTACCTTCCATATATCACTGGATGGCGCTTATGCCCCATGCGCCGACGGGTTGTTGCAGACTTGTAGACTAATTCTGACTCAGGGAGAGCCACAGTTCACACCTTGGTGAGCGGTGTGGGGCAATCCCAGGACAGCACATGCCGGGCGACGTTTGGGCCTCTGTACACACATGAGGAACTTCCGTCCAACGGTAGATGGTGAGCACCTGCGACAGAACGCGTCTGTCTGTTCCGATGCATTGGACTCTCGGGTCTGTGGGGATGAAGCGGACGGACTTCTTTAAGGTGTCAGGGTTCAGGTGTCAGGGTTCAGTGATACTTGACGGACTGACTGGGGCGGTTACTTAGGAGGGTTCCCTTGGCCCCGGAGGGGCGGTTGTCATAGTTGTCGTCGTTGTCAACGTTGTCAGCGATCCGACTGATGAGAAGGGCTCTTATTCGCCTGGAAGCGCGTATACTTACTTGCCATAGACCTGATCGCCGCGAGCGTCGGCAACCGGTTGGGTTTCGTTTCCAGTTGCAAAGTTAGGGCACGATTTGGTGCTTCGCCCCTTATCGCCATCAAAAGGGTTCTTCTTCAATTTAGTTGAAAATAACATAGTAGGATAATTATGGGATTGGCAGGCAACGCAGATCCGGCTTCGCCGTGGATTTCGCCGATGGGGCGGATGGGGCGCGGATTTTTTTCATTAAGCTTCGGTAGTGCTTCGGATATGCTTATGTGACTCGGGCGTGCGCTCGCGGACATTAGCTGAGCCACGCTTCGCTGGCTATCTCGGATTTCTGAACTTTTCAAATTTCAACTAAATTTAAGAAGAACCATCAAAAGATTAAGCGGAGCTTGAGTTTTCAGAAGCCAGATGCCAGAGACCAGAGGGAGGAATCCTTCGGCTTCCGTCTCGGCACAATCTTTGGGATACATATTCCGGAGTATACCCGTTCAGTTTCTGAGCCGATTTCCAAGGATGATTGCAGGCTAAAATAGTATCAATCCCACCTTTCTAAGTCGGCAAAAGAACCAAAACAATGGAGAACTCGACCGATTAAGGGTTCCTGATGCCCATTATTCCAGAACATATCCGTTCAGGGGCCACCTTTTCCGGAGCATATCCGTTCAGTGTGCGACCGGTATCGGGACTTCCGGGCGTAGGGCTCCCATTCCGGAGCATATCCGTTCACTTCGGTTGCAAAAACGCCTGATGTGACACCTTTTCCGGAACATATCCGTTCACTTTGCGATGGTTTTCCGTTATCTCGAGAAAAGAAACATAAAATCCGAGATGACGATGGCAGGAAAACCTATACATATGAGTGATTTCAAACAAGCGATCCTGCTCAAGAAGCAGGGAGTGTCCAACCGCAGGATAGCGGAACAGCTGGGCATCAACAAGGAGACAGTGAACAACAAGTTCGCCTTCATCGCGAGCCGCGGCCTGTCGTTGGACGAGCTGCTGAAGCTTGATGACCCGGAGCTTGAGAAAGTCTTCCACAGTGGCCACAGCGCCCTTACAGACACCCGTCACGAGCATTTCCTCTCACAGCTGGATTACTTCCGCGAGCAGCTGAAGGATCCTCATGTCACGCGGTATCTGCTCTGGGAGGAGTACATCAAGGCCAATCCCGACGGTTACCGCAAGTCCCAGTTCTTCCACCATCTGTCGCAGAACCTGAAGGTGGCGAAGGTCACGACGATGATGTCCGACCTTTATGTTCCGGGGCAGATGCTGATGATAGACTATGCCGGGGACACCCTGCCGGTTGTCGACGTGGCCACCGGGGAAGTGACCGACGTGCAGGTCTTTGTGGCCACGATGCCGTTCAGCGACTATGCCTTCGCCTATGCAGTGCCTTCCCAGAAGGTCGAGGACTTCATCCACGCGCTGCGCATGTGCCTCGAGCATCTCGGAGGGGTGCCGCAGATAGTGAAGCTTGACAACCTGAAGGCCGGTGTCATAAAATACCACCGGCATGAGCCTGAGATCAACAGGGCACTGCAGGACATGGGCAACCATTACCACTTTGTCGCCCAGCCATGCCGCCCGCGCAAGCCCACAGACAAGGCCCTTGTGGAGTCATGCGTACGACGGATATACAACAGGGTGTATGCCAAGCTGCGGAAGATGGTGTTCTTCTCGATAGAGGAGCTTAACGCAGCCTTGGCCAAGGCCGTGCTGGAGCATAACCAGACACGCATGCAGCGGCGCCCGTACTCACGCCAGGAGTGTTTTGTGGCCTCGGAAAAGGATGAGCTGCAGCCATTGCCGGCCGAACCGTTCGAACTGATATACACGGCCCAGGTCAAGGTCCAGATGAACTGCCATGTGCTTCTGTCGGTGGACAACCATTATTACTCTGTGAGCCATGTCTACGTCGGAAGGATGGCCACCATGCGCTATACCCGCAGCATCGTGAAGATCTACATAGACAACACCCTGGTCGCCACCCACAGGCGGTCGCATGACCGCTTCAACCCGTATGTGACGGACGAGAGCCACCTTGCCTCCAACTCCATGTGGATCCGGAATCAGAACATAGACACATACCGCCGCAGGGCCTCCGCAATAGCCCCTGAGCTCGAGAGATATATCAATGCCGTCTTCGAGGACGGAATCAGCAGGGGCTTCGCCGTGGAATGCCGCTACAACACATGCAACGGCATACTCTCCAACGCCAGGAAATATCCTCCGCACATCGCAGCGCAGGCAAGTGCCGTGGCCATGCAGAGGCAGGTCCTCTCGGCAAGAGGCTTCACCATGATACTGGAATCCCTGAACAGCCTTGACGTGGCGAACCGCTCCCACGGAGCCGACAATCCGTCTCCGTCGGATGGCAGGAACCTCAGGGGGAAAACAAAATTTGCATAATCTTCAAAAAATTAACCATTAACAATAAACAATCAAATGGAAGAAACAATGATCGCCCTCCAGACCCTGAGGCTATCTGGAATGGCGGAGAAATGGGTGTCTCTTTTTGAGACACGGCAGGTCGACAGGCTGAGCCTGGCCGACGGCCTTCAGCTTCTCCTTCAGGCAGAGAAGGACACACGAAACTGTAACAGGGTCAACAGGCTGCTTAAAAACGCCGCTTTCCCGTACCCGGCCCTCGTCGAGGAAATAGACACCGATCCAAAGCGAGGTGTGGAAGCCTCGCTGATCGAGCAACTCGCAAAATGCGACTTCATCCGAGACGGACACTCCGTCATCATCACCGGAGCGACCGGAACAGGGAAGAGCTATCTCGCCACGGCTTTAGGAGACCGGGCATGCCGTCTCGGGATGTCTGTGGCGTACTTCAACATGCAGAGGCTCCTTGAAAGGCTTGATCTTGAACGCCTGCAGGGCCATGCTATCAAGTTCCTTGACAGGCTCGCAAAGACAGACCTGCTTATCCTCGATGACTTCGGCATGAAGAAGCTTCAGGGACAGCAGCAGAATGACTTCGAGCAGCTTGTAGATGACCGATATAGAAAAAAGGGACTCATCATGACCTCGCAGCTCCCGGTCAAGGACTGGTACGACGTCATCGGTAATCCGTTGATTGCAGAGGCTTGCCTCGACCGACTTGTCCATAAATCGACAAGAATACAGCTCAATGGTGAGAGTTTGAGAAAAAAGTATTAACTTTGCGACATGAAACCATCGTCAAAGTGAACGGATATCACCAGAAAACGTGAACGGATTTAGTTGGATATTCCGGTGAAGACCACCCAGCCATTCCGGTCATAACCACCCAATTTTTTAGGCATGGTCCGACCCTTTGT
>JAIDSL010000217.1:0-8514 GCA_029061255.1 Muribaculaceae bacterium
CCCCCCAGACGCACACTCTAACCGGACTGAGCTACACCCCGAGTCGGCTAAGCCGGAACCAACCGATATCCATTCTAAACAAAGCTGGGGGCTTACGTTCATATTCCTTTCGGAGCGGATATCTTGCGCATTTCTGCGGGGGTTCCCTGCTAAAGCGATGCAAAATTACTGCTTTTTTCTGATTCCACCAAATTTTTCAAGATCTTTTTTCATAATTTTTTATTTTTCCTATTATTCAGATCCCCTTTTGGTGTCTGAGATTTGTTGTTTTAATGTAAAATAGTTAATTTTGAAATATGAAAACCATCATAATAGCCGAGGCGGGAGTCAACCACAACGGAGACTTCGAGACCGCAAAGAAAATGATCGTCGCCGCAAAAGAGGCCGGCGCAGACTATGTGAAGTTCCAGACAGCCGTGCCGGAACTCGTGATATCCGTATTCGCAGAGCAAGCTGAATATCAAAAGGAGAATACCGGCATAGTGGAGTCACAGCTCGACATGTGCCGCCGGATACATCTCCCCCTCTCTGCTTACAAGGAACTGAGTGATTACTGCAAGGAAGTGGGGATAGGATTTATGTCGACTCCCTTCGACCTTACCTCTATCGATCTACTCGCCGAAATCGGGCAAGACTATTTCAAGGTGCCTTCAGGAGAGATCACAAACCTTCCTTACCTGCGAAAGATAGCTGAAAAAGGAATCCCGGTGATCCTGTCGTCAGGCATGTCAACAATAAAGGAAATTGACACTGCAATAAAGGTACTCACAGGGGAACATCATTCTACGCCAGCCGGATTCAAGCCAACGCTTACCCGCAGCGATATCATTGTGCTGCACTGCAATACACAGTATCCTACACCATATAAGGACATAAACCTGCGTGCGATGCAGACAATAGCAGAGGAGCTCTTCGTGAAGACCGGCTTCAGCGATCATTCTCTCGGCATTGAGGCTCCAATAGCTGCTGTAGCGATGGGGGCTTGCGTGATAGAGAAGCATTTCACGCTTTCAAGAGAAATGGCAGGCCCGGACCACAAGGCATCTCTCGAGCCGGAGGAGCTGAAGGCCATGGTCACATCGATCCGCCATATTGAAGAGGCACTGGGCGATGGAGTGAAACGAGTCACCGAGTCTGAACGTCCGAATATCGAGATAGCACGCAAGAGCATCGTGGCAATTCGCCCTATCAAAAAAGGTGAGATCCTGACAGAAGAGAACATCTACGTGAAGCGCCCCGGCAATGGAGTGTCGCCCATGCTTTGGGACCATGCCATAGGATCTGAGGCGATACGCGACTTCGCACCCGACGAACTGATTGAACTTGAATAATCCGATATGATAGCTGTAGCTACTTCCACCCGAGCCGACTGGGGCTTGCTGACACCGCTGATTGCAGAATTCAAGAAGCAAGGGATCACTTATACCATCCTCGCCTCCAACATGCACCTGATCCCTGAAATGGGGATGACGGTAGATGAGATACGTGCCGCCGGGGAAGATCCGGTGGAGCTTCCGACTGCTGGAGCCAATACATCCGAGACCTTGGCAAACTCTACAACGATGCATGGCAAATGGTTTGCAGCCAACAAGCCTGAGGCTGTAGTAATACTGGGCGACCGCTATGAGATGCTCGGCGTGGCGTCTGCCGCCACGATCAATGGCATTCCCATCATCCACATAGCTGGCGGAACCGTCTCCGAAGGGGCTATGGACAATGCTATCCGCAACGCAATCTCCCAGCTCGCATCGCTTCATCTGACTGAGACGGAAAAGTGCGCAGAGCGTTTGGAAAGAATGGGAATTGACAAAGAAAATATCGTGGTGACGGGGGCAATAGGGGTTTGGAACACTCTCAATGTTCCGCTAATGAGCCGCGAGGAATTGCAGGAATCGCTCGGACGTAGTTTGCCGGAGAAATTCTTTGTCGGCACGTTGCATGCTGCCACGCTCGACAGCGTTCCGCCGGAGGATCAGATGAAGGAATTCCTTGCAGGAATAGAAGGCCTTATGGAAGCAAGACCCGGATATGGAGCTATCCTGACGTATCCCAACAATGATACAGACCCTACTCCACTCATCGCACTGCTAAGGGATTTTGAGTCGAAGCACCCGGAAAGGATAATCGTAGTGCCATCGCTGGGTATGCTCCGCTATCTTTCAGCCGTAGCCCTTTCGGAAGGAGTGATCGGAAACAGTTCGAGCGGGATTGTGGAAGTGGCATCGTTGGGTGTTCCTACGCTTGATATCGGCAACCGACAGAATGGCAGGGAACGGGCAATCAGCGTGATCCATTGCGATGCGACGCGCGGAGCCATCACGATGAGCCTCTCGCTCATCACCACCCCGATGATAAAAGGGATCGCCGCCAAACGCGCCAACCCCTATTTCCATCCCGATACACCAGCCATAATGGTGGAAGCAATCAAAGCAAGATTCAAATGACCTTGTAGGAGGGTGTTGCAGAACTATATTCTCCGCATCTTGTAGGGACGCACGGCTCGTGCGTCCGTTTTTATATTGTTGATTACCAATCAAATTTCATAGAGGACGCACGAGCCGTGCGTCCCTACATCAGAATATTGGCCCATTTTGCAACACCCTCGCAAATCTTGTCAATCTTTCTTTTAGAGGAGTTCCGGATCCTGCATCTGGTCAAGACGAGTCGAGGCCAACTGAGCCATCCATTGCTTGAATGGCTCTGCCTTTGGCGACGGAATCGACTGGATTATTCGGAACATCTGCTCGGTAGTAGCTACATCTGTAAGACGCATCTTGCCGTCGGCAGCCTGCATTTTCAAACCGTGACAATTTGTCACGGTTTCATTTCCTTCCGTTTTAAGCCGCTGTTTTAGTTTTCTCCAATACGCGTTAGGATCAACGCTATCCGTTAACACTCCAACTACATCAACAACGGAAAAATACCATTCCTCCGTCTCGCTATCCCACACTGTGCGTACCTTCCGGTCGTCGAATACCTGTATCTGATTCTTCTTTGTCATAGCTGATTGGTTAAATTTTACAAAGATACAAAAAAAACTGACAACTTGGTGAAATTATCAGTCTTTTCTTAATGCAATGCGCTGGGAGTAGACATGCGATAGATAATTAAAGGCGCCTCGCTAAAGCCGCCTTTATGATAATGAGTTTTTTCTGATTGTCAGCCGAAGTAGCCGTTGGAGAAGATGCCGTTGTAGGGGGAATCCTTGGGAAGATTCGGAGTGAGGTCTGGCTTACGCTCAGGCTGCCATGTGCGTACCTTGATGATCGGTTCGTCGGGATTGAGGAAGTCGACCATCAGGTAGAGGTAGCCCACATCGCCGTATGACGACGAGAAGTACTCCTGACGCAGCTGGATGCCGTAGGTATCCTCCCCTACGTCGACCGCACCGACATCGGTGTTAGCAAACCGAATGTTGATAAACTGGTTAGACTTGAAGCAGCGCTTGAGCTGGTCGATGTATTCAGCCTTTGTCTTGCGTGCATAGGTGACGTGCTCCTTGTTTTCGATGATGTCGGTGTCACCCTCGCGGCGCTTTTCGAGCTTCTTGACCACGTGCCCCACGATGATCACCGCGTCGTCGTCAAACATCGTCTCGATAAAGTCGAGGCGCTTCAGCGCGAAAGCAGTCTTGTAGTTTTCAAGGAAAGTCACCACTACCATCTTCATGTAGTCGGTCCATGCCTCCCCCTCCATAGAGAATATATCCTTGCGTGCCACGCTGCCGAGGCCGAACGCGAGGCTTTCGATCAGTCCGTCCTTATTGAAGGTGAACGTGACATCTTCTGTAAACTTCCGTTTTCCCCCCTCGAAACTGAACTGCATGGGAATCGAACGGCAGACCGTACGTTCTTTCATCGGATAGAACTCATAAGTGTCGCGTGTAGCCTTTCCGAGAATCTTGGCGTTACCGTAGTGGATTAGGCTCTCAAACATCTTGTAGCCCTCATCCGTGAAGAGCTCCTGAAGGCCCGTGTATTTCTTGTTTACGATCGCGTAGACAATCTTCTCAATCGAACCCACAAGTGGAGAGCTCTCCTCCTTTGAAGTGACGTTGATTCCTTCATGCGCCCCTGCCGACACAGCCTCCTTGAAAGCCTGTGCCTCTTTCTTGTCGCTCTTCAGACCCTTTGCGCTTTCGGTCAGCGACACATGTGCGTTAGGCACGAGTCCCGCTCCGTTGAATGCCTCGAGAAGGGGTTGGAACTCCGGAACGAGATGGTTTTCATCGGGGAATCGGTATTCTATGTCGAGAGCGAGGGGATCGAGCGGGGTTGTCGGGGTCACCTCAATCTCAGCCATACCGTCTCGTGCAGTAATGACTGGAGATTGACCTTGCGAACCACGCCAATAGCTGAATCCGATGCTCGTGGCCGGTTCCCCCTTATAGTGAGCCATGATTGACACAGTCTTTCCTCCGGCATCGTCCGGTTTCGACACCTCTGCTATTCCGAAACGAACATTGGCACAGATATCGCGCATCTGTTCCGGAATCCATGTGGAGAGAAGCCTCGGGGTTCCGTCGATCTTTGCCTCAAATGATCGGGCGTCGGGCAGGCTGCCGAGTATCACGTAAGCCTGATAAAGATAGCGGAGCGCGAGATCGATCTTTCCTCCTTCCTCCGCACGTATTCCCTCGCGCACGAGATTTGCCACATTGTCGCGGCGGCGTTCAAACATTTTCTCCACCTGCTCTCGTTTCAGGTAGGTCATGACCCTGAAGTCAGGGGCCTTGTCGGAGAGCCATACGCTTTCCACACCCTCAAGGTTGGCGGGAGCCGAATAGCTCTTGATCATAGTCTGCATCTGGGTTTTCGAGTCGATCGATCCGTCAGCGTTCATAGTCTCGCTTCCCGATAAGGAAGTTGAGGATGTGATGTTGACAGAGATCTTCCCGATCATATCGGCAAGTGCGGCCTGCATTGCCTCCTGTCGGTCGGCACCCACGCCGGTGCCATAGAGGTAGTTGTCATCCTCCATTATTTTCTGCGCAGTCTCTTCCGCTTTGGAGAGTTGCGCCGCAAAGGCCTCGCCTCCCCAGAGGGAAGGCAGGGCGAGCGCCAAAGCTAAGGTCAATAGTTTTCTTTTCATATTTAGCGTCAAAGCATAATTTTATTTTACTGTTATCTTTCGTCCGGCCACGATATAGATACCACGTGTCAGGTTCTCGATCTTGTAGGCCACTCCTGCCTTCACATGAGCCCTGCGGAGCAGGATGCCGTCCATCGTCACAACGTCGACGCTTCGGTCGCAATCTGATGACAGTGTGATCTTGCCGAGGTCAACCGCAATACGGAGTCCGGTGCCATCCGAAATCATCTTGATGAAGCTCTGGTCGCCGCGTACCGGCATCGACCTGCGTCCGTCAATATTTGTCACGTAGGCCTCAAGCGGAAGCGGAAGCACATCTACGTGGAATGCCGATCCGGGCTGCAGCAGTTCGCCGTCGTCATTTGTCAGGTCGTCGATACCGACGTTAAGACCCATCGCGTTCGCGGCCTCGACAGCGTCGAGCGGGAGCCACAGCGAGCGGAACTCGCGTCCTGAAGCCCATGTAGTGATGTAGGGCACGGTAGTCTCGGGAGCGATAACAGTCTCAGTGTCGGTAGAGAATGTCACGTCGCCGTGGATACGATACTGCTCGTCATAGGTGTCATTGTCGGGCATCGAGACGAGATAAGGCACACCCTGACGTATCGCGGATGCTTCTTTCCATTCTCCTTCGGCATCAGCCTCGTAGAGCCAGAATGGACACTGGGCGTCGATGTCGGAAAGACCGGCGAAGGGCACGAGCGCACGTCCGTCGTAAGCGGTGATGTCGGTCGGCTCGAACGGTATCGCCAGGGTCTCCCATCCGGCGCATCCCTCTATCGGAGTCTGCTGCGTGAACTCCTTGGTTATCTCGCTGTGGTTTGCCGTGAACGTGTAGAGAGGAGTGAACGGATATCCGGGTGTGAGCACAAGGTTGTCACAGACACCTCCCGCCACTATGTTATGGTCAAGACCTTCGGGAGCGTACGTGAGGTCGTTGACGTATACAAGGAGATTGGGATTGCCGATTCCTTCCACTACTCCGCTCTGAAGCCTTGTGTCTCCCAGCCATACGAGAGATGTGAGTCGCTCGCAGTCGGAGAAGGCACCGGTTCCGATATTGGTCACAGTGACAGGGATTGTCACAGACAGGAGGTCGGAATTACCGCTGAAGCCGTAGTCGCCGATCTCGGTCACGGTGTAATCGCGGTCAAACGCCGTGACGCTGCCCGGAATCACGAAGTTTCCTTCGGCATTGTTGCCGGCTGCACCTGAATCGCCCTCCTTCGTCCGGAGAATATTGTCCTCATCGTCAACTACGGTATAGATGATGCCGCCTATCTCGAAGTCCTCGCCGTTGCGCGGTACGCTTATCGATCCGTCGCTCGCATTGATGTTGAAGAAGAGTCTCCATGGGTTGGCTGCCTGCACTGATGCGAGGGTTGCGTTCGGAGTGTTGAGCGTGCCGTTCTTATAGGCATTCGAATCAAATGCCTCTTCGGTTGCCTCTATCGGAGTTGTGGCCCTGTAGGTGACAGCTACATTGGAGTTGCAACCGCTGAACGCCATTGATTCGAGAGATTTCAGTGAACCGGAAAGATCGACTGTCTTCAGTGCCGGACAATCGTAGAATGCTCCCTCTGAAACTGAGCTGACGGTATTCGGAATGCTGACAGAAGTCAAGCCTGTGACGGTGGCAAATCCATATCTGCCGATCTCGACCACTGAATATTCATATACTCCGTCTGATGTGGTAGCAGGAATCGACAGGTCTCCAATGTAGTCATTGCCCGGAGTGTAGTTGCCTTCCGCGAAGCTGCCGGCTTTGGTACGGCATGTCTTTGCTTCATCATCTATGATTGTAAACCATAGCCCTTCGTACTCGAAGTCACCTGTTCTTTTGGCAACCGTTACAGTACATGTTGCGGTCTTGCCGTTGCTCGATGTAACCGTGATGGTGGCGGTGCCGGCTTTGACAGCTATGACTTCACCGGATTCTGAAACAGAAGCAACTTCCTCATTGTCGGATGTCCATGTGATTGTCTTGTCTGTCGCATCTTCAGGTGTTACCGTGGCTGTCAAAGCCGCGGTCTCCCCTGCGATAAGATCCAGTGAGGTTGCGCTCAATGTGATGCTTTCCACCGGAGTCGGAACCACGGTCACTTTGCAGGTGGCAGTCACCTGGCCGCAGGCGGCGGTGATGGTTGCCTCGCCGAGAGAGACTGCGGTCACCATGCCGTTGGAATCAACTGTAGCGACTTCCTCATTGTCAGATTTCCAAGTCACTGTCTTGTCGGTTGCGTTATCCGGGATAACTGTTGCTTCCAGAGTGACTGTCTCGCCAACTTTCAGTTCAGCGGTATTCAGGCTAAGAGTCAGGTCTGTCGCGTCAATGATCTTAGCGGCGACAGTGACGGTGCAGGTAGCTGTCATGCCGTTGGATGTGGCAGCAGTGATGGTGGCGGTACCGGCATTTACGGCAGTCACCTCACCATTTGCCGAAACCGTGGCGACTGAAGCATCGGAAGATGTCCATGATATGGTCTTGTCTGTGGCATCGTCAGGGGTTACTGCAGCAGTTAGGGTCGCGGTATCTCCTTCGATAAGACTCAGTGAAGTATCGCTCAAGGTGATGCTCTCAACAGGAGTCGGAACTACAGTCACCTTGCAGGTGGCTGTCACCTCACCGCTTGTGGCGGTGATGGTTACTTCGCCGAGGGCGATAGCCGTCACTTTGCCAATGGAATCAACCGTAGCGACTGATGTATCGGAAGATGACCACGTCACTGTCTTGTCGGTGGCGTTCTCCGGAATCACTGTTGCTTCCAAAGCGAGTGTTTCGCCCACTTTCAATTCAGCGGTATTCCGGTTGAGGGTCAAGTCTGTTGCGTCGATGATCTTAGGGGCGACAGTGACAGTGCAGGTAGCGGTTTTACCGTTGGCTGAGGTGGCAGTGATGGTGGCTGTGCCGACCTTTACAGCAGTCACCTCACCATTTGCCGAAACCGTTGCGACTGAAGCATCGGAAGATGTCCATGTCACTGTCTTGTCTGTGGCGTCGTCAGGGGTTATCGTGACAGTCAGAGTAGCTTTATCCCCTTCGACAATATTCAGTGAAGTATTGCTCAAAGTGATGCTTTCCACAGGAGTCGGAACTACAGTCACCTTGCAGGTGGCTGTCACCTCACCGCTTGTGGCGGTGATGGTTGCCTCTCCGAGGGCGATAGCGGTCACCTTGCCTTCGGAATCGACAGTAGCGACCTCTTCATTGTCGGATGTCCATGTGACTGTCTTGTCGGTAGCATCTTCAGGAGCTACCGTGGCGGTCAGGATCGCAGTCTCACCCTTCTTAAGGTCAAGGGTATCGACACTCAGTGTGATACTTTCAACCGGAGTCGGAATCACGGTCACCTTGCAGGTGGCTGTCACCTCACCGCTTGCGGCGGTGATGGTTGCCTCGCCGAGGGCGATGGCCGTCACCTT
>JAIDSL010000217.1:8614-15058 GCA_029061255.1 Muribaculaceae bacterium
GTCACCTTGCAGGTGGCTGTCACCTCACCGCTTGCGGCGGTGATGGTTGCCTCGCCGAGGGCGATGGCCGTCACCTTGCCTTCGGCATCGACGGTAGCAACTTCCTCATTGTCGGATGTCCATGCTACTGTCTTGTCGGTGACGTCTTCTGGTGCTATAGTAGCGGTCAGAGTTGCCGTCTCACCCTTCTTAAGATTTAGGGTATCGACGCTCAAAGTGATGCTCTCAACAGGTGTCGGAACCACTGTCACCTTGCAGGTGGCAGTCACCTCACCGCTTGTGGCGGTTATGGTTGCCTCGCCGAGGGCGATAGCGGTTACCTTGCCTTCGGCATCGACCGTAGCGACATCCTCATTGTCAGATGTCCAAGTCACCGTCTTGTCGGTTGCATAGTCAGGTTTTACAGTAGCTTCAAGAGATAATGACTCACCAACCTTCAATTCAACTGTATCACGATTAAGAGTTATCTCTGATGCGAACGGTACTACCATTCCGTCACTGGCAGTGATGCGGAGGAACTTTTTCCAGGGCATTGTTGCCTGAACGGATTCAAGGGTAGCGTTTGGCATATTGAGTGTCGCCGTCTCGTAGATATTAGTCTTTGCCGAATAGAACAAGTCTTCCGGAGCCTCAATCGGAATTGTCGCGTTGTAATTGACTTCATTGATGAAGTAACATGAAAACGCCATATCTCCAATATCAGTAAGGGATGCCGGAAGAGTTACAGATGTAATGCCGGTTCCCCAGAAAGCTGAGGTACCTATCACCTTCAGTCCCTCCTTAAACTCAAGAACCGTCAGGTTAGAATCGGCACCAAATGCTTCATTGCCAATTGACACTAACGATGCTGGCAGATGCACCTCTGTAAGGGCTTCGCACACATAGAAAGCGCCATGCTCAATTGAAACCAGACCTTCGGGGAAATTTATGGATGATAATTTCTTCGCCTCCTTAAAGGCCTCTCCACCAATAGATCGCAATGTAGAGGGGAGGTGTACAGTTGTCAATCTATCACAGAACCTAAAGGCACACAACTTGATTGAATCGACACCTTCCGGCACTATGATAGATGTCAGGTTACTGGTATCGAACGCATACTCACCGATGGTCTTGAGAGTCGAGGGCAGCTTTATTGCAGTCAACGGTGAACATGAAAAGAAAGAACTATTGCCTATCTCTACCACTGTATATTCATTACCGTCGAAGGTCACTGTGGAAGGTATCTCTAAATCAGACGTAAACATCTCGTTTGAGATTACGTCCTTCGATTCCACATACCAACGGTCCTGTGTCTTTACAGTCTTTGCTTCGGAGTCGATAACCGTATATGTGATTCCGTTGTAGACGAAATCTTCCCCTGATGGGAGAGCCGGAGCAATGGAACCATCATTAGCATTGATGCGTTTGAAGAGATTCCATGGAGTGACAGCCTGAATAGCGGCAAGCGTAGCGTTGGGCATAGTAAGTGTGGCCCTATCATATAGTTCGCCGGTGAATCCAAAAATCCCGGAATTTGCTTCTATAGGCTCCTCAGCATTATATGTCACTGAGTCCAGTTTATCATCTCCTTCTCCGAATGCATCCAGACCGATTGAAGTAATTGAGGCAGGAAGTACGATAGACTCAAGTTCATAGTTATGATAGAAAGCTCCATCACCTAACGACTGCAGTGATTCCGGAAGAATAAGAGATGTCAAACCGCAACCTGAGAAGGCTCGATCCCAAATGGCTGTAACATTGTCAGGGAAACTGATTGAGGTTATGTTTTTATTTCCGGCAAATGCCTCTCCTCCTATGGTTTCCAAACCTTCAGGAAGATCTATGGAAGAAAGATTAGCATCTCCAAAAGCCCATCCTCTGATTTCCTTGATTGTACTGGGAAGAGTGGCAGACGTAAGCGAATGGCAATGTGCAAACATACGTTCACCTACATACTCCAATCCTTCAGGCAATTTGATGGAGGCGAGTGCCACACAGGTATCAAAAACGAATCCTTCAACCTCGCTGAGAGAATCAGGGAGTTCAACTGAAGCAAGGTTTTCACAGTTATTGAATGCCGCTTCGCCCAATTTCACAACTGTCGCAGGCATTGCCACAGAAGTGAGTCCGGATAGTGAGCAGAAACCATGATGACCTATTTCTACAACTGTATAATCACTGTTGTCATATGAGACAGTCGCAGGAATTGTCAGTGCCCCTTCAAAATGATTACCAGGGTTATCTCCATCTTGACCGTCTCTTGTCTTCACGGTCTTTGCTTCGGAATCAATGACTGTGTACCAGATGCCTTCGTATTCGAACTCCTCGCCCTCTACAAGTCCGCCTTCTCTTGCTATAACATTTTTAAAAAGATTCCAAGGTTCAACAGTTTCGATCTCACTCAAATATGCATTAGGCATGTTTAGAGTCGCATTTTCATAGACTATATCCGAAAACGATGAGATTGCAGTCACGGGATGGACTGCCTCATAAGTCACATCAGATATATTATCGCATCCTCGAAATATATAGTAATCCATATACTCTATAGAGGCGGGAAGATATATTTTAGTAAGATTTATACATTTTTCAAATGCATATTCTACAATCGAAGTAAGAGAATCAGGTAGCGTTATAGAAGTCAACGAGTTACAGGTATTGAACGCATGAGCACCTATCTTTTTCAAAGAGGAGGGGAATGAAACCGACGTTAAATTTTTACAACTATGGAATGCACCGTCTCCTATACGAGTCAAAGAATTTGGGAGTTTTACAGAAGTCAATGCTGTACATCCTGAGAAATCAGATCTTTCTATGACAGTCAGATTATCAGGTAGTACTATTTCCTCCAGCTTAGTACAAAAGCTAAATGCATCAGCATCGATTTTGGTCAATGATTCGGGGAAAGTTATAGAATTAAGGTCTGCACAATACTTAAAAGCCATAAGTCCTATTGTTTTCAAAGTATTAGGGAAAACTACAGAAGTTATTCTTGTTTGTGTTAAGAAACCCATATCACCAACGGCCTCCACTGTATATTTTTGATTCTCATAAAAAACTTCTGCAGGAATCACCAGATCTCCTTCTGCTTTATTATATGAAAAATAAGATCCATCAGAAGTATATCCATTCTTGGTTTTTACAGTGTTATTATTTACATCAAGAACGGTATACCACAGACCTTCGTACTCAAAGTCAGCGCCATCAGCAAGCGGTACATTCAGGGAACCATCGCTCGCCTCTATACGGCGGAACTTATTCCATGGCACAGAAGCTTCAACATCAGCAAGAGTAGCATTGGGAGTACTAAGTATAGCCATGCAGTAGGCAGCAACATCAAAGAGGTTTTCAGCGGCTGTTACAGGAGATGCCGCCGCATAGTTTACTTTCCTGATATTTCTACATTCACCAAATACACCATATTCTACAGAAGGCATAGAAGCGGGTAGATTGACTGTCTTCAAGGAATCACAACCGCTGAATGCATTTTCACCTATATTGGTAATGGACTCAGGTAAAGTTAGCGAAGTGATGGCTGCTCCACGGAAACTTGATCTACCAATCTCCACTACTGTATAATCATACACGCCATCAGAAACTATTGCAGGAATATCAAGATCTCCACTTACTTTACTATCAGGTGAATTAAAATATTTAATCTTAGTACGACACGTTCTATTTTCTACATCTATTACAGTATACGTGATACCATCGTATTCGAAATCCTCGCCCTCCCCGGCAGGAGCAACGGATCCGTCGGAGGCAGTGATGCGGAGGAACTTGTTCCATGGAGATATTGCCTGGACAGATTCGAGTGTCGCATTCGGCATGTTCAGAGTTGCTGTCGTGTACACCGTATTTGAGAAGAGGTTCTCATTGCCTTCTATTGGTGAAGATGCCTTATAGGTTACCTCTGACATCATATCACATCCATTGAAAGGCCTCCCCTCAATTGACGTAAGAGATGCCGGAAGAGAAATCGATTGTAGTTTTCCGCAATCGACGAATGCTCCTGGTTTGATTGTCTCCAACGAATCATTTAGATTTACAGTCGTCAGATTGGAACAAGCTTGAAATGCGCTCATTTCAATAGTACGTAACGATTCCGGAAGTGTGACGGAAGTCAGGAAATCATTTTGATAGAAAGAGCAGAATCCAATCTCTACTACGCTATAGTTGTCTATCCCGTCCGTAACAGTTGAAGGGATAGTCAATTCGCCGTTCCAGCCGTTTCCTGGAGTGATATCCTCATCATACTCGCCTAAATAGCTTCCCTCTTTAGTTTTGACAGTCTTTGCTTCCGCATCAATGACTGTATACGCTATATTGTCATAGATAAAATCATCGCCTGCCGAAAGAGAGAGACCTATTGAGCCGTCTTTGGCCTGAATATGTTGGAACTTATTCCATGGAACTGTAGCCTGAATGTCAGCAAGAGTGGCATTCGGCATGTAGAGTGTTGGTTGAATATAATCGTTGAAATTATTTTCAAAAGTTGAAACAGGTATGGCAGCATCGTATTTTATAGATGTCAGCCCCGAACAACCTGAAAAAATCCGTTGAGACCTTTGTAGTTCAACGCCACCAGGAATATTGATAGAAGTGAGTGCTGAGCAACCGGAAAAAGCGTCGGATCCTATTAAAGTCACACCATCCGGGATATTGATGGATGTTAAATTTGAGCAACCTTCAAAAGCATCATGTCCGATATATGTTACTCCATCAGGAATAACTATTGAAGTAAGGCCAGAACAACCACTAAAAGCATATTCTCCGATTGAAGTTACCTTATCCGGAATACTGATAGATGTAAGGCTGATACATCCTTTGAAAAGACTTACATCTATATAAGTCACAGCATCTGGAATATTAATCGAAGAAAGACAAGAGCATCCGCTAAAAGCACTTCCTTCAATTATAGTTACACTCTCAGGAATAATGATGGAGGTAAGACCTGAGCAACCGCAAAATGTCCAAGGGCCGATTGTCGTGATACCATCCGGAATATTGATTGAAGTTAGACCGGAACAATTGAAAAAAGCTTGTTCCCCGATTGATGTAACGCTTGCCGGAATATCTATTGAGGTCAGGCTGGAGCACTCATAGAAAGCACTAATCCCGATAGATATCACACCTGCCGGGATTTCTATTGAGGTCAGGCTGGTACAATTTTCGAAAGCATGATCTCCGATAGAAGTCATGCCTTCAGGGATATTTATTGAGGTCAGACTAGAGCAACCATAAAAAGTACGTAATCCGATTGATTTCACCCCTGCCGGAATATTTATCGCGGTCAGGCTGGAACAATCATAGAAAGATAAATTACCAATTTCTTCTACTGAATAATCAGATGTGCCATCTGAAACAGTTGCCGGAATAGTTACTTCTCCTTCACATTTATTGCCCGGAATATAGGCATCAGACCCTGAATCATAATAACCATCTTTTGTCTTTACAGTCTTAACTTCGGAATCAATAACTGTATACCAGATTCCCTCATACTCGAAGTCTTCGCCCGCTGCAAGACCGAAACCAATAGATCCATCTTTGGCCTGAATATGCTGGAACTTATTCCAAGGCACAGTAGCCTGAATGTCAGCAAGTGTTGCATTCGGCATATTGAGAGTGCCAGACCTATACACACTCGCGTCAAATGCTGAGTCTTCTACTGTAATGGGAATTTCAGCTGAATACGTGATACTCACATTAGGATTACATAGAGAGAAAGCCGAATCATCTATGGAAATCAATCCAGCAGGAATATTGATTGAAGTCAGATTTCTACAGTTAGAAAAAGCAGATTCCCCTATTGATGTAAGTGATTCGGGAAGAGTAAGCTCGGTCAGGTTTGAACAACCAGAAAAAGCAATAATTCCGATTGATGTGACACCATCAGGGATATTTATCGAGGTCAGGCTTGAACAACCAGAAAAAGTCGAATATTCTATTGATGTCACGCCATCGGGAATGTTTATCGAGGTCAGGCTTGAACATTCAGAAAAAGCACTACTACCGATTGATGTCACGCCATCTGGTATGTTTATTGAGTTCAGACCTGAACAACCAGAAAAAGCAGCACTACCGATTGATGTGACGCCATCTGGAATATTTATCGAGATAAGGCTTGAACAACGTAAAAAAGCATCAAAATCGATTGATGTCACGCCATCTGGAATGGTTACAGAGGTCAAACTGTTACAATCTACAAAAGCACCATCACCGATTGATGTCACGCCATCAGGGATGCTTATTGAGGTCAGTGCTGAACAACCCCAAAAAGCACTGCTACCTATTGATGTCACGCCATCAGGGATGTTTATCGAGGTCAGTGCTGAACAATAAGAAAAAGTCGAATTTTCAATTGATGTCACGCCATCTGGTATGTTTATTGAGGTCAGACCTGAACAACCAGAAAAAGCACCACTACATATTGATCTCACGACATCAGAAATGTATATAGAGATA
>JAIDSL010000218.1 GCA_029061255.1 Muribaculaceae bacterium
CTTTCGACGACGAGTTCCGCGTTCCCTTCAACATGCATGTGGCAGGATACAAGTACAGCGAGATCGCTGAGGAGCTCGACCTCCCCGTGGGGACAGTGAAGAGCCGCATCTTCTTCGCACGCAAGAGACTCCGCGAGCAGCTCTCCGCTTACGCCTGCTGATTTCTGATTTAATGCATAATTCATAATTCATAATGCATAATTGGATGCCACAAAGATAGAAAGACACATTACACGATATACACGACACTATAAGCTATATTGCAAGAAAATACCTTGAAAGACACACTGCCTTAATCGGAATCTGATACTTGGAAAGACACGCTGAAAGAAATACTGAAAAACACATAAGGTCCTTAATCTGATTTACAATATATATACACCTTAGTCAAAAAATAATACTGTGAAAAAAAATGCTCCTGAATTCTTTTCGAGTTCAGGGGCATTTTTTTGGACGCACGGGCCGTGCAATGCGGTTCAAATAAAGATTCTCTAAGTGCTGCCCCTCCGGGGCAGAGATGTGGGTGGGGATGGAATTCCCATGGGCCAGAGGCCCATGGTTAACAATATAATTGCCCTCCGGGCAATGCTTATTTGAACGGCATTGCACGGGCCGTGCGTCCCTACAAGGCTATAAGTTTTAGACATCCGGGAGTGGCTTGCGGACTCCTATTTCACGGAATTGTGTCGGTGTCATGCCCGTGGCTTGCTTGAAGCGCGTGCTCAAGTGAGGCACGGACGAGAATCCTGTCACAAAGGCTATCTCACTCAAAGGCATTTGGCCATCGAGAAGAAGCTCCTTTATGCGTTCTATGCGCAGGGCCGTGAAATAGTTTTCTATGGTGCGACCCTCAGTCGAGGCGAAGATCCGCGACAGATTTCGGTAAGACATATGAAGGGAGTCCTGAAGCAGAGCGGCGATATCTGCCCGCATTCCTTCACCGTCACGAGACAGTTCCAGCAGCTTCACCTTGATTTCAGAGACAATCTCCTCCTCCCTTGAACGTATCACCTCAAATCCCTCCTTGCGCAGTTCTGCGTCAAGTTGGTCTATAACAACATCGGCAGGATTCCCCTCTACAGTCACTGAACCCAACTCGACTCCGAGTAAGTTCAGCAACTGTATGCGGGACGTAACCTCCGCCACCTTTGCCACACAGTGGCGGCAGACCATATTCTTGATTCTTATCTTCATATTTCGGTTGCTCTGCTTATATCTACAGAACAACTGACCTCTACTTTCTGCTCAATGTATTTATCGGAGCGACAGGCGACAATACCTTGTTAACCTTTCTCTCGGAGCCGGAAGCTGAGATGTTGACCTTCTTGCGGATGTCACGAGAAGATGAGCCTAAAAGCAATGCATATTCACCCGGAGTCACCACCCATTTCGAACCGTCGGCATCGAACGAGGCAAGGGCGTCGGCATCAAAAATGAGTGTCACCGTCTCGACTGCACCGGGAGCAAGCTCAGAAGTCTTGGCAAATGCCTTAAGTTCTTTTTCAGGCTTGTTGGCAGTCTTAGCATCAGGAGCTGATACATATAGCTGCACCACTTCCTTACCCGGCATTGACCCTACATTCTTCACATCCATCTTCACCTCATACCGGTTGCCAACCTTCTCTACAGTGGGCTCACCATACTCAAACTCAGTATAAGACAGACCGTAGCCGAACGGATAAGACACATCCTTGCCAAACGTATCGAAATAGCGGTAGCCAACATATACGTCCTCCTCATAGTTTGTGTAGTCAATGTTCTTTTCCTTCTCCATGCCAGCACGAGCCTGATTGTTGGTGATGTCCATATTAGCCTTCTGGTCTACGGGGAAGTTGGCTGTAGAAGCATGGTCACGGAAACTATTTGGGAAGGTCATTGTAAGCTTTCCACTGGGATATGATTTTCCTGTAAGAATGTCGGCTACGCTGTTGCCGCCTTCCTGGCCACCCTGCCAAGCACAAAGGATTGCGTCCGGTTGATCTTTCCAAGAAGCAGTCTCTATGACACCACCGACATTCATTATCACTACCACCTTCTTCCCTTTTGCATGGAACGCTTTTGTCACGTCGCTTATCAGCTTCTTGTTGGCAGCAGAAAGTGAGAAATCAGCCGAAGTACGGTCAAGGAACTCTCCCGACAGGCGTCCTATTGTGATCAACGCCATATCGAGTTCCTCAGCCTGACGCGCGATATCTTTCGGGTCAACAGGCATTTCATCCGGCAGTTCTGCAGGGAGGAAGGCGCTCATCGGGTCGTCGCTCTTCTTGAGGTTATCGTAATAATTCTTTAAATAAGCGCGATATGCCTCCTCGAGTTTCTTGTCGGTCTTATAGCCAGCATTGTCAAGGCCATCAAGAAGCGAGACGGTGTAAGCTCTGTTCACATTACCAGAACCTGTTCCTCCTGCGATGAAGTCGTAAGATCCGTTGCCGTAGACAGCTACATTCTTGATGTCCTTAGCCAAAGGAAGTGTACCTTTGTCATTTTTGAGAAGCACCATACCCTCGGTTGCACTCTGGCGAGTAATGTCGGCATGAGCCTTAAGATCAGGTTTGTTGGAATATTTGTAACCTTTGAATGAGGGTGTCCTGACGATCAATTCGAGTATACGCTTCACATTGCGGTCAAGAATCTCCTCATCAAGCGAGCCGTTCTCCAGCCCTGCCATTATCTGCTCATACTGCTTGTCCTTACCTGGTTGAAGCATGTCGTTACCCGCTTTCATCTGCATGACACCGTCATTGCCGCCAAACCAGTCGGTCATCACGGTGCCACCGTAGCCCCATTCATCACGAAGCACTGTGGTAAGCAAGTCATATGATTCGGAGGTATACTCGCCGTTGATATAGTTGTAAGAAGACATCACTGTCCATGGGTCAGCATCCTTAACAGCGATCTCAAAGCCCTTGAGATATAACTCGCGAAGTGCACGCTCAGACATACGGGCGTCATTGCCCATGCGGTTGGTCTCCTGATTGTTTCCGGCGAAGTGCTTGACGCTCGTGCCGACCCCATTCGACTGCACACCCTTCACATATGCAGATGCAATGTTTCCGCTCACAACGGGATCCTCGGAATAATATTCAAAGTTTCTTCCGCATAGCGGATTGCGATGTGTATTCAAGGCCGGAGCAAGAAGCACATCAGCACCATATTCAAGCACCTCCTCTCCTATCGCGCGACCTACTTTGGCAACCAATGTGGTGTCCCATGTGCAGGCCAGCAATGTACCGATAGGGAAGTGAGTACAATAATATGTCTCGGAATCATCCGGACGTGTCGGGTCTATGCGGAGGCCGGCAGGACCATCTGCAAGCACTATCGAGGGTATACCAAGACGAGGTATCGGGTAAGTCGTTCCGGCAGCTCCGGGCACTTTCCCCTTAACAGCTCCAACTACGGCACTATCGCCTGAAAAACCGGCCATACCGGTTCCGATCACAAGTTTAACCTTCTCCTCCGGAGTCATAGCGGCAATGACTTCGTCGATATTGTCAGGAGAGAGCTGCGGTGCCTTTGTTCCGCAAGATGCAATTACTGTAGCCATAACTGCCATTCCTAAAAGTTTTTTCATTTGGTATTATTTTTAAAGAGCATGGGTACGAATTCAGTAAGATAGATTCGCCAGTTCTTCCAGATATGACCGTCGGGACTTTCCCGGTAGGTGTACTTGTAACCTTTGTCGTCAAGCATCTTACGGTATTCTTTGTTAGCGTCATAGAGGAAGTCCTTGTCGCCGATTGCAATCCAGTATAGCTTGGGAGCATTGGAGAATTGCTTGGCAAGCTTTTGGTCAAGATTGTCATATACCGGAGAGGTAGCTCCATCATGAGGAAGTATCGCCGCTGAGAACAGACCTACATAGTCGAACATATCGGGGTATTCCTTTGAGATATGGAGCGAGTGGAAGCCACCCATAGAGAGGCCTGCAATCGCACGATGCTGCTTGTCGGCAATAGTGCGGTAATTGGTATCTACATACTTCACTACGTCGGGGAAATGCTGCTCGAATGTGCCGTCCATAGTCTTCGGAAGCTGGGTTGTGGGAGGCGCGAAACCAAGGCTTGTCTCGCCCGGAGCACCTTCCATAGCTACGTTGCCGTTAGTCATCACTACAATCATCGGCTCCGCCTCGCCGCGTGCTATCATATTGTCAAGAATCTGCGTCGCGCGTCCAAGCTCCGACCAAGCGTTCTCGTCACCACCCATTCCGTGAAGAAGGTAGAATACCGGATAACGCTTGTCGCCTTTCTCGTAACCCGGTGGCGTATAAATCGTCATGCGTCTATCTGTACCAAGCGTGGGACTGTCATACCACACCTTTGATACTGTGCCATGAGGCACATCGTTGATTTTATAGTAGTCGGCATAGTCACCACCCACCAGAAAGACGTTGGTTATGGTAGCGGTGTCCCGTATTTGGAACACGTTTGCCGGATCAGGCATCTTCTGGCCATCCACGATAAAAGAGTAGGAATAGAGTTCAGGAGAGAGCACCTCAGTAGTGAATTCCCACACTCCCTCGGAGTTCTTCACGAGATCCGCTGCTCCCGGAGCATCAAATTTGCCATAGGGAGTGTCCATCTGCACGGGAGCAAGAAAGTCGCCTGTCACCTGTACTTTCTTAGCATCGGGAGCCTTGAAACGGAAAGTCACCGTGTTGTCGGGGTTTACTTCAGGAGAGACAATCTGGGAGAATCCCCAGAGAGCCTGCTGGGCATTGCAGGCAAGAGCTGCAAGCATGATAAAGGATAATAACAATAATTTTTTCATGATATAAGGAATTGTATATTTATATAACAATTCTATTAAAATATCTATTGCGGAGGGGATAGATTTGAACCAGATTGGCACACGGCTCTTTCATTTAAAAGCCCTCACACTTTCTCAGAGACCCACCATAGACCATCGTACCCCACATGATCGGGAATTAGTGCTTTCCATTGACAGAATACGAAAATTATGCCTTGAAAATTCGATTTTATGCCGAAAAATGGTTAAATTTGCACACACGCGATGCCGAAGCACCGCCCAAGGTGTTTCTTTTTCATCGTTGTTTTATTTTTAAGAGGCGGGGAGGGTGTCTTTGTGTCCCCGCCTCGATTTTCGCTACGCGAAAATAATGATTATTTCCCACATATACAAGTTTTTAGCGTTAAATAGACTTAAAAGAAACACCAAATTCCATCCGACAGCAGCATCCTGGACAGGGTGCTTGAGTTCTCATCCTCCGTTCCGGACTTCAGGAGGACAACGAAGGGCAACATCCGCCATAAGCTGGGTGACATCCTCACGCTGATGATCCTGGCACGCCTCTGCGGCCAGACCTCAAGGGCCGACATCATCGAGTTCGGCAGGTTCAATCTGAAGCGTCTCCGGA
Source organism: Muribaculaceae bacterium (assembly GCA_029061255.1). Taxonomy (GTDB): domain Bacteria; phylum Bacteroidota; class Bacteroidia; order Bacteroidales; family Muribaculaceae; genus Lepagella. The sequence goes on from JAIDSL010000218.1 coordinate 5,381, forward strand.
AGATGGGGATCCTTGATAACGGGGTGCCGTCGGAGCCTACGTTCTGCCGGATCGAGAAGGGCATCGACAGCTCCCTCATGGCCGAAGCCCAGCGTAAGTTCTCCGACAGCTTCCGCAGCGAGCTGACCGTAAAGGGGGAGCCCGACATCATCTGCATGGACGGCAAGGCACTGTGCGGCACCGTCCAGGAGAACGGCCGCAATCCGGACATTGTGTCTGCCTTCTCCAGCGATGCGGGGATCACACTTGCCACGGAACCGTGTCAGGAGAAAAGCAACGAGATCAAGGCGATGCCCATCCTGATCGGAAAGCTGGATATCGCCGGACATGTGGTGACGGCGGATGCCATGGCGATGCAGAAGGACATAGTCGATGCGATCCGTAAGAAGGATGCCAATTTCATGATAGAGCTGAAAGCCAACCAGAAGGCCCTGATGTACGGTGTGGAGGACAGGCTTGGGTCGGCGGTGCCGCTGCAGACCTTCACGGACGGACCGGAACTTGACCACGGACGCATCGAGACCCGGACCTATACGGTCTATGACGGTCTGGGTCTGGTGGCCGACAGATCGAAATGGGGAGAAGGACTGACGGTGATCGTGTTCGAGTCAGAGACCATAAGGAAATCGACCGGGGAAAGGACCACCGAGAAACGTCTGTACATATCAAGTCTCGCGCCTGATGCCCCATATCTGGGGTACATCATAAGGAAGCACTGGTCCATAGAGAGCATGCACTGGCAGCTTGACCGCAACTTCCTTCAGGATTCCATAAAACGCAAGCATACACAGGCAGCCAGGAACCTGGACACGATACAGCGGATCGTTCATGCCGTCTTCTCAATATGGAGGGGAAGGCGCAGGAAGCTGGCTGACAAGGCGAAAGGGATAGCCGAGCTTAAGAGGTACATATCCTTTGGATTCACACGCCTGATGCGTTTTCTGGGTCAGAAATAACAAAAAAGCATTTTTTATCTTCCACTAACTGATTGAAATATAATATGCGTATTTTCCCTGATTCCTTAGAGAATCGGGTAGGGGGAGTATGCATATAATTCAAAAGTTAAATGAAAGAGCCGTGA
>JAIDSL010000219.1 GCA_029061255.1 Muribaculaceae bacterium
TGACAGCAATAACACGGCTCAATCATTTGACCTTTTGTAGTCGTCAGTAAGTGTCTACTCACTCTCAGTTCTCGACAGAAGAATTCTGGGCATAATCAATACTTTTTCGACTAAATTTAAGAAGAAGCAACCTTTACGACAAAGACCAGAGTCGTCTCGATTCAATCGGCCTCGGCAATTGTTTCGTAGCCCAGCTCGCGCGTATATCCACATTGATCAATGAGCTTCATACTACTGCCATTCCTTTCTCTGAACGCTTCGACCGATACAACCGTCTGGTGGCGCATGCCATAAAGCATAACGAATACGGGAAACTCGACGAAATACTCATGTCGGAATATAATGATTACGTGAAAGACGTCGTTATCGCAGAAAACCGTTTGCAAGACATGAATGATACGGCCAAAGTGATATCTGACAGTCCGGAGGGTAACGTCCTTGCAAAGATAATAGAGCCTTATAAGGGCAATGTGCTCTTTCTTGATTTCTGGGGTATCGGATGCGGCCCCTGTCGCGCCGGCATGATAGATCAGAAACCCCTTCTTGAGGCACTGGCCAATAAGCCTTTCAAGGCTCTTTATATAGCGAACGCGGCTGAAGGTATGGATGCCTGCAAGAAATGGCTACGTAAAGAAGATATCAAGGGTGAGCATATATTCGTGTCAGACGACGACTGGCAGCGTCTGAGAGGCCTCTTCAACTTTTCCGGCATTCCCTTCGGAGTGCTAATCGACAAGAAAGGAAAAATCGTAAAGACCGGTTTCAGCATCCGGGAGGAGTCATTGCTCAAAAAGACACTTGAAGAGGATTGAAAGATTTTTTTACAAATATAGTTACACGCTCCCATTACCAAAGCAATTATACATAAAAAAATAAAGACCGTAATGCTACAATCGGCATTACGGTCTTGTTATAGAGTGATGTATTCAGCTAATTTAATCTTCGATTGCAGCCTGCGCCGCAGCTACTCGAGCGATAGGCACGCGGAATGGTGAGCAGCTTACGTAGTTCATGCCGATCTTTGCGCAGAACTTAACTGAGCTGGGCTCGCCACCATGCTCGCCGCAGACACCTACCTTAAGGTCGGGGTTGGTAGAACGTCCTTTCTTCACACCCATCTCTACAAGCTGGCCAACGCCTTCCTGATCAAGAACCTCAAACGGATCCACCTTCAGGATGCCGAGCTCCTTATATTTCTTGATGAACTTGGGAGCATCGTCACGGCTGTAGCCGAAGGTCATTTGAGTAAGGTCGTTTGTACCGAATGAGAAGAACTCAGCTACCTCTGCAATCTTATTGGCTGTGAGGGCAGCTCGCGGAACCTCGATCATTGTACCTACCTTGTAAGGAACAGTATCACCCTTCTCGTCAAACACTTTGGCAGCTGTAGTGTGGATGATGTTTGCCTGATGCTGGAGCTCCTTGAGTGTACCTACAAGTGGAACCATGATTTCAGGATGAACCTTGATGCCCTTAGCCTTGCAGTTGAGGGCAGCCTCGATTATGGCACGAGTCTGCATCTCAGTGATCTCAGGATATGTGATACCGAGACGGCAACCACGGTGACCAAGCATCGGGTTGAACTCTTCGAGAGAATCTACCTTAGCCTTAACTTCTTCAAGTGTCAGACCCATTTCCTCTGCCATCTCTTTCTGGGTTGCTGTCTGGTGAGGTACGAACTCATGCAATGGAGGATCGAGCAGACGAACTGTCACGCCATAGCCATCCATGGCAGTGAAGATGCCTTCGAAGTCTCCACGCTGCATCGGAAGCAGTTTGGCAAGAGCGATACGGCGACCTTCTTCGTCGCTTGCGAGGATCATCTCGCGGATAGCCTTGATACGGTCACCTTCGAAGAACATGTGCTCTGTACGGCAAAGACCGATACCCTGTGCACCGAACTTGCGAGCCTGCTTTGCGTCACGCGGTGTATCAGCATTGGTGCGAACAAGACACTTGGTGAATTTGTCAGCAAGATTCATGATTGCTGCGAAGTCGCCGCCGAGTTCAGGTTCAGTAGTCGGAACCTGACCGTCGTATACGTCGCCTGTGGAACCGTTGAGGGAGATCCAGTCGCCTTCTTTGTATGTCTTTCCGCCCATTTCTACAGTCTTAGCCTTGTAGTCTACGCGGATTTCGCCTGCACCTGATACGCAGCACTTACCCATACCGCGGGCCACCACTGCTGCGTGGCTTGTCATACCGCCGCGCATTGTAAGGATACCCTGAGCCACTGCCATACCGCGGAGGTCTTCGGGAGATGTCTCGATACGCACGAGAACTACTTTGCGCTTCTTGTCAGCCCAAGCTTCAGCATCTTCAGCAGAGAATACGATCTGGCCGCAAGCTGCACCCGGAGATGCGGGAAGACCCTTTGCTACGACTTTAGCACGCTTGAGAGCATCCTTGTCGAAGATGGGGTGGAGGAGTTCGTCGAGCTTCTGCGGTTCCATGCGGAGAAGGGCAGTCTTTTCGTCGATCATATTGTCACGGAGAAGATCCATGGCAATCTTAACCATAGCGGCACCTGTACGCTTGCCGTTACGGGTCTGGAGCATCCAGAGCTTGCCGTTCTGGATAGTGAACTCCATATCCTGCATATCGCGGTAGTAGTCCTCAAGACGGTTAGCGATAGCGATAAGTTCTGCAGCACAGTCAGGCATTGTTTCCTCAAGTGCCGGGTATTTAGCAGCACGTTCTTCTTCAGAAATACCCTGAAGCTTAGCCCAACGGCGTGATCCTTCAATAGTGATCTGCTGAGGTGTGCGTACACCGGCTACCACGTCTTCACCCTGTGCGTTGATAAGATACTCACCGTTGAAGATGTTTTCGCCTGTAGCAGCATCGCGGCTGAAAGCTACGCCTGTAGCTGAGTTGTTGCCCATATTGCCATATACCATTGCCTGTACGTTGACAGCAGTTCCCCATTCTTCAGGGATCTGGTTCATGCGGCGGTAAAGAATAGCGCGTTCATTCATCCAGCTGTCAAATACAGCGCAGATGCCACCCCAAAGCTGTTCCCAAGCTGATTCGGGGAAGTCCTTGCCAGTATATTCCTTAACGGCTGCTTTGAAACGCTTAACGAGTTCCTTCAGATCGTCTACATCAAGTTCGGTGTCAAGCTTAACGCCCTTCTCTTCCTTCACCTGATCCATGATAGCCTCGAAGGGATCGATGTCAGTCTTGCTCTTCGGCTTCATGCCGAGAACAACGTCGCCATACATCTGGACGAAACGGCGGTAGCTGTCCCATGCAAAGCGGGGATTGCCGCTCTTCTCTGCCATAGTGGCTACTGTTGCGTCGTTCATACCGAGGTTAAGCACTGTGTCCATCATGCCGGGCATTGAAGCGCGTGCTCCTGAGCGAACGGAAACAAGAAGGGGATTGGAAGGATCGTTGAATTTATTGCCGGTAAGCTCTTCGATATGAGCGATAGCTGCCTCTACATCTTTCTGGATGTCTGCAACTACTTTGTCACGGCCGTACTGTGTGTACTCTGTACATACTTCTGTAGTGATAGTGAATCCGGGAGGTACGGGCATTCCCAGAAGATTCATCTCAGCAAGGTTTGCACCCTTGCCGCCGAGAAGGTTTCTCATCTCGGCATTACCTTCGGCTTTACCATTGCCGAACGTATAGACTTTCTTTGCCATTTGTGAATATTATATTTTATATTGTCATTTAGGTCATATACCTGAACAAAACTGCTCAACCTTGGGAGTTGTGTAGCTCTTACTTTAATCCTCATTCGGATTATGTGTGCAAATTTAATAAAAAACCTCCGAATAACCTAATTATCGGCGTGATTTATTATCCAAAATGCCGAAAAATAGGCTTTTTTTAGACTTTTTTTAATTTATATCATTTTTTCTGCCTATGACAAGACATTTTTTTACTAATTTTGTAACATGAACTACAAGGGTCTGTTCGCATTTTGTCTTATGTTTGTCGTTATGGGGCTTATCCTTGATTTTTATTGGTTTCAGATGAAAAGGTATATACTTAGCGTCGCTGTTGCGATTGGATATTTTATCTCTGCTTCTGCAGCTGTTTCTGCAAAAGATCTTCCCAAAGTGAACATTGCGGGAAGTGAATACTATATGTATGAAGTGAAGAAAGGAGATTCCCTTTATGGAATAGCAAATCGCTTCGGTTGGAATATCGACAGGCTCGATGAGCTCAATCCTTCCCTCGCAAAAAAACTGGAGAAAGGTGCTAAGGTATATTATCCTGTGGATATAGAGTATAGGATTGATGAGGATGAAGGTGAAACTTCTTTCATCCCTCCTGAAGCATATCCTGTCATTCGTCACGTGGTGAAAAAAGGGGATTCTGTTTACTCCATCGCTAAGATGTATGGTGTGAAAATTGATAAGATATATCTCTATAATCCATCCGCAAAATCTTTTTTGAAAAAAGGTGATGTCATTACGATTCCTCAGGATTCCGAAATGATCAACGACGGCAGTTCCTATCTTTACTATACTGTGAAGGATGGCGATACACTTGCCGACATTGCTTCAGCCTACAACACGAGTGTGGAGCAACTGCTTCGTGACAATAAAGGTGTGGCAGAGAATAATTTTGCATCCGGCGATATCCTCAGGATAAGCGTAAATTCTAACAAGGATAATCTTGTGACGAAAGAAGTTGACGAGACTTATATTGCCCGTATTGATACATATAAGGCAGAGAAAAGCGATACCTGGGAGACTGTTGCTGAGAAGACAGGAGTTGACATTGAGGATCTTATGGAGGCTAATTCCGGGACTCGTCTGAAAAAAAATGCCACAATTGCTGTTCCCGTGATTGAAACCACTACGGTTGAGAAAGAAGTGGAGCCCTTTGATGAGCGTGAGAATACTCTTGAGGGACGCCGAGACATATATAAAGAGGTGCATATGCTTGGTGTGGGTGATTCTATTTCCGATATTTCCAAGTCTGTGAGTATGGCTGTGATGATTGAAGACCCCATGTCGAAACGCGACAATGAATTCACAAGAGGAACTCTTCTGGCAATCGACCGCCTTAAGAATGCTCCTTATCAAATCAGGCTCAAAGTGCTTTGTGATAATAAAGCCGGCTCTGACTCTGTGAAGGTCACTGAGTCTCTTATCGCTGATCTTGATGACTTCAAGGCTGATATAGTCGTGACCACATATGAAAAAAATTTCCCTGCATGGCTTGCTCAGTATGGCGAAGAGAATGGGGTGGAAATAGTCAATGCTTTTGATGTCAAAAATGAGATGTATCTCGAGAATCCTTCTATGATACATCTTCTTACCCCTTCGGCGTATTTCAGCGATGAAGTAGGAGAGTGGACTTCTTCGTTGTTTGGCTCATATAAGCTTGTGATGGTTGGCAAGGAAGATCCTGAGGATGCTTTTGCCGAGTCCATCAAGAGCAGGCGCGACGCTTCTTCTGTTATTAGCAGAAAACTCGAGGATCTTGCTGAAACCAAACTCGATGAGAGTGGCAGATATCTGTTTTATGGATATCCTACATCCAAAGAAGAGATTCAGACGATGTTGACTGCAATCGAATACTTAAAGGAAAACAATCCCTTTGTCGACATTAAGGTGATGGGTCGTCCCAACTGGATCACCGTTGCTGAAGGAATGAAGGAACGTTTCCATAAGGATGATGTCTATTTCCCATCAAGGTTTTACTTCGACCACACTTCCGGACCCGGAAAGGAATTTATTGCTACTTATTCGTCTGCATATGGGCATGGCCCGATACGCTCTTTCCCCACGTATGCCGTGGCGGGATACGATATTGCTAATTATTTCATCCCTGGCATAGCATCCAACGAAGGTGACTTTAATGCCTCTATTCCTGATGGAAAAGAGATTCAGACTCCTATCAACCTTGAGCGAGTTGGAAATTGGGGTGGTTTCTTTAATCCCTCAGCTTATATCATACGTTTCTCTCCCTACGGAGAAGTTGAAAAAATCCTAATTCGCATGTAAGGAGATGAAGAGACTCGTTTTATTAATAGTCGTTTCGTTGTCGTTCATGATGTCAGGTTGGGCACAGACCCATTTTGATTCTCGTGTCGATATAGGAGCAAGGGGAGGTGTCACTTTTTCCTCTGTCATGTTCAAGCCTACTATAACTGGCAAATTTGGTATGGGATATACAGGTGGTGTCACTTTTCGATATTCTGAAGAGAATCATTTCGGCCTGATTGCAGAAGTGAATCTTGTGCAAAGAGGATGGGCTGAGAAATTTGAGGATCTTCCTTATAATTATCAGCGAATACTCAATTATGTTGAAGTCCCCGTGATGTCTCACATTTATTTTGGTAGCAGAGGAAAATTCTTCATCAATGCCGGTCCGGAGATAGCTTATTATCTTGGTGATCATATTAAATGCAATTTTGATTATGAAAACACCGAAGGATTGGAAGGGTTTCACGATAAGAATAGGCGGGAAGAACAGCTTACGATGCAAGTAAGTCAGAAACTCGACTTTGGCATCGTTGCCGGTTTCGGAGGAGAATTCAGCATCAACCGTCGTAATTCAATCGCTTTGGAGGCCCGCTTATATTATGGTATCGGAAATGTAATGCCTTCGGGGCGTCAGGATACTTTTTCTCTATCTAATCAGCTAAGTATTGGGGTGACGGCTGGTTACTGGTTTAGGATAAAATAACTTTAATATCTCAATATCAACTTTTTTAGATTTCACTATGGTTAATAATTTGTTCTGGCTTGTGCCTGCTTCCTCAGTCGTAGCGTTGGCGCTTGCTTTCTATTTTTTCCGGTGGATGAAGAATCAGGATGAGGGTACCGATACGATGAAGAAGATTGCTTCTCATGTGCGTCAGGGTGCCATGTCTTATCTCCGTCAGCAGTATAAAATAGTGACGGTGGTCTTCCTCTGCCTTGTGGTTCTTTTCTCCATCATGGCTTATGGATTTGGTGTCCAGAATGAATGGGTGCCCGTAGCGTTCCTCACAGGTGGTTTCTTCTCGGGCCTTGCAGGTTTCCTTGGCATGAAGACGGCTACTTATGCGTCAGCGCGTACAGCTAACGCAGCCCGCGAATCTCTCAACTCCGGCCTCAAGGTCGCATTCCGTTCAGGTGCAGTCATGGGTCTCGTGGTGGTTGGTCTTGGTCTTCTCGACATCTCTTTCTGGTATCTTATCCTTAATGCGGTCATCGACCTTCCCGAAACTCAGAAGCTTACAATGATCACCACTACAATGCTTACATTCGGTATGGGTGCAAGTACTCAGGCTCTCTTTGCTCGCGTAGGTGGTGGCATCTATACTAAGGCTGCTGACGTAGGTGCTGACCTCGTGGGTAAGGTTGAGGCTGGAATCCCTGAAGATGACCCCCGCAATCCGGCTACTATCGCCGATAACGTGGGCGATAACGTTGGTGACGTTGCCGGTATGGGTGCCGACCTTTATGAGTCTTATTGCGGCTCTATCCTTGCTACTGCTGCTCTTGGTGCAGCAGCAGGTGCTGTTGGATTCATGGATGTAGAGGCAGGCAGCGTGGCTCTACAGACAAAGGCTGTCATGGCTCCGATGCTTATTGCTGCTGTCGGTATCCTCCTTTCCATCATAGGTATCTTTGCAGTGAAGACTAAGGAGAACGCTACTATGAAGAATCTTCTTGGTGCTCTTGCTACAGGTACCAACCTCAGTTCTGCTCTTATCGTAGCAGCCACTTTCCTTATCATGTGGGCTCTTGAGATTCCCAACTGGATCAATATATCTCTCTCAGTGGTGGTTGGTCTCTTTGTCGGTATCGTTATTGGCCAGGCTACTGAGTATTACACATCACAATCATATAAACCCACAAAGAAACTTGCTGAGAGCGGCACGACCGGTCCGGCTACTGTGATCATCTCCGGCGTTGGCCTTGGTATGATCTCCACAGCCATTCCTGTCATCGCAGTCGTCTTTGGTATCATCATGAGCTATTACCTTGCTTCCGGTTTTGATTTCGCCAATATTTCTTGGGGTCTTTATGGTATCGGTATTGCTGCTGTAGGTATGCTCTCCACACTTGGTATCACACTTGCTACCGACGCTTATGGCCCTATCGCCGACAATGCCGGTGGCAATGCTGAGATGAGCTCTCTTGGTGAAAATGTCCGCAAGCGCA
>JAIDSL010000022.1 GCA_029061255.1 Muribaculaceae bacterium
GTCGCGAAGCTTCTCAAAATCATTGAAACTTTGCGCCTTTGCGCTCTCTGCGTGAGCTTTTTAAAGCTTGCGAAAGTAGAGTTTTTTATTCAAGTTTCGTTTGTCTTAATTCATTGTGATTTAATACCACAATCTTTAAAAATGCGTAGCATTCTCTGCGTGCTCTAGCCGATGCGAAGCAGGCTGTTCTCTCAGCGAGCTTGCTATAACCGAGTCGCGAAGCTTCCCAAAATCATTGAAACTTTGCGCCTTTGCGCTCTCTGCGTGAGCTTTTTAAAGCTTGCGAAAGTAGAGTTTTTTATTCAAGTTTCGTTTGTCTTAATTCATTGTGATTTAATACCACAATCTTTAAAAATGCGTAGCATTCTCTGCGTGCTCTAGCCGATGCGAAGCAGGCTGTTCTCTCAGCGAGCTTGCTATAACCAAGTCGAGAAGCTTCCCAAATCACTGATACTTTGCGCCTTTGCGCTCTCTGCGTGAGTTCTTTAAAGCTTGCGAAAGTTGAGCAATAAAGAATATAAGATGGAACAAAACAGCATACAAAACTGGCTTACGTCATGTCTGACCATTGACTATCCACTATCCAAAAATTTTTAAAATATTTCCGATTTAGCCGAATTTTCATTAAATTTGTAGCGTGAATTGCTCGGACTCCAATTTCATGCATTCAGGAGTTCGTGTGTAACCTTTCATCTGATATGATTCTTGAGAAAAAGAACAGTTGGAAAAATAATAAAATTGCAGGACACATTGGTGCCCTCATCACCGTCATATGCTGGGGGTGCAGCTTCATTGCATCAAAGGTCTTGATGGAGGGTGCCGGAATGACTCCGGTTGAGGTCTACGTCTACCGCTTCACCCTTGCTTATCTGATGATGCTCGTCTTCACATTTAAGGAAATAAAGTCAAAATCTTGGGCCGACGAACTCCAGATGGCTCTATGCGGAATATGTTCGGGCACTCTATATTTCTTGATGGAAAATTACGCCTTGATCTATACATCTACAGGCAACGTGTCTCTTCTGTCTTCTATCTCGCCTATTTTTACCGCAATTTTGCTTTCCATTATATATAAGACTCGAATGCAAAGTGGTGAGATCATTGGTTCCTGTGTAGCATTCTTTGGGGTAGCTCTTGTCATCATGAGCGAGTCGATAAGCAAGGGTTTAGGAATGGAGATCCATCCGATCGGCGACATCCTTGCCATCTCTTGCGCCCTTTCTTGGGCAGTGTATTCAATTGCTATCAAGCGACTGATCCCGATATACAATACTCTTTTCCTTACAAGAAAACTTTTTTTCTACGGCCTCATCACTTCGCTTCCTCTTCTTTTCATCCAGAAAGAGCCACTTCACATCAATGTGCTTTTCGATTTCTCACACCCTGTTTTCTTCCTCAACCTCCTCTTTCTTGCAGTGATGTGCTCCTCTATGGCTTATCTCCTTTGGAATGAATCGATGAAGATCATTGGTCCTCTTGCCACCAACAACTACCTTTACATCCAGCCTCCCGTGACGATGTTTGCAGGGTGTCTTCTTCTTGGTGAGACTATCTATCCTTTCGGATATGTTGGGTGTGTGCTTGTTCTCCTCGGACTCATAATTGCTGATAAAATAAAGAATAAAAACAGATGAAGATATGACAGAAGAAAATAGCAGACTCGACTATGGTTATGTAAATCTTCCAATGAATGTTGATGAAATCCTCGGAAAAGATTTTTGGATTTTCGACAACATTACAGCTTCGATGTTGCCGAGTTTCACCGAGCCGGTGAAGCTCACTGCAAGCATATCTATCTTCGTCAGGAAAGGGCATTTCAAATTCAGCAATAATCTGATAGTTTACGACTTTGACGGACCCGCTATAGTCAATATCCGCAACGGTGAGACTCTTCAACTCCTTTCCATCAGCTCTGATTTTTCAGCTTCGTTCATTGTAATGTCGAAATTTTTCGTTGAAGATATTTTCCTTCATATCAATGATATGCAAAATCTCAGTGCGATGTCTCGTCATCCGGTGGCAAAAATACCAGTCGATATTCTTCCGAAATTCGAAAGTCTGTATCAATCGCTGAGGCTCGTTTCTTCCGACATTGGCAATCCTCAGCTTCTGAAAGCACTTCAGCATTCTATCATTGCCTTCTATTATAGGTATGCCTATAGATGTTATGATCTCCTCAGCAGTGGTGGCGATACCGGGGCGCGCCTGAGCGATAGATTTATAAAGCTGGTGAAAGACAAGTTTAAGACTGAGCGTTTCCTTGAATATTATGCCGATGAACTTGGTGTCACACCCAAGCACCTCTCACGCACAGTGAAGGCTCAGACGGGATATTCCGCTGCCTCATGGATTGAGCGCTTCCTGATTCTTGAAGCTAAGATTTTGCTGAAATCTACCAACCTCACTATTCAGCAAATCAGTGATACTCTCAATTTCCCTACCCAGTCATTCTTCGGAAAATATTTCAAGAAAAACGTCGGAGTCTCCCCGAAACTCTACCGCAATTCTTAACTCAATACCACAAATGTCAACACTGTGCTGAGGACTCCGTCCGACGCCCACAAATAAAAACTAAAAAACTCAACAACCAAATATGCTACTACCAGTCTATCTCTACGGCCACCCTGTCTTGAGGGCCGAAACTGAAGAAATCACTCCCGAATATCCAGATCTGCAGAAATTGATAGCCGACATGTGGGAGACAATGTATAATTCCGAAGGTGTCGGACTTGCCGCTCCTCAGATCGGCAAGTCAATTCGTCTTATCGTCCTCGATGGGAGTGTACTTGCCGATGATTTCCCGGAGTGTAAGGACTCTAAAATGGTATTGATCAATCCGGAGCTCGACGTCATCGAAGACATGGATCCCGTAAGTCGGTCAGAAGGATGTCTTTCAATTCCCGGATTGTCGGAAAATGTAAAGAGAATCGAGCACGTTCGCCTTAATTGGCTCGACGAGAACTTCGTGGAGCACGAGAAGGAGTTCACCGGATTCTTAAGCCGTATCATCCAGCACGAATACGATCATCTCGAAGGCGAAGTCTATACCGACCACATAGCACCAATCCGTAAACAGCTTATCAAGTCTAAGCTCAATAATATTGCAAAAGGTAAGGTCCGCTGCGACTACCGCACTAAGACCGCTTCCAAATAAACAAAAGAAAAATGATTATTTATGCATTATGAATTATGCATTATGAATTAAGCATTATGACTTGCTTCAGCTTGAACGAAGTTAATTATGCATTATGAATTAAGCAAACTATGGCAGACGACAAAAAGATAATTTTCTCAATGGTGGGTGTCTCGAAAGTAATACCCCCTCAGCGACAGATTCTAAAAAACATCTACCTTTCTTTCTTCTATGGCGCAAAGATCGGCATCATCGGTCTCAACGGCAGTGGCAAGTCCACTCTTATGAAGATTATTGCAGGTATTGATAAAAACTTTCAGGGGGAAGTGGTTTTCTCCCCTGGATATTCCGTGGGTTACCTCGAACAGGATCCTAAACTTGACCCCGACAAGACGGTTCGTCAGGTTGTGGAAGAAGGTGTGAAGCCAATCATGGATCTTCTTGCAGAGTATGAGGAAGTAAACAATGCTTTCTGCGATCCCGAAGTGCTTGAGGATCCGGAAAAGATGGATAAGTTGATGGAGCGTCAGGCTCAGCTTCAAGATAAACTTGATGCCGCTGATGCCTGGAATATCGACAATAAGCTTGAGCGTGCTATGGATGCACTCCGCTGTCCGCCTGATGATCAGCCGGTTTCTCAGCTTTCAGGTGGCGAACGCCGTCGTGTAGCTCTCTGTCGCCTTCTTCTCCAGCAACCCGATGTCTTGCTCCTCGACGAGCCTACCAACCACCTCGATGCTGAGTCCATCGACTGGCTTGAGCAGCACCTGCAGCAGTATCCCGGCACAGTGATTGCCGTGACCCACGACCGCTATTTCCTTGATCATGTGGCTGGTTGGATTCTTGAACTTGATCGTGGCGAAGGAATTCCTTGGAAAGGTAACTATTCATCTTGGCTCGACCAGAAGACAAAGCGCATGGCTCAGGAGGAGAAGCAGGCAAGCAAACGCCGCAAGACTCTCGAGCGTGAGCTCGAATGGGTGCGCATGGCTCCAAAGGCTCGTCAGGCTAAAGGTAAGGCACGTCTTGCAAGCTACGATCGCCTTCTTAATGAAGACCAGAAGCAGCGCGAGGAAAAACTTGAGATTTTCATTCCTAACGGTCCGCGCCTCGGCAACAAGGTGATTCTTGCCAACCATGTGGCAAAGGCTTTCGGCGAGAAGAATCTCTTCGACGACCTCAACTTTATGCTCCCTCCCAATGGTATAGTTGGAGTCATTGGTCCGAATGGTGCTGGCAAGACCACACTCTTCCGCCTTATTATGGGTCTGGAGAAGCAGGATGGCGGCGATTTTGAAGTTGGCGATACCGTCAAAATTGCTTATGTCGACCAGTCGCACAAGGACCTCGATCCTGAAAAGAGCGTATATGAAGTGATTTCTCAAGGTGTGGAATCTTTCAGGATGGGCGGACGCGATATGAATGCCCGTGCATATCTCTCCAAGTTCAATTTCACAGGAGCAGATCAGGAAAAGAAGATAGGGGTGCTCTCAGGTGGTGAGCGCAATCGCCTCCATCTTGCCATGGCACTTAAGGAAGAAGGCAATGTGTTGCTTCTCGATGAGCCTACCAATGATATCGATGTCAACACTCTCCGTGCCCTCGAGGAGGGTCTCGAGAACTTCGCCGGATGCGCCGTTGTGATTAGCCACGACCGTTGGTTCCTCGACCGCATCGCTACCCATATCCTTGCTTTCGAAGGCGATTCGAAGATCACTTTCTATGAAGGTGGCTATTCCGACTATGAGGAATTCCGTAAGAAGCGTGACGGCATTGATGCTGAAACCCCGCATCGCATCCGTTACAAGAAACTCATGTAATAAGTAATTTAAGTTTCGCTTGTTCTTATTCAGTGGAGCTCAAGAGGCTGACCAAAGCATTGAAACTCTGCCCCTTTGCGCCTTTGCGTGATAATAAAAGAGCGTGCGAAAGTTGAGTAATTAAGAATATGCCTCCTATAGAGATTACGTCTGTAGATGATCCCCGTATTAAGATATTTGCGAAGTTGACAGAGGCTCAGCTTCGCAATTCTCTTAATCCCGACGACGGGTTGTTTATTGCAGAGAGTCCGAAGGTGATTCGTGTGGCCCTCAATGCCGGTCTCAAACCGGTAGCTCTTCTCTGCGAGAAAAAGCATATCGATGGGGATGCTGCCGACATTATTGCGCGCGTCCCTGAAGTCCCTGTTTATACGGGATGCCGTGAAGTCCTTGCTGCTATCACCGGCTATACACTCACTCGCGGTGTGCTTTGTGCTATGCGGCGCCCTGTGCTCCCTTCGGTTGAGGAATTGTGTGCCTCTTCCCGTAGGGTAGTGGTGATCGATGATGTGAGCGATACTACTAATATAGGTGCAATTTTCCGCTCTGCAGCCGCTCTTGGCATGGATGCTGTCTTTATGGGTCCTACCGCATGCGATCCTCTCAATCGTCGCGCCGTGCGTGTATCGATGGGCTCAGTGTTCCTGATTCCATGGGCTCGGTTGGATTGCGGGCTTGATCAGTTGAAAAAATGCGGGTTCAAGACGGTTGCTATGGCTCTTCGCCATGATTCAGTGGAAATCTCCGATCCCGTGCTGAAAAATGAGCCCAAGCTTGCTATAGTGATGGGCACGGAAGGGGAGGGGCTTCCAATCAAGACCATCGACTCATCCGATTATGTGGTCAAAATTCCAATGCACAATGGTGTCGACTCTCTTAATGTCGCTGCCGCCTCCGCCATCGCATTCTATCAACTCGCTCTCCCCCCGTGCGCGTTCCCGCGCGTCCTCCCCCTTACCTGAAATTTTTTTTTCAAAAACAATTGAACCATCCGTTACATTCCTTTGTTCTACTTTTACCGTCACAAGATGACGAAGGTATATAACTCAAGTTAAATCTAAAAACAAAGAAATTAATATGGCTAAAGAATGGATATGCACCATCTGCGGATATGTAGCAGAAGGCGAAAACGCTCCCGAAAAATGTCCTCAGTGTGGTGCTCCCGCATCTAAATTCAAAGAACTCGATCAGAATGAGCTTCTGAAATTCGTCACTGAGCATGAGATCGGCGTTGCTAAAGACGTCGACGACGAGATGAAGAAAGACCTCAATAATCACTTTATGGGTGAATGTACAGAAGTAGGTATGTATCTCGCAATGTCTCGTCAGGCTGATCGTGAAGGTTATCCTGAGATTGCCGACGCTTTCAAGCGTTACGCTTTTGAGGAGGCTGAGCACGCTGCTAAGTTTGCCGAACTCCTTGGCGATATGGTTTGGGACACTAAGACCAACCTTGAGAAGCGTATGCATGCTGAAGCCGGTGCCAACGAAGACAAGATGCGCATCGCTAAGAACGCTAAGGCTGCAAACCTTGACGCTATCCACGACACAGTTCATGAGATGGCTAAAGATGAGGCTCGTCACGGTCAGGGATTCTATGGTCTCTACCAGCGTTTCTTTGGCAACAAGTAATAATCTTTGAGATCAAAAAATTATTTGAAAGAGACCCGCACCCTCTCATTGGGAGTGTGGGTCTTCTGTTTTACTACTTCAGGCTTTAGCCTGAACCTGCATCACTCATCTTTAAAAAATATAATTTATTTTGGGTAGATTATTAGCCATCGATTATGGAAGAAAGCGTTGCGGAATAGCCGTGACAGATACTCTTCGCATATGTGCCAACGGCCTGACTACAGTCCGCACATGCGACCTCATGTCTTTTCTAAAAGACTATTGTAGCAAAGAGCATGTAGATAAGATAATAATCGGACTCCCTAAGCAGATGGACGGTTCCCCATCTGAGAGCACGCGATATATCGAGCCTTTTTTGAAGCAATTGCGTCGTGAAATGCCCGAAATGCCTGTTGAGCGCTACGATGAACGCTTCACATCCACTCTTGCCCACCGCGCGATGCTTGACGGTGGGCTTCGCAAGATGGCTCGCCGCGACAAGGAGCTTGTCGATGAAATTGCAGCCACCATTATTCTCAACGATTACCTCTCTTCACGCTTAAACGGCAGCCTCTGAATTTTATGAGATAGGGTCTTAGGGTCATGATTATCTCTAAAGCCGGATTTCTTAATACTCAATACTCAAGACTTAAGACTCAAGACTTAAGACTCCTTTTGCAAATCTCATTTTTTTTTACTAATTTTGTAAAATATTTAAGTATGTATGTCTATTGCATACTTATTCGGATAAATTTCCGTTAATCTACATGTTAGTGACTGATGTTCGCATGCTTTTTATGGGATGTAAACATTAAGTCAGTGATTTGTTTTGAACGCTTATTGTTATTTTTGAATTTGTAAATAAGTTTAGTCAACTTCATATGGAACCCACCATCGATAAGTCAGCTACAGCTAATAATAATTTCGAGCAAAAGATGACTCCTAAAGAGTTGTTTACAGCCATTGTTCGCCAGTGGAAATGGATTCTGCTTTCCCTGATGATATGTTTGGGCCTTGCGGTCCTTTATTTGGCTTGGAAGCCACTTGGTTTCACTCGTGAAGCTCAAGTGGAAATCAAAGAAGATGGCGATAGCGGTTCTACTTCTGCTCTTGCCATGTTTGCTGATTTGGGTATCGGAAATGCCACCAACAACCTTTACAACGAGATGGCCTATTTTGAGTCTCCCGACTTGATGGCCCAGGTGGTAGAACGCCTTGGTCTTCAGACAAGCTATTTTATGAAAAAAGGTCTTAGAGGCACCGTATTATATGGTTCGTCGCTCCCTATCAATGTCACTTTTGAGACTCTCTCTCAAAATATTGGAGGATCGTTCAAGATCAAAATAGATGAAAACGACCAGATTTTCCTGAGCAAGTTCAAAGTAAATAATAAGAAGGCAAAGTTTGATCAAAAGCATCCTTACAAGTTTGGTGAGTCTGTGATGACACCGTTAGGTAAGATCAAAATTGAGAAGACCCCGTTTTTCCGAAAGGATAAGGAAGAAGACGACGATAAGGATTATTCTATTGGAATTGTCCGTTCTTCTCTTAAAGGGGCTGTAAAGGGGTGGCTCGGAAAGCTTAGCGTAAATGAACTTAGAAAGGAAGCTTCTGTGGTGGATCTTTCTATCGTTGACGGTTCTCCTGTCAGGGCTGAAGATGTGCTTAACATGATGATTCAGGTTTATAATGAAGACTGGATCATCAGCAAGAATGAAGTGGCTCTCGCTTCTTCCGACTTCATTGATGATCGGCTCACTTCTCTTTCAAAAGAACTTAGCGAAGTTGATTCTGATATTTCAGATTACAAGTCGGAAAATCAGATTCCTGACCTTATTGCAAGTGCTACTTTAAATCTGACCGAAGAGCAGAATGCTCGCTCTGCAATGCTTTCCCTCAACAATAATCTTCAGCTTGCTAAGTATCTTAAGGATTTTGTGGAAAAAAATGAGAATCCGTCAAAGACTCTTCCTACTAATCTTGGCATGGAGAATCAAGTGCTTGATGCTCAGATTGTAGCTCACAACACTCTCGTGCGAAATCGTAATTCCTTGGTTGATGGTTCTTCAGTCGAAAATCCTATGGTGCAGTCGCTCGATGCTCAGATTCAGGACTCCAGAAACTCTATCATCGCTTCTCTCGACAATCAGATCAAGATTCTTTCGCAAGAGATTGCTGCTATCAATAAGGAAAAACTCTCTTTCGAGAAGAAACTTTCCTCCAATCCTGAGCAAGCTCGCTATTTGCTCAGCGTAGAGCGTCAGCAAAAAGTGAAGGAGGAGCTTTACCTTTATCTTCTGCAAAAGAAAGAGGAGAACCAACTTAACCAGGCGTTTACTCCCTACAACACTCGCATCATTTCTCGGCCGAATGGTGATTCCGAACCAACTTCTCCGAAGCCTGGTGCTGTTATTCTTGTAGCATTTATCATGGGTCTCGCTATTCCTGTTGGTACAATTTATGTGCGGGAAATTTCAAATACCAAGGTGCGCGATAAAAACGATCTTAAAGGGCTCAGTATCCCGTTCCTTGGCGAGATTCCGAAGGTCAATACCAAGAAATTCGACGATAAAGATCATATGCTTGTGGTCAACCCGGGCAATCGAAATATCGTCAATGAGGCTTACCGTGTGGTGCGTACCAACCTCAATTTTATGATTGAAGGTGAGTCAAAATGTCCGGTGGTAATGCTCACGAGCTTCAACCCCGGTTCGGGTAAGAGTTTTATAGCCATAAATCTCGCCATGTCGCTTGCCATTCGCGGTAAGAAAGTCCTTGTGATTGATGGCGATATGCGTCGTAATTCTTCCTCTTCTTTTATAGGAAATCCCGACACAGGTCTTGCGCAGTGTTTGCTTGGTAAGGCTACTCCGTCTAAGGCTATTGTTAAAGGTCGCCTGAATGAGAATCTCGACATCCTCCCTGGAGGCAAGACTCCTCCTAACCCCACTGAAATCCTTGAAAACGGTCGTCTTGCTCCTATGATTGAGGAACTTCGCAACGACTATGATGTAATCTTCATAGATTGCCCGCCGATTCAGATGATTGCCGATGGAAGAATCTTCAGTACTGTCTGCACCAACACAATATTTGTGCTGCGTGTAGGGCTGTTCGAGAGAGGTCTGCTTTCAGAGCTTGAAAATGTATATCGCAGCAAGGAATACCACAACATGTGTCTATTGCTTAATGGCACAGAAGGTGGTGGCAGTTATGGACATTATGGAGCAGGCAAAAGCTACTATGCCCAAAAAGATTGATGACTTCACTGAGTTAATAACAAAAATAGGCATCGTTACTGCGATGCCTATTTTTATTTGGTTATGGATGGGAAAAAGGTAGCCGACTTTGAATTATGCATTATGCATTATGAATTACCCATTATGAGAGTCCTTACTTCCTCCACGGCTCTGTCAAGGTCATCATTCACAACCCTGATGTCAAACTCCGGAGCGAAACTAAGCTCGAAGTCTGCTTTATCCAGTCGTTTTCTTATCACTTCTTCTGCATCGGTCCCTCTTCCTCTCAGTCGCCTCTCAAGCTCTTCCTTGCTTGGAGGAAGGATAAAGATAGTGAGGGCTTGGTCTCCATAGCATTTCTTCACATTGAGCCCACCCTTCACATCAATATCCATGATGAGGTTTTGCCCGGCTTCCGTCACTCTTTGCACTTCACTCTTCAGCGTGCCATAGCATGTGCCCGGATACACTTCCTCCCATTCTACGAAATCTCCGGCTTCAGCCCGATGCTTGAACTCCTCATGTGAGATGAAATAATATTCCACTCCGTGCTGTTCGTTTCCTCGCGGTGCGCGGGAAGTGGCTGACACTGAAAACCCAAGATTTAGTTCGGGATAATCAAGTAGTCTCTTTATTATCGACGACTTCCCTGTGCCGCTCGGTGCCGACAGCACGATTATCTTTCCTTTCTTCATAGAGTATATGTATTTACAACACATTCAGCACCTGCTCCTTGATTTGCTCAAGCTCATCCTTCATCATCACTACGATTTTCTGCATCTCTGCATCATTTGATTTCGAGCCGAGAGTATTGATTTCCCTTCCCATTTCCTGGGCTATGAAACCAAGTTTCTTCCCTTGTCCGCATGCAGGTTTCTCGTCGATGCCTCCCATCGTCTCTCTGAAATAATTGATATGGCTGCGGAGTCTTAGTTTCTCTTCAGTCACGTCAAGTTTCTCTATGTAGAAAATGAGTTCTTGTTCCAGTCGTCCCTTATCGTATTCGATTGTATTGAGACGCGAAAGCTGTGTCTCAAGTCGTTCACGTATCTTAGTGATGCGTTCCTTTTCGAATGGTTCCACTTTTTCAAGCAAGGCGGCAATATTGTCGGTCTTCTCCACGAAAAAGTTGTAGAGCTTTTTCCCCTCCATCTCCCTGAAGTCTGTCAGCCTCTGGGCAGCTTCATCGCACGCATCCTTGAATGCTTTGATGTCTGCTTCATCAAGTGTCTGAAGCTGGGTCTTCATAGATTCCGGCATTCTCATCAGTATAGCAAACCAATCATGTGGCACTGAAATTCCGAGTTCCTTTGCGGTCTGTTCTATCTGGCTCTTGTAGGCACTGAGCACTTCTGTATTCACACTTGCAGGGGCTTCCGGCGCAGTGTTCTCTACCATCACCGAAAGATCTACCTTTCCGCGTTCAAGCTTCTTAAGGAGTGAATTCCGCACTTCCACTTCAAGTTCTCTGAAATATCCCGGCACTCGCATGCTCAGGTCAAGTTGCTTAGAGTTGAGGCTTTTTATCTCAACCGTGATTTTCTTGGTAGGTGCTGTGGCTGTGCCGCGGCCGAAGCCTGTCATTGAATATATCATGGTTTTTAAGACTTTTATTTATATTTAGTCATATCCTTAGCCATTGGGCATAGGTGCCTTATAGAGAATCTATGAATACGATGAAAACGGCGACAACGATGAAAACGCACATCTGCACCGTTTCATTATGCAAAGTTAACTAATATTCGTCACAAAGGCAAATATTATTTAAAATCTCTTGCCATTATCATCTAAAATAACTATATTTGCGTTTAATTTAATAGAGAAGCATAATAAGAAGTTGTTTCTACTTATTTTTTTATTAAGATTTCGTCAGGTTTTCGAGCAGGTTTTGTCTCTTGAAGAAGGAATGATGCGGGCATCATGACTGATGAAAGAGGCAAAAGATGCCGAAAAGATGGCGGAAGCTTGATAAAAAGAATTGATTCATTCATATTATTTTGATATTTTTTATTCGTAAATAAGTTGAAACAACTTCTAAATATGCATTGAGCATTATGCATTATGAATTAACTTAAAATATAACCCTCAATATGAACAACGAAGAACTGATGAAATCAGTGGTGGCCAAAGCCGAACAGTGGCTTGGCCCACAGTACGATGAAGAAACTCGCGCTGCCGTAAAGCAGCTTCTTGACGCTGAAGACAAGACCGACCTCATCGAGGCATTCTATAAGGATCTCGAATTTGGTACTGGTGGCCTTCGCGGAATTATGGGCCCCGGCTCCAACCGTATGAACATCTATACTGTAGGTGCTGCTACTCAGGGTCTTGCCAACTACCTCAAGGATTGCTTTAAGGATCTTCCGCAGATATCTGTGGCTATCGGCCATGACGTGCGCAACAATTCCCGCAAGTTTGCCGAACTCGCTGCCGACATTTTCTCTGCCAACGGAATCAAGGTTTATCTCTTCGATGCTTGCCGTCCTACTCCTGAGGTCAGCTATGCTATCCGTCACCTTGGCTGCCAGAGCGGCGTTATGGTGACTGCAAGCCACAACCCGAAGGAATACAACGGCTACAAGGCATACTGGAGCGACGGCGCTCAGATGATTGCACCCCATGATGTCGAGACAATCGCATATGTCAACAAGATCACATCTGTCGACCAGATCAAGTTCACTCCCAACAAAGACCTTATCCAGATCATCGGCAAGGATGTCGACGAGCCCTACTTGAAGGAAATCCACGCTTTGTCTCTTTCTCCTGAAGCTGACAAGCGTCACGCCGACATGAAGATTGTATACACCCCGATCCACGGTACTGGCTCTATGTTGATGTTCGATGCCCTCAAGATGTGGGGCTTTGAGAATGTTATCCACGTTCCTGAGCAAGACGTTCAGTCTGGCGACTTCCCGACTGTTGTTTCTCCTAATCCCGAGAACCCCGAGGCTATGGCTATGGGTATTGCCAAGGCGCGTGAGGTAGGTGCAAGCCTTGTGCTCGCTTCTGACCCGGATGCTGACCGTGTAGGTCTTGTGGTTCGCGACAGCAAGGGCGAATATCAGCTTGTCAATGGCAACCAGATCCTTATGATCTTCCTTTATTACCTCATGACCCGCAACAATGAGCTTGGTCTCATGAAGGGCAATGAATATGTAGTTAAGACTATCGTTTCTACCGAGGCGGTTAAGCGTATCGCCGACAAGAACAATGTCCGTATGTTCGACGTGTTCACCGGCTTCAAGTGGATTGCCAACGTTATGCGTGAGCAGGAGGGTACCGGCCGCTACATCGGTGGCGGAGAGGAAAGCTATGGCTTCCTTGCTGAGACTTTCGTTCGCGACAAAGACTCCATCTCAGCTGTGCCTCTTATGTGTGAGATTGCCGCTTGGGCTGCCGACAAGGGTATGGACCTTTACGAACTTCTCAAGCAAATCTACTTTGAGATTGGTTTCAGCCGCGAACGTGGCGTAAGCGTTGTCCGTCCCGGAAAGAGTGGGGCAGAGGAGATTGTGGCAATGATGAAGAACTTCCGCGAGAATCCTCCCAAGGAGCTTGCAGGCAGCGAAGTTGTTATGGTAAAAGATTATCTCGACCTCAACTGTAAAGACCTCAAGACTGGCGAGATCACAAAGATGGACTTCCCGACCACAAGCAACGTCCTCCAGTTCTTTACTGCAGCCGGCGACAAGGTTTCCATCCGTCCTTCCGGAACAGAACCCAAGATCAAGTTCTATGTGGAAGTGCGTGAAGACCTCACCGATAAGGATCAGTATGAAGAAGTTGTGAAGAAAGCTGACGCTCATATCGACCAGGTACTCAAAGATCTCAACGTATGAAACTTTCCTGGAGACCAGGGACTATGATTTATCCTCTTCCGGCAGTGCTCGCCACATGTGGCGCCACTCCGGAAGAATGGAATATGATAACTGTAGCGTGGGTTGGAACTATTTGTTCCGACCCCGCTATGTGTTATATATCAGTCCGCCCTGAGCGCCACTCCCACGCGCTCCTTATGAAGAACATGGAGTTTACCATCAACCTGACCACCGTCGATATGGCGCGTGCCACCGACTGGGCCGGAGTCCGCTCCGGTCGTGACTACGACAAATGGAAAGAGACCGGGTTGCATCCTCTTCCCGGCGAGATGGTAAAATCCCCAACCATTGAAGAATCCCCACTCAGCATCGAATGCCGGGTAAAGAGTGTCACCCACCTTGGCACCCACGACATGTTCATTGCTGATGTCCTCAACGTGCGTGCCGATTCCCGTTATATAAACGAGGAAACTGGTAAACTCGAATTGGAGAAAGCCGGCATGCTTGTCTACAACCATGGTCAATATTTCTCCCTCGGTGAATACATAGGTCACTTCGGCTACTCCGTCCGCAAAAAGAATAAATGATTGCGGAAAACTGATAACTGAAAACTGACAGCTCAATGACAGTAGGTATCTTCGGCGGCTCTTTCGACCCCATCCACGAAGGGCACGTAAATTTGGCAAAATATGTCCTTGACCATACAGACCTCGATGAGGTCTGGCTCATGGTCTCGCCACTCAATCCCCTAAAGCCGCAGGGCTATGTCGCCTCAGATGAGCAGCGTCTCGAGATGGCGCGCCTTGCCGTAGAAGGAATCCCCGGTGTACGTGTCAGCGACTTTGAATTCCACCTTCCCATCCCGTCCTATACCTACAAGACCCTCACCGAACTAAAAAAAGCCTATCCCGAAATAGACTTTCGTCTAATAATCGGCGGCGACAACTGGGCAAACTTCGAAAAGTGGAAGAATCCTGACGAAATCCTCAATGAATTCGGTGTCATCGTCTATCCCCGCCCCGGCGAATCCCTAATCCTTTCATCGGAAAACGGACAACGGACAACGGACAACGGACAACGGACAACGGAAAACGTCACCCTCCTCAATGCTGCCCCACAGATGCCCATCTCCTCCACAGAGATCCGCAACCTCCTCCAATCACCCCAAGCGGACAACGGACAACGGACAACGGAAAACGTTCCCCACCTAAATCCAAAAGTTTCTAACTACATCCACTCCCAACATCTCTATACTCCATAATCCTTCATTAACATATTATGGGAAGGCGGTTTCCTAACCGCCTTATAAATCATTCTCTTCGTCTTACAAAAAAAGCAATCGCCGCCAAAGCGGCGGCGATAAACCCTATTATTATATATTCTACCATTATCCGTTGTCCGTTATCCGTTGTCCGTTATCCGTTGTCAGTTATGGGAGGAGGGTGTTGCAGAACTATATTCTCCGCATCTTGTAGGGACGCACGGCTCGTGCGTCCGTTTTTATATTGTTGATTACCAATCTAATTGCATAGAGGACGCACGAGCCGTGCGTCCCTACATCAGAATATTGGCCCATTTTGCAACACCCTCGTCCCCGCGCGTCTCACCGTTCCGCCCTCATAGGATTATTAAGGAAATCCTCGTAGGAGAGCCGTATCCCGTCAGGAAGCTCCGTCTTGTACGTCCATCCCAGTGCAGTCGCCTTGCTCACGTCAAGCAGCTTCCTCGGCGTACCGTTCGGGCGCGTAGTATCCCACAGTATCTTCCCTTCGTATCCCACGATTGAAGCCACAAGCTCTGTCAGCTCCTTTATTGTCAGTTCCTTCCCGGTTCCGGCATTCACAGTCTCGTTGCCGGAATAGTTGTTCATCAGGAAGACGCAGAGGTTCGCAAGGTCATCCACATAGAGGAATTCACGCAGCGGCGAGCCGTCGCCCCAGCAGGTCACCTCCGTCAGTCCTGCCTCCTTCGCCTCGTGGAAACGGCGGATAAGTGCGGGCAGCACGTGCGAGTGCTCCGGATGGTAGTTGTCGTTAGGTCCGTAGAGATTTGTCGGCATCACCGAAATATAATCCGTGCCATACTGACGGTTCAGGTATTCGCAGTACTTGAGCCCCGATATCTTTGCGAGTGCATATGCCTCGTTGGTCTTCTCCAGCTCCGAAGTCAGCAGGCAGGATTCCGGCATCGGCTGGGGTGCCATGCGAGGATAGATGCATGAACTGCCCAGAAACTCCAGTTTCTTGCAACCGTTGCGCCATGCGGCGTTGATCACATTCATCTCCAGCATCATGTTGTCATACATGAAGTCGGCGAGATGCTCCGAGTTAGCGATGATGCCACCTACCTTCGCAGCCGCGAGGAAGACGTACTCCGGTTTCTCATGCGCGAAGAAGTCGTTCACAGCCTGCTGGTTGATCAGGTCCAGCTCCGCATGTGTGCGTGTGATGATGTTTGTGTAACCCTGGCGCTTGAGTTCGCGCACGATTGCGGAGCCCACCATACCCCGGTGTCCCGCCACATATATCTTTGAATCCTTTTTCATAGTTGTTGAATGTATAATTATTGTAGGGACGCACGGCTCGTGCGTCCGATGATTGCATAGCGATATACTTGGTCAACGGGTGCGGACGCACGGGCCGTGCGTCCCTACAAAGTCAGTCGCGTCGGCGAATGCGGATGGGGATAGTCCCTTCCGGAATCTCATCCACCACAAGCAGCAGGTGTCCGCCTCCCCCCGCTCCGAGCATCTTCCATGCCAAAGCCTTGTCCTTCCACTCGTCGATGTGCTCCTGAACCCCCGGCTGCATCATGGCGGGGAACATGGCGACCTGCGCGTTGAAGGAGTCGCGGAATGACGCTGCAAAAGCGTCAAGGTCCTTTGCCATTATCGCGTCCCAGCACCGTGCCGCCGCCTCTGTCAGGTCGCGGACTTTCTCCGGAGTGATGTCCTTCCCCTCCACCACCGAGCACCCCGGTCTGCGTGGGAACAT
>JAIDSL010000220.1 GCA_029061255.1 Muribaculaceae bacterium
GGTTGAGTGAAGTTGTGAGATATTATTCTGAAGTCTACTCCATTGGGACGTTTTGAGATAAATTCGAGGAGAGAATGGATAAGTTCCTTTTCTTTCCCTTTTATAGAATTACCGTTATTTCTTTTTTCCCGACAATAGTCACATTTTTGACATTGTCCCTCCCTTGATTCTCCGAAATATTCAAGAATCATGTTTTCTCTACATTTGGCCGCCTGCGAATAATTAATCATGGCTTCCACTCGATCAGAAAGTATTTTTTTTCGGTGCGCGTAAACACTTTGCGGTATCCGGATATACCTTGGCTCCTCTCTTGAAGTGGGAAGGTAGATGTAGGGAGTTTTCGATTTTGGAATATATGAGATGATTTTTGCTCTTGAGAGTTCAAGCATAGCCTGATATACATCCTCTTCATTTATGCTAAGTTCGGTAGCAAGTATTGTTTCGCTGATATATACATAATCAATGAAAAGACCGGTGTATAAACGAAGTAATGACCTGAGAGTTTTTTCTGCCCGGGAAGATAAATGAGAAATGTCGTATAACTCCTCTCTTTCCACTATTATCATGACGCGCGATCGGTGTTCGGTCTCTTCCATAAACTCTATGTAACCTGATTGTGCAAGAATATGGAGAGCAGCCAGACATTGACGACGTTGGTAATTAAAGATATGGCAGAACTTGTCGGGATCAAAAGGGTAGAGACGGTCATAACCCTCTCCAACGGCAATTTTGAGGAAATTACACACTCGTTCATATATCTTTTTTATGACCTCTCTTTCAGGAAAGTTTTCGGTTACTCTCTTTCGCAAAGTCGCGCTGTCTGATTTTGAACTTAACAAGACAACGTAGGAATTAAGACCGTCGCGGCCTGCACGTCCTGCTTCCTGATAGTATTCCTCCAAAGAGGGGGGAGTATCGTAATGAATCACGACACGGACATCCGGTTTGTCAATTCCCATTCCGAAAGCATTTGTGGCAACCATAACTCGTACAATCCCTTGTTTCCATTCATTTTGCCTCTTCTCTTTAATTTCATACTCCAACCCCGCATGAAAGAATGTGGCCGATATTCCCATCGATTTCAGATAATCGGATATTTCACGTGTGCGTTTCCTGCTTCTTACATATACTATAGAAGATCCTTGAGTGCGTGAAAGGATATGAAATATTTCTGATATTTTTGACTCGGTTTTTCTTACGACATAATTGAGATTGCTACGTGAGAAACTCATCTTGAAGATATTCGGCCGGTTCATCTCCAATCTGTTGCAAATATCGTCTGCTACTCGGTTGGTGGCGGTGGCCGTAAGTGCGAGAACAGGTGCATTGGGAGCAACTTTTCTAAGTTCGCGAATATGAAGATAAGCCGGGCGGAAATCATAGCCCCATTGGGAAATGCAATGTGCCTCGTCAACTACAATCAAAGCAATCTTCATCATGCGCAATTGTTGCATGAAGGATTGATTGCGCAATCGTTCCGGAGAGGTGTAAATAAACTTGGCTTTCGCATTAAAAACCATCTCTGCGGCAACTCGTTTATCGCGAGCTGTCATACCTGAATGAAAGAATACAGCTTTTATATTCCTTTTACGAAGATTGTCTACCTGATCTTTCATTAGGGATATTAGCGGTGTGACAACGACCGTGACTCCTTCCAGAATCATACCGGGAACCTGGAAGGTTATTGATTTACCTCCTCCTGTCGGCATCAGGCCAAGTGTATCGTGTCCCGCAAGCACGGAGTCGACAATCTCTTCTTGGAGAGGTCGAAAAGAAGAGTAGCCCCAGTATTTCCGGAGTATTGAAACAGGATCCATAAGAAGGAATAATTTTATACCCCCGCCGGTTTTATATCACGTATCATCAATTGTATCGAGTCAGGATTGTTAGAACGCTTGGTCTGTTCGATTGTATACACGATATCGATAGGTTTGTGGGCATGTATATGCTCAAAATATCGCGACATATTGAATGCAATTGCGTTGATGACGTGAGATGTACTGTTATCTTCGAGTTCAAGCTTGATATGCTCCATATTTTTCCCAACAAGTTTGCTGGTACCGAAATCGAATACATTCCGGGAACAAAATACCGGTTTCTGATTGCCCGGTCCAAATGGATTGAACTTCTTGAGATATGACACTAATTCCGGAGTAATATCTGCAAATTCAATAACGGCATCTATTTCAAGATGGGGTGAAAGCTGAGTAGGCTGAATATTTTTTGCAACAAATTCTTCAAAACGACGGCTGAACTCCGGTATATTCTCTTCTTTTAGGGAAAGACCGACGGCGTATGGATGTCCTCCAAAATTTTCAAGAAGATCACGAGTGGCGTTTATTGCGGAATATATGTCAAAACCTTGAACAGATCGCGAAGAACCGGTGGCAAGTCCATTGGAGTATGTAAGAACGACCGAGGGTTTATAATACAGCTCCGTGAGGCGCGATGCCACAATGCCGATAATCCCCTTATGCCAATTCTTGTTATAAATTACAATGGAGCGTTTCCCTTTTACGATTTCGACATTATTATTTATAAGATGATTGGCTTCCTCTGTGATTTGCTTGTCAAGTTCTTTTCTGTCTCTGTTATATTGGTCAATATCTTTACTCTTTTCGTATGCGTCATGTAGATCGCGGAAGAGAAGAAGATCGAGCGTTTCAATGCCACTTTGCATT
>JAIDSL010000221.1 GCA_029061255.1 Muribaculaceae bacterium
CAACAATATAAAAACGGACGCACGAGCCGTGCGTCCCTACAAGATGCGGAGAATATAGTTCTGCAACACCCTCCAAAATCGCAGGAAGCACAGTATTTTATATGTAAATTTCCAAAGGCATTTCACAAAAAATGCCTTTTTTCTTCGGTTTCTCAGAAAATTTTCGTAACTTTGAAGCCGATTTACTTTTTTTGAGTAACCTTTCAGATGAAAAATATACGCAACTTCTGCATAATAGCCCATATTGACCACGGCAAGTCTACGCTTGCCGACCGACTCCTTGAACGCACCAATACAATCTCCGCAAAGGACATGGAAGCCCAGGTGCTCGACGACATGGATCTCGAGCGCGAACGAGGCATCACAATCAAGAGTCATGCCATTCAGATGGATTATGCATTAGACGGCGAGCACTATACCCTCAACCTTATTGACACTCCGGGACACGTAGACTTTTCTTATGAAGTGTCGCGTTCCATTGCAGCTTGCGAAGGGGCACTTCTCATCGTAGATGGCAGCCAGGGAATCCAAGCCCAGACCATCTCAAACCTATATATGGCCATCGACAATGACCTTGAGATAATCCCTGTGATCAACAAGTGCGACCTTGAAAGCGCCAACCCGGATGAAGTGGAAGACCAGATTGTGGATCTTCTCGGTTGCGACCGCTCGGAGATAATCCGCGCTTCCGGAAAGACAGGTATGGGAGTCGATGAGATTCTGAAGGCTATCGTAGATCGAGTTCCGGCTCCAAAAGGGGATCCAGAAGCCCCATTGCAGGCTCTTATCTTCGACTCTGTGTTTAACCCATTCCGTGGAATCATTGCTTACTTCAAGATAGTAAACGGCACAATCCATACCGGCGACTTTGTGAAGTTTGTCAGCACCGGAAAGGAATACCATGCAGATGAAATTGGTGTGCTTAAACTTGATCTTTCTCCGCGAAAGGAACTCTCGGCAGGAAACGTAGGCTATATAATATCCGGTATCAAGACATCGCGAGAGGTGAAAGTGGGAGATACCATCACCCATGTGAACCGTCCTTGCGACAAGGCGATCGAAGGTTTTGAGGAAGTAAAGCCGATGGTGTTCGCCGGTGTCTATCCCATAGATCCGGAAGACTTCGAGAATCTCCGCGCCTCACTTGAAAAACTCCAGCTCAACGATGCCTCACTGACATTCCAGCCGGAGTCTTCGGCTGCCCTCGGTTTCGGTTTCCGTTGCGGCTTCCTTGGTCTGCTCCATATGGAGATCATTCAGGAACGCCTCGGACGCGAATTCAATATGGATGTGATCACTACGGTACCCAACGTTTCCTATTTTGTCTACGATAAGAAGGGAAACAAGCTTGAGGTGCACAATCCATCCGGACTTCCGGACCCGACACTCATCGACCATATTGAAGAACCATATATACGAGCTACTGTCATCACTGCTGCTGAGTTCATTGGACCGATAATGACCTTATGCCTCAGCAAACGTGGTGAACTGATAAAACAAGAATATATCTCCGGCAACCGCATGGAGATAACATTCGACATGCCTCTCGGCGAAATCGTGATCGACTTCTACGACAAATTGAAATCAATATCCAAAGGCTATGCCAGCTTCGACTATCATATCCACGATTTCCGCCCCTCCAACCTTGTAAAGCTCGACATCCTGCTTAATGGGGAGAGTGTCGATGCTCTTTCCACTCTTACTCATGCTGACAATTCCGTGAAGTTTGGTCGGCGAATGTGTGAGAAACTCAAGGAGCTCATCCCGCGCCAGCAGTTTGACATAGCCATTCAGGCTGCGATCGGCACAAAGGTAATTGCGCGTGAGACAGTCAAGGCTGTCCGTAAGGATGTTACCGCGAAGTGCTACGGCGGTGACATAAGCCGTAAGCGCAAGCTTCTTGAGAAGCAGAAAGAAGGCAAGAAGCGCATGAAGCAGATAGGAAGGGTAGAGGTGCCCCAGAAGGCTTTCCTCGCCGTGCTGAAACTCGACTGATATCCTTGCTCTCTCCTCAACAACTCCCATTCCTCCTCACATATTTCGGCAAGATAAGATTTATATTCCTTACAAGGATTATAAATCTTGCGATAGAATAACACTTAAAACTAACCTACCATGAAAAAAACAAGACTTGCCACCCTAAGTCTGGCAATGGCAGTGTTGCTGCCATCAGTCACATCGTGTAAAAGCGATGCAAGTCCATTTGATTGGACAATTACAACTGTAAATAACAATAAGGCTACTATTCAGCTTGACCTCAAAGTAGAGGAAACCAGAGCCGACGGATACTCTACTGACGAGGAAAACGAGATCAAAAAACTGATAGTATATGTATTCGATGAAAGTCAAAATCTCGAGTTAACAGAAGAATTTGATATTGAAGATGACGATAAGGTAGTAACTTTAGAAGTGTCTAATGGATACAAGACTTTATATGCCGTCACAGCGAAGAATAATGTCAATCCTGCGAATGTTACAAACCTTACAGCATATGAAAATTCGGTTTTCAATTCATCATTGAGTAATATCATGCCGGGATTCGGTTTGACCGGAGAAGATGGTGCCCAGTCGGATGTTCAATATGTGATGGTCGGAAAAAGTGACGAACAATTGGTGATGAAATCTGCATCTGAAACTGATTTGCCGGTATCAAATAAATTTCAGATCCAGCTTGTCAGACTTATCGCAAAGGCCCAGGTGAAGAGTGTGGGTGCAGATGGCAGTGCATTCGGAATCCATATGGGTAAGGCATCGTTTAAAGCATTTCAGTTGAACGAAAGGATGCGAGTGGTTCATGATGGAACTGATGTTTTCGATAGCGGTGTAAGTACATTTCAAGATTCCGATGGTGACGGAACCTACGACAATTATACTTTTGGTGTAGGCGAATATCAGGATGCTGTAGAAGCTTTCACAGGCAGTGGATGTGCTTATCTATCGGAAAACATTGTATCCAATCCTTTGAGTGGCAACACTACATTCCTTGGAATCCGGTTTGCTACCATACCTCTTAAGTATTATACCTACGATACTTCTGATTCCTCTGTCAAGGTTTTGGAGGAAGTGACTGATTTTACAACCCCAACAACTTACTATACTGTCGGAATTAAAGATGCAGACAGAGGTATGGTAGATTACACTGTTTTTCCAAAGGAAAAAAATATCATCACATTTAAAGATCTGACAGACGCTGAAAATTATAAGAATTCCCTAAATGGAGGTGAAAATTCAGCGATAACTGTTTCCCAGGCAGATCAGCCTCTACAGATAGCTCCATTGACAAGGGCTGAAGGTACACCGCAGTTTGAAGTTTTTACATTTAACAATGGATATGCATATTATCGCGTAAATATCGCCCATGATGAGTCAGGAGATCAAAGTAAGAGGATATTCAAGGTTGTGCGTAACAAGTTCTATAAGGTAAATATTGCTTCTGTGAATAGTCTTGGTTTCAGCACAGAGGATTTACTTCGTCCTGCTCAGGCGGGATCTGGATTAGATATATCAGGAAAACCATGGATTTCTGTTTCAGTCTCAATAGCTCCATGGGATGAGATAGAACAGGATGCTCATCTTTAACTGATTTATGTCAAGGGCATCACTCGTCATTAAGCGTTTTGTCGCTTTCATCTTCATAACCATTATATTTTTAATGGTTGGATGTGCAGATGATCTCCGCAATCGAAGTGTTTTCGATTGCGGAGCAGGGGATGCTGTCATAAGGTTTTCTGTTGAGGATGTGATATTGACACGTGATGGTGAGACTAAAGACATAGAGTCAGTAGTAGATCACGCCTATCTCTTGTTTTATTCAGGAGAGGTGTCTTTGCTTACCGATATTCCATTGGCAGCAGTAAAGGCGGAAGCTGATTCTTCTACTCCCGGCAATCTCAAATTCAAAATGCCATTGAGCCTCCAGCCAAATACTGACTATCAAGTTTTGGCTATTGCAAATGCCGACGATTATGCGCCATCAGGATTCGAGAATTTTGGTGAATATCTTGAATCCTGGTACCGCTCTTCTTCATCTGAAAAAAGTCCGCTGCATTTATATTCTTCATTAAATATAACTCCTGATAGTAAGTCTAATCTTCCAATGAATGGAGGAATATCTGGAAGTTCGGTATTCAGATTTTCGATGGATAACGGCGCTTATACAGTATCCGCAACATTGTCTTTTCGCAGGATGGTAGCTCGCATTGATGTGGCAAATATTGTGAAGGAGGGATTCACGGTGGAGAGTGTTGCACTATGCAATTGGCGTGATGCGATGCCGGTTGCGGCTTATGACAATCAGACAGGCAATAGGTTTGGCACTGTACAGGGCTCCTTGACAAATGAGAGTCAAACTTTTGGTGAAGAGATATTTGTAGACATGCCATCGGCAGACGAAGACGGGATTCAACAATTGAATAAAGCGATTTACTGTTTACCGTCTGTATCATATGATTCTTTTTTAGGTGATAAGGAGTCAACTGCGCTGATAATAAAGGCAAAATATGGTGAAGACTCAGCGTCATCTTATTACCGAGTGAATGTCGGTATGCAGGGTAACGTATCGAAAATAGACCCCAACACTAAATATCTTGTGACTATCCGGTCGGTGAAGGGGAGTGGTGCCTCTACTCCGGAAGAGGCTTACTTTGCGACTGAGTCTCAAATTGCACTTTCAGTTGTGGAAGGTTGGGATCTTGGGGGGAATGCTTTTGACATGGATGACTATGGCAACTTTATTGTGTTGTCGAAAGGAAGTTTGAATTTTGAAGGGGATGCCACGGATAATGCTGAAGTCAGGGTATTGACATCGAAAGGTCTTTCCTGGACCGTAGAATACATTGCTGATAATGAAGTGTCGGCGGATGCTTTCAATATCAGAAAACTGTCGGATATTGCTATTGAAATTGCGCCAAGAGGAGTGAATGAAGAGGAAGAGCCATTGACAGGCAAGTGTCGGGTATCAGCTACCACTGAAGCAGGGACAACGCTTCAGGTAGATATAGCATTACGCCAAGACATTGCAGAGGAAAAACCTTATGAACCGGTTATCCCGGCAGACATGCCTTTTGCAATTATTCCGGAGTCATATGAGCGTGTCAAAATCGATCATGAGAAACGGACCATTGAAATCGATGGCTTTGATCCTAACTGCTTCAACTCTTTCATCGATATACCATTTAAGGTATATATCAATGAATCTTTTAACGAGAATGTACCAATTGATATTAGTTCAAATCTTGAATGGCCTTTAGAAGGAAGAGTGGCTAAAGAAAAGTCTAATGAATATTTATACTGCGAAAAATCCTTTTCTAGTCTTACATCAACGACTTCACAACGTTTGGTTATAAATACTTCCGGAGAATCTGTTCCATATAATTTTTTAAAATATAATGTTTCAGCTAAAAAGGAGGATGTCTTTTATATTTCTGTAGGAGCAATGGGTCCTGATGACCCGTCGATTGTTCGTAAATTGACTTTGTCGAATAACGGTACCAAAATTGATTATGAACTTATAGTGTCTACACCTTCTATAATAATAGATAATGTGGTTTTGACAGATCATTCAGGGAGTTCGTGGATGATTTTTGACAGAAATTTACAGGATATTACAAAATTTGAGGAGTATATTGGAATAAATGAAAATGGAATTAAGTATCAAGCATATAATTACCTATATATGATGGTATGGAAAATAGAAATTCCATTTAAAAATTTAAATCAAAATTCGACTTTAGTTGAATCTAAGCATGAATTATATTTAGGATATCCTTGTCAATTTAAAAACAAGCAGAACCTATCGTTAAGTAATGGTAGTTCAAGTCTCTCCTGGTTGGAAAAATTTGTATATTCTGATGGAATGAAAAGAACTTCCCCATTCTTTGAAAAGGAAAATTATCAAGAATGGAAATTCCCTGATACATCAGTCTTGGAACTTTGTAGCAAGAACATTAAAGTTTCTAAAATGAGGATGTTCTTAGTTTCGGATATCCCTGTAAAGAATGGTAATAGTGTTATTCCGGTATGTTGCTATTGGCCATACTTTGGTGAAGAAATTATTAATTCCCCAAATAGCACATACGGATATTACACATCCACAAATGGAATATCTCCTGATTCAATGACAGTGCTATATTATGATAATGTTCAGGGTCTATTTAAGCATCTTTCGTTATCATCGTCATCATCTCGTAGTGGTCTTTCCCGTCTTGTACGTCCTCTGACAGAAGATGAACTGGATAATTATAAGCAAAACTATCTTGGATATGGAAGTCAAAAGCATAAGCTGACCATATGCCATCCGGACACATATGAATCTACTTCGTTGGGTTGGATTCCATATTGATGTGTACTGTCATATCGGGAAAGGTAAGTGGCAGGACGCGCGGGGACGAGGGTGTTGCAAAATGGGCCAATATTCTGATGTAGGGACGCACGGCTCGTGCGTCCTCTATGC
>JAIDSL010000222.1 GCA_029061255.1 Muribaculaceae bacterium
TCATAATAAAGATTTTCTCTGTTGAAACTTGATTTATATACTTTTGCCTCAAGCATCCCGAGGTTTTTCTGAATATAGTGCTGCACCTTGGGGGTTGCGGTGGCAGTAAGCGCTATCACAGGGCGGTTGCCTACACGCGAGATGATCGGGCGTATCTTCCTATATTCCGGGCGGAAGTCATGCCCCCACTCTGAAATACAGTGCGCTTCATCCACGGCGAAGAAGGAAATCTTGACACTACGCAGAAACTCGACATTCTCATCTTTTGTCAACGACTCCGGGGCTACATAAAGAAGCTTTGTGCGCCCATCGGCTACGTCTTTCTTAACGCATTCTATGGCTGCGCGCGAGAGCGTGGAGTTTAAGAAATGAGCCACTCCGTCGTTTTCTGCAAAGTTCCGAATAGCGTCTACCTGATTCTTCATCAGCGCAATAAGAGGAGAGATCACAATGGCAGTGCCTTCTGACATCAATGCCGGCAACTGATAGCATAGCGATTTGCCGCCACCGGTAGGCATAAGCACAAAGACATCCTCGTCGCTTAGTAGCGACTGGATTATCTCTTGCTGCTGGCCTTTGAAGGAGCTGAAGCCAAAATGCAGCTTCAGGGCTTTCTTGAGGATTTCGGGGTCTGTCATTGTCGTTAAGGATTGAGGAGCGGATTACGCCGCTTTGTGGATACATACACAAAATTACTGATTTTTTTTGGAACTGCAAATATTTTATAAAAAAAACAGTAATTTTTATATGTATTCAATGGCGAGACCCTTTCGGAAACATCTTCCTCATGCGCAAGATGGCCTTGTCGACAGGGGCTGCACAAATCACTATGGTAGTTGCAATCACTATCAGGATGCCTCCCATAATATCTTGGAAAGTAAGGCTTTGACCTAAAACTATTACACTCAGCACCACTGCCGACACCGGCTCGAGCGCGCCCAAGATTGCCGTAGGAGTCGATCCGATAAGCTGAATCGCCCTTGTGGTGAATCCGAGTGATATCACTGTCGGAATCACTGCCAACGCAAGCAGATTGAGCCAACCCCAATTCTGTGCAGGAACTGTGAGTTCACTTCCGCAAGCGATCATTCCTACATACACAAGGCTTCCCCAGCCGAGCACATAGAAGAGAAGCTTCGTGGTGGGGATGTTCTTGACGCTCTTCGAGACATTGACCATCACGATATAAAGCGCATAGGTCAGGGCCGAAAGCATCACAAGCAAGCATCCGAAGGCACTTAATGTGGCATCGCCCTGGGGCTTCATAAGAAGCACCAGACCGGAACCCATCACCACAAGGCATATCACAGTGGAGACACTAAACTTTTCATGGAAAAACATGATCATCATCACTGCCACCATGACAGGATAGACAAACAGCAGTGTCGATGCCACTCCGGAATTCATGTAATTGTAGCTTTCAAACAGAGCGAGGGAAGAAAGTGCCATAAGCACTCCGAGTACCATTGTGGGAATAATCTCAGATTTTTTCAAAGAAAACGATTTTCCCCTTACTGCCATCACAACTGCAAGGACCGGAAGCCCCATAAGATATCTAAAAAGGAGCACCGACACAGGATTCATACCCTGCCCGTAGAGGGGCACGGCAAAAGCCGGGTTTGTGCCATAGGCTGCCGCAGCCAAGGCTGCAAGCCCATATCCTTTTACTTTATCTAAATTCATAACTCAAAAAGATCTGATAACTGACAACTGAAAACTGACAACTCACACCATAAGCGCAACCGCTATACCTCCGAAAATAAGAAGGAAATTGCTGACTGCGTAAGTTACAGTATAGCCCATCGCCGGCAAAGTGCTGTCCAGATTGTCTTGAATGGCACCGAGCGCAGCCACAGCATTTCGCCCACCTGCTACACATCCGAGCGTGACAGCGATCGGGAAACGGAAGATGTAATGCCCTATGAATATAGAGATGATGAGCGGAAGAGTGGTGCATGCGAGTCCTACGAAGAAAAGTCCGATACCGGCTTCCTGCAGGCCGGAAATAAATGTAGGCCCGGCTGCCAAGCCAACTATAGCGATAAAGAGGCAAAGTCCGACGTTATCAAGCACCCACACTACAGATGAAGGTATGCGTCCGAGTGTGGGCTTACGGTTGCGTAGCCACCCGAAGAAGAGGCCTGCCAAGAGGGCTCCGCCACTCGTAGTAAGAGAAATTGGGACACCCTTGAAGTGAACGCAAAGGGCACCTATTAGGCATCCGAGGGCAACTCCAAAACTGAGGAAAGCGACGTCGGTGGTCTCAGTCTTCCGGTCGGGATAGCCAATCTCACCTACAGCCTCCGCCACATCTTTTTGCAAGCCTACGAGAGTCAGCACATCTCCTGCCTCGAGCACCGTGCGGCTATGAAGAGGAATCCTCACATCATCGCGCACAAGACTCTTCACCATTACGCCACTCATGTAATCTGACTTACGAAGGGCTCCAAACGTCATTCCGGCAGCTCCGTTTTTTGACACTGTGACAGGAAGGTTTTCTGCCTCAAAATTTAGGAGCTCATGATCCACAACTTCCTGCCCGATGATGCCAGCTTCATTGACCACTGTCTCCCGGCGTCCACCAATCACTATGACATCGCCACGACGCACCTTAACATCCGGCTCTACATCAACTACCTCTCCCCCTACCCGCAGACGCTCTACGAATAGCCGGTGCCCAAGACCGGCAAGGGCTTCCTCTATCTCCGAAACCGTTCGGGGACGCTTGAAGAAACTCGACTCAGCCTTATACGCACGGAATGACACAGGTCGGTTGGCGACGATGAGCCCGGGCTGGGCAGAAAACTCACCCTCCTCCATCTCCGCTTCTATCTCTGCGATCTGCTGCTTGGCTTTATCGAGTCCTCCACAGAGCTTCGGGCCAAGATTAGCGACAATCCATGCCGCGCCGATTGTGCCGAATATATACGTGACAGCATATGCAGATGGGATCATTCCGATAAGTGATTTCTTGACTTCCGGATCAATCTTCATTGAAGAAATGATATCGGAGCCTACGCCTATTGAGGCAGATATGGTCTGCGAACCGGCAAATAGACCTATGGCAGTGCCCGTGTTATACCCCATAAGTCGCGCTGCAACTATGCATACCACTATGCAAATGACGCACTCAACTACAGCGAAAAGCATCTGCTTCACGCCATCACCCTTTAGACCACGGAAAAATTGGGGACCGACTCGATAGCCGATGGCAAACAAGAAGAGAAGGAAACTCACTGTCTTCAAAGGTTCGGCAATCGGAATGTCGAGCTGTCCGATGAGCACTCCTACGAGTAGAGTTGCCGTCACAGGACCAAGTGAGAATCCCTTGAATTTGAGTCCACCAAGCCAAAAACCAATCCCGAGCGTAAGGAAAAGAGGTATTGTCGGATTCTCCCGAAGGAGTTCCACTAAATATTCTATCATAGTATCAATTTAAAGTAGGGACGCACGGCTCGTGCGTCCGCAATTGTCTGGATTAAATTCTTAATTGATGAAGCAATTATCATGGCGTCCTTTAGCTTGAGCGAAGCTAATTATGCATTTCCTTCCAAGTGCAAAGCCTCCCTGAATCTCCTTACAGTCTCAAAGTCGCCTGAATACTTTCCGTGGTCTTCACTGAGCTTGCAGGTGTCGCAGAAGAAAGGCCAGGACTCGGTGATCTTCACTGCGAGAAGCTTTATGACTATGTTCATGGGCTTGATATCGGGGAAGTCGTTGGTGAAGTGTGTGCCGATTCCAAATGAAGGGATACACTTTCCTTCCGCATAGTGCTGCAGTTCTATTGCCTCGTCAGTGTTTAGACCATTGCTGAAGACAACCTGCTTTGTTGCAGGATCAATATTGAGCGATCGGTATTTTTCCACAATGAGGTCAAGTTGCTCATGGTTTTCGCCACTGTCTACGCGCAGACCTTTGAACATGTTGGCATAGTCTTCGGAGAAGTTAAGGCTGAATATGCGCCATCCATAAGTGTCGTAGAGGAATGTGCCAAGCGCACCCCGGTAAGTGTTTGACCAAACTTTCATTGCCAGATGATTTGCCATCTGCGGTCCGTACATACCGGCGATCGCGCTTATCAGCTCATGGGCCATTGTGCCAATGGGCATCAAATCATATTTCATTGCGAGGTAGACATTGCTTGTGCCTACGAATCTTCCGGGACCGCTTGAAGCCTTGCAGCAGTCAGACATAGCCCTTACTACAGTCTCCTGCGCTTCGAAAGAAGCTCGGCGACGAGTGCCGAAATCGCTGAAGGAGCAGCCGGCATCGATAAGCCTCTCCCCTTTTGCATAAGTCTTTTCATAGTAAGCGTCATAGTCGAGTGCTTCCGATTGCCCTGTCATCATATAATAGAGCTCAGAGACTATGGCGAGTACCTTCACTTCGAGCAGAATGGTATCGCTCCAGTTGCCTTCAAAGTCTATGCTTAGGTGTCCCTCCACGTCCTGATCCACGTGTACCCAGCGGCTGTCATAGCGGAATCCTTTGAGGAAAGTATAAAACCAGTCGGGAATATAGTAGCAACGGCGTCGCATGAATGCAACTTCCTCATCGGTGATAACAAGATTTTCAAGATATTTTATCTGCTGTCTGACTTCATCAGCAAACCCTTTGGGATATACAGTATTATTACGATCGATGAATCGGTAGCGTACCTGTGTGCGTGGATAGTTGTCGATGACAGCACAGCACATGGTGAACTTATAGAGGTCATCGTCGGTAAAATGGTTTATTATCTGGCGCATATTTAAGTTTAATTGGGAAGTTTATTTGTGAATTCAGAATTGAGTGGCAACGATGACAACGCAAACCACGATGACGACCGCTGTTAACAAATCCTAAAATATTAACATATGAAAAGGGATAGTGTTTACTATCCCTTTCTTTAAGATCAGAAGTTTCCTCTTAAAAAACTTTTGTTATCAGCGTTTCATTACCTTCTTGGTGGTGCCGTCGCTCATGCGGACTATATAAAAGCCGTGAGCTTCAGGTTTCACAAAACGTCCTAGGATATCATATATATACTTTGCGTCATTTCCTAAAGATTGCGTACAGTTCCATGCAACACTGGTCTCATTATCGATATGGGAATCGATCCACTCAGCCCTTTTAGTCAGAAAGTCGACAGCATAAGAACGCATAAATTCTAAATTGCCAATATAAGGCATACTATAATCTGCTGGAATCTCCAACTTCATCTGGAAACCTATCGATACTTGGTAATCCTCACCGGCAGGAGAATCTGCAAACGTATTGATTCGATCTATAAGATTATCAACTATTCCACTTCCTTTTTCCTTCCAAACCTGATAGAATGACTTCCGAAAACTATCATTAGGCGACTGAAGCAAATGATGAAAATAAAACCAACGGTAGTGCAGTCCTATCCAATCATCCAGTATGATCAGTGCATTATCAAAATCCCACATCGGACCCATACAAATCTTCGAAGATGAATCTTTTTTGACAACATACATATTACCTCCGGCACTATCAGCATTTCCAAGCAATTCCCACCCTACGAGCCATTTTGCGAAAGATTCACAATCAAAGACCTCATCGAATGTGCCATCTTTAATTCTGGCCTCATGATCAATCACATCATTTGATATAGCTACATTCCACTCGTCGGTAATATCTTCAGGATCCGGATATTTATAAGTAAATTTCAGCTGTGGAACTGTAAGAGTTGAAGGAAAATAAATTTCTTCATTCCACCAATATGGATCGGACTCCACTACATATCCATCACTCTCATCGACAACAATACGGCAATCAGTGTTGACAGTTACTTGTTCGCATAGTATATAAAGGCCTCGATAGCTTCCATTCATCCATACATTCACTATGTCATGTGCTGGTGTCCATTCCTGACCTATGAGTTCACTTGTCCATAATCCTATGGGTGTAACCAGACTTCCACCCGAACGTAGCAGAACCCAATCCTTATCTTTATACTTCTTATCATCTCGTAAAAGCAAATCTGCTTTTTTTTGTAGTTTTAATTTAAATGACTTCTTTGGATTTCTCCCGCTCGAATTTCCACGTATCTTTACGGTAAGGCCACTCTCTTTTTTTATATAATCGCCACTATCATATACGGTATCTTTACGTAAAATAATTTGCATAGAGGCCGGGACTTTGGTGGCGTTAGCTATCCCATACCCCCAAGCCCCATCCGGAGCATCCACTGCATCACAGGTCGGCTCTTCATTATCAACAGTATTGATAACCACAAGCGGCAAATTCATATCTGCTAAGATATTAAAAAGAGCGGGATCCTCCTTAGATGAGAAAGGAAATGCAGAGTTCAGTCCACCTAAAAACGCGACACAAAAAGAAACTATATGAAATATTAGGTATCTATTCATTATATCAATAGTTCGTTAAAAAATTAGATATCGGCTAAGCGACATCTGCCGCCAAGCCAAAGAGTTCCTTTACAAGCTTAGC